>NZ_JBHVCP010000002.1:0-388384 GCF_042803315.1 Streptomyces sp. NPDC057424
GGGGCCTCGCTCGTTGCGCTTCACGGACCGTCACCCGATCGGTGGCCCGCTCGAAAAAGCTCATTCAGCCTTATACGATCCCGAGCCGGTCCCGGGCCCCCTCGAACACCGCCGTGCCCTCCGCCTCTTCGGCTGTGCCCCTGGGCATGTCGACGCACAGTTCGTACATGCGGGCGTCCTTGGTGCGGACGACCAGCCGCATGAGCCGCCTGGGGGTCTCGCCCCGGCGGTACGTGGTGTCGGCGAGGACGGCTTCATGGCCCTGGACGCTGGTGCGGGTGTACCGGGTTTCTCCCCCGGCGACCGGCGCCTTCCGGGCCTGGTCCGTCGGGGAGGCCGGGGCCGTGTCCCAGGAGAGGAGACGGACCTGGATGGTGCTGGTCCGCTCGTCGCCGTAGAGCACCGTCCGGGGCTGGCCGGTCGCGCTGCCGGTCCGGTCGAGCACGCGGTAGTGAGGCGGCAGGTGGAGAACGGCCGCCATGTCCGGCTCGGGGTGCGGGCTCCAGGCGTCGGTCACACCGGCGGCCTGTCCCGCGCTCTCCGCGCTGCTGGTGTCGGCGAGTTGGGTGACGGCCCCGATGCCACCGGCGAGCAGCGCGGAGAGGAGAGCGAGGGGGCCGGGGCGGAGGAGGCTTCGGCGTTTGGGGGGTGTGGGGTCTTCCACGGAGCCGCGCGGTGCGCCGGACGCAGCGCCGGACTGGGCGGCGGGAACGGGGCCGGGCGAGGCGACGGGCGTCGGGCCGGACTGGGCGCCGGACGCAGGGCCGGGCCCTGCGGCGGGCACGGGAGCGGACGCGGGGCCGGACGGTGCGGCAGGCACGGGAGCGGACCCGGCGGCGGCTACGGGAACGGACGCAGGGCCGGACGGTGCGGCAGGCACAGGGACCGACGCGGGGCCGGACGGTGCGGCAGGCACGGGGACCGACGCGAGGCCGGACGGTGCGGCGGGAGCGGACGCGGCGGCGGGCACCGGGGCGGGCTGTGGTGCGGTCCGGGCGGCGGGCCCGCGTGGGTGCCCGGTCGCCTGCGCCGCCGCCTCGGCCGGTGTCGCTCCCGCCACCGCCTCCAGCTCCTTCGCGACCTCCTCCGCGTCCGGCCGCTGTTCGGGGTCCGGCATCAGCAGCCGTGCGATCAGCGGCCCGAGGGGGCCGGCCCGCGTCGGTACGGGCGGCTCGGCAGCGAGGACCGCGGCGAGCGTGGCCTCCGGCGTGGTCCGCAGGAACGGGGGCGAGCCCTCGACGGCCGCGTACAGCAGGGCGCCCAGGGACCACAGGTCGGAGGCGGGCCCGGCGATGCGCCCGGACATCCGCTCGGGGGCGACGAACTCCAGCGAGCCGGCGGCCGACTCCCCACTCGCGGTGAGCAGGTCCTCGCCCTGCGCCTGGGCGATACCGAAGTCGGTGACGACGACGCGCCGGTGCGGGCCGAGCAGCACATGGGCGGGCTTCACGTCCCGGTGCACGATGCCCACGGAGTGCGCGGCACGCAGCGCACCGAGCACGGCGAGGCCGATCCGGGCGGCTTCGGGCACGTCGACCGGGCCGCGCAGCAGCGTCTCGCCCAGGGACTCGCCGGGCACCAGCTCCATGACGATCCACGGAAGTCCGTCCAGCGCCTCGGCCGCGTCGAGCTCGTCGGGACCTACGGGGCCCGGCCGTTCGTCCCGCGGCTCCGCCTCGACGACCACGTCGTGGATGGTGACGGCGGCAGGATGGTCGACGCGGGCGGCGGCCCGGGCCTCGCGGTGGAGCCGGTGGGCGGCCCGCCGGTAGCTCTCGTCGTCCGGGTCGCCCGGCAACCGGGGCTGTCTGACGGCGACTTCACGCTGCGCGAGCTCGTCGTGGGCCCGCCAGACGGTGCCCGTCCCGCCGGAGCCGATGCGCTCGATCAGCCGGTACCGCCCGCCGACCAGCCGGTCCTGGGCGTCGGTCGTCCCGCCCCCGTCGTTGCTCATGCCTCATCAGTACCCCGCGGGGCGCCGCCTTGTCGACGCGGGTCGTGTTCCGGGGTGGTGGACCGGCGGGATCAGGTCTTGGCGATGTCCAGGTTCGCGATCGCCGCGCTCGCCACCTCGCGTCCGCGGTCGGTGAAGTCGCCCTTGCCCGGGTAGCTGACGGTGAGTTTGTACATGTCGCCGCCGGGAGTCCGGTAGTAGAAGATCCGGATCTCACGAGGGAGCGGATTCTCTCGGTCGTCGGTCTCGTACTCGACCCTGTTCTCGGCGGCCTTCCCGTCCCTGTAGGAGGTCACCTTGGGATCCGTCTCCTTCGGCCCGTCCGACATGTCCAGTTGGTAGTTGCCGCGCTCCTTGAACCGGGTGTCGTCGTCGTACATCTCGGCGGCCGCGGAGCCCGCGATGCTGCCGCCGGTGTCCTCCGCCTTCTTCTCCAGGGCCAGGTTGATCCAGATACCGCCGCTCCAGTCGGTGTACGTGACCCAGTGCCCCTCGTCGGACGTCCGGTCGGGCACGGTCCGCTGGTAGTCGGCGGGGACGGCGAGCGACGCGGCGAGGTCCTTCTCCTGCTTGATCTTCCAGCCCTCGGGCAGCGGCCCGGCGAACGGGTCCGCGATCACCAGGTACGCCGCCACCGCCGCCGTGACGACCGCCGCCCCGAGTCCGATCCACGCTGTGCGGCCGGGCCGGAGACCCCGGCCGCCGGCGCCCTGGCCGGTGACCTGCCCGACCTGCGTGGGCTGGGCAGCGGGCGGGTGCGCGGCCGCCTCCAGCAGGGCCCGCACCTGCGCGGCGCTCGGGCGGCGGGCAGGGTCCTTGTCCAGCAGGCCGTTGATGGCCTCGGCGAGCGGGCCCCGGGCGGATGCGGGCGGCGCGGGCGTGGCGTTGAGGACGGACTGGAGCGTGGCGGGGGTGTTGCTGCGGCGGAACGGCGAGACGCCCTCCGTTGCCGCGTACAGCACCACGCCGAGGGACCACAGGTCGCTGGCCGGGCCCGGGCGCTGCCCCAGCACGCGCTCGGGCGCGATGTACTCGGGCGAGCCGACGAAGCCGCCGGTGTCGGTCAGGTTCGTCTCGCCCTCGATCTGGGCGATGCCGAAGTCCGTGAGGACGACCCGGTCGTACCGGCCGAGCAGCACGTTGTCCGGTTTCACATCACGGTGCAGGATGCCCGCCGCGTGCGCCGCCTCCAGTGCTCCGAGGATCTCCAGGCCGATCCGGGCGGCCTCGCGCGCGGACAGGGTGCCCTCCTGCAGGGCGTCGCCCAGCGAGCGGCCCCGCACCAGCTCCATGACGATCCAGGGCTGGTCCTCCACGACCGCGACGTCGTGCACGTCGACCACCGCCGGATGGTCGAGCCGGGCCGCCGCACGGGCCTCGCGGCGCATCCGCTCGAAGGCGTTGGCGCGTTCGCGTTCGGGAAGATGCTCCGGGACGCGGGGTTCCTTGACGGCGACCTCCCGGTCCACCGTCTCGTCCTTGGCCCGCCAGACCGTGCCCATGCCACCGTGTCCGAGCTTGGCCAGAAGCCGGTAACGCCCGGCTATGAGCCGCCCGGCACCGGGATCCTCGGACGCCTGGGCCGACTGGGACGGCACGACCCGGGTGGGTGACGCGGCCGGCGTCGCGTACGGGTTGCCCGGTATCGGCGCCTGCCGGTTCGGTGGTTGCAGTGCAAAACTCGTCGGCTCGTCGGCCCCGGATCGGGCTCCCCCGTTGCTGCTCATGGGTTCATCCATATCGCGCCAACCGCTCGCGGATCCACACAGGACGCGAGCCGGTCACAGACCCGTGACTTCAGGCCGGTGGTGTTCTCCTGCTTTGTGACGGTACGGGCTCCGGCCGTCAGGGGGCGGGCGCGGGTGCGCTCGGGGGGACCTGCCGGGTCGTCGGCGTCTTCGGCGGCGTCGTCGTCGCGGAGCTCGCCGGCGTGGGACCGCCGTCCCTGGTGCTCTCCTCCCTGAGCAGCGCCGCCGCGGACACTCCCGCCCCCGCCATCGCGGCGACCAGCAGCACCGCGATGAGCACGCGCCGCGCGGGCTGCCGGAGGAAGGGTTCCCCCGGTCGATCCCGGCCGGGCGGGTCCGCCGGCGGCACGGGCGATCGCGGATCGGCGGAGTCCTGCGGCCGTCGCCGCGGTACGTCCCCCACGGTCGGCGCGTAACCGGGCGGCGGCGACGGCGGTGTACGGCCCGTGTCGCGGAAGGCCCTGAGCATCTGCGCCGCCCGGTCCGCGTCCAGCCGCCGGTCCGGATCGCGTTCCAGCAGGCCGCGTACGACGGGCAGGAGCGGCCCGGCCTGCGCGGGTGGCTGGATATCGCCCACGACGACGGCGTGCAGGATGCCGCCCAGCGAGTCGCGATGGAACGGCGACTCCCCGCTGAGGGCCGCACACAGCAGCACGCCCAGCGACCACAGGTCGGATTCGGGCCCGGTCCTCACCCCGGACATCCGCTCGGGCGCGGTGTACTCGGGCGAGCCGACGAAGGAGCCGTTCTCGGTGAGCGTGGGGGCGCCCGCGACCTGGGCGATGCCGAAGTCGCTGAGGACGACCCGGTCGGTGCCGTTCTCCAGCAGCACGTTGTCCGGCTTGAGGTCACGGTGCAGCACACCGGCCGCGTGCGCGGCACCGAGGGCGCTGAGCAGGGCGATGCCGATGCGGGCCGCTTCGGCGGCGTCTACCGGGCCCCGGTGGGCGAGGCGGTCGGCGAGCGAGCCGCCCTCGATCAACTCCAGTACGATGTAGGGGCGTTCGCCGTCCTCGATGACATCGTGGACGACGATGATGTGCGGGTGGCTCAGCTGGGCCACGGCACGGGCCTCGCGCAGCGTACGGTCCCGCTGCCGACGCGCCTGAGCCGCGGAGAGCGTCTCGTCGTAGGGGAGCTCCTTGACGGCGACGCTCCGGCCGAGCAGCTGGTCCGTCGCCCGCCAGACCACGCTCATGCCACCGCGACCGAGTTTCTCCTCGAGCCGGTAACGGCCCGCGATGACACGCCTGTTGTGCCCCTCGGTCCCCATACGGCAATCATGCCCCAACGGACGGAACCACTCCGGGACGGCGAGGTGCGGGTGGCTGAAACAGACAGCCCCGTCAGCAGTGCCTCCGCCTCAGGAGGTCTTCTCCTGCCAGCCCTGCAGCAGCGAGGTGAACTGCTTGCGAGCCGTCGCCCAGTCCGCGGCGGGGGCCGACATGTAGAGCGCGTACTCGGTGCCGTCGCGGGCGACGTAGGTCTCCTCGATGGCCCGGCGCGGGCCGGGGAACTCCGTGTCCTTGGCCTGGGCGGTCCAGGTGTACTCCCACAGGGCGCCGTCCCGGTCACGGTAGACGTTGCGCTTCAGGGCGAGCCGCTTGTACGCGACCAGCCGCTGAAGCTGCTGCTCCAGGTCGAGCTGGTGCGCGTAGGGGTCGGCGAAGTCCGGTGACGTGTCGATGGCGATGCGCACGAAGTGCCGTCCGCCGTCCGGTGAGTAGTCGATCTGCTTGAGTTCGCCCTGGGGGCCGTAGGGCTTGCGTTTCCACCCCTTCGGCAGGTGGAGGCTGAACCCCGCGGGGTCGTCGTAACGGGTCCAGCTGGCCGGAACCGATCCCCCGGGCCGCTCCGTGCCCGTGGACGTCGAGGAGCCGGATCCGCCGGCCTGCGACGCCCGGCTCTCGTTCCACTGCTGGAGCGCCACGGCCGTGCCCCCGCCGATGATGGCCGCGAGCGCGACGACCAGGGCGAGGGTGCGCAGCCGGCGGCGCTTGCCCGAACCGGCCGGCTGCGGGCCCGTCGGCATCGGGCCGGCCGCGGTGGGGCCGTAGGGCGGCATGCCTGCTGTGGGCGTCCTGGAGGCCGCCGGGCTGCCGGCCAGCGGCGGGAGCGGTGTCCCGGTGTGCGACCCCGAGCCGGTGCCCATCGAACCGGTGCCGTACGCACCCCGCGTGGCCGTCCCCGTGCCCGTACCGCTGTGGGCGTCCCGGTACGGCGTCGTCCCCCCGTACCGCGTCGGCACATACGCCTGCGCCCCGTCCGGCCGCCGTCCCTCCGCGGCCTCGGCGAGCATCTGCTCGGCCTCGGACGCGTCGGGCCGGGTGCCCGGGTCCTTGCGCAGCAGGGCGGTGATGACGGGCGCGAGCGGACCGGCGTGCCGGAACTCGGCGGCCTCCTCCTCGACCACGGCCTGCATGGTGGTCAGCGGTGTGGTGCGGCGGAACGGCGACCGGCCCTCCACCGCCGTGTAGAGCGTCGCGCCGAGCGCCCACAGGTCGGAGGACGGGCCCGGGTCGTGGCCGCGCACGCGCTCGGGCGCCAGGTAGTCGACCGAGCCGACGACCTCTCCGGTGCGCGTGATGGTCGTGTCGCCCTCGATCTGCGCGATGCCGAAGTCCGTGAGCAGCACGCGTCCGTCCCGGGCGAGGAGGACGTTGCCCGGCTTGATGTCGCGGTGCAGGACCCCGGCGGTGTGCGCGGCGCGCAGGGCGCGCAGCACCCAGAGGCCGATGCGCGCCGCCTCGCGCGGCTCGACGCGCCCCTCCTCCTTGACCGCGTCGGCCAGGGAGCGGCCCTCGACCAGCTCCATCACGATCCACGGGCGGCCGTCGTGCTCCAGCACGTCGTGCACCGTGACGACCGCCGAGTGGTTGATCCGCGCGGCAGCCCTGGCCTCCGCCCGGGTGCGCGCCAGCAGGATCGCCTGCTCGCTCTCGGAGACGTAGAGGGCGGCCGTCAGCTCCTTGATGGCGACCGACCGGTGCAGTACCTCGTCATGTGCACGCCAGACCCGGCCCATGCCGCCACTGCCGATGGATTCGGCCAGCCGGTAGCGGCCCGCGACGAACAGGCCCTGCATCTGATTCACGTTGCCCCGCAATGGTCTTGACAGGGTCAGCGTAAGGAACCGCCCTCACCCAGGGAACAAGCGGGGTGGCACGGTGACCGCACTGTGACGGTTGGGGCCTGCCGGGACGGGAGGCGACCAGAGTGTGAACTGCGGCGTACAGGCGGCGCGCTATTCGTTCACCCCGTCACCTTGTACGTCGCCGCCGCCTGCTCGTACAGCCGCGTCACCTCGTCCCGTTCGGACTCCGGGCCGCGCACCTGGACCACGTGGTAGCGCCCGTCGACCAGCATCGCGAGGTTGCGGACGTACAGTTCGCCCCCGTCGCCGCCGGTCCAGGTGAACTGCCCCTCGGCCATGGTCCGACCGCCCACCTCGATCGTCTTCAGCCCGGTGGAGGTGGCCCAGCTGGAGTCGCGGTACGGCTGCAACTCGCGTTCCCTCTCCCGCTGGTAGGCCATCGGGTCGCTGCCGTACTCCGACGCGCTGTCCCGGCCCGCCACGACGATGAGCTCGAAGCCGCCCTTGGAGTAGACGACCTGGCCGCTGCCGCTTCGCGGGGTGCGCTCCCAGCCCTTGGCGACGGCGACCTGAAAGCCCGCCGAATCCTTGCGCAGGGTGAAGCCGTCGGCGACGTCCGGGCCGGTGGTCTGCGTCTCGGCGCCACCTGCCGACGACGAGGGGCTCCTGTCCGGCCCGGGCGACGTCTGGTCGGGCCGGGGCGCGCTGCTGGCGTCCGGCTCGGGCGCCTGGCTGACCTCACGGGCGGCGCCGGTGCGGTCCGAGCCGTCCGCGCCCTCGGCCCCCGACTTGGGCATGAAGAGCATGGCGTAGGCGATCGCCGCGGCCATGGCGAGCAGGACCAGCACGAGCAGGGTGCGGCCCAGGCGGTGCGGCGAACCGGTCTCCTTCTTGGCCCGCTTGTGCCGCCCGTGGTGCGCGGGCAGCCCGGCCCTCCGCCTGCGCACGAGCTCGCCCCGGCGCCGTACGACGGGCAGCCTGCGGGCGTCCACGGGCGGCGCCGCGACGACGTGTACCCCCGCCTCCGGCTCGGGCGCCGAGCGCACCAGCGAGCGCAGCCAGCCGCGCACTTCCTCGAAGTCGAGGCGCTCGGTGGGGTCCTGCCGGAGCAGCGACTCCACCACCGGCCGCAGCGGACCGCACTCCTCGGCGTACGCGGGCGGCTCCGCGCACACCATCTGCACCAGCTCGGCCGTCGACTCCTCCGGGTAGGGCGCATGCCCCTGCACGGCCCTGAAGAGGAGGGCGCCGAGCGCCCAGAGGTCGGTCGCGGGACCGATCGGCGCGGCCAACTGCCAGTTCTCGTGCACGGGTCCGGCCTGCTCCGGCGCCCAGCGCTCGGTCACGGGCCCGACCACGGCCATCCGCGCCTGCCGCGCCCGCTCGGCGGCCAGCGCCGTGGCCGGCCCGCGCCGGGGGGCGGGCGTGTCGGCGACCAGGTCGCCCCAGCGGGTGGGCTGGCCGTGGGCCGTGGTGTCCGGGGCCGGGGGAAGCGCCGCCTGTTCCTGGCGCGCCTCTCCGGTCGTGCCGCGGGGCGTCGCACCATGCCATGCCGTCGTCCGTGGACTGCCGCCCACACCATAGGGGTCGGCGATCCGCCCGGGCGGCACGGCGCCGGGGGCGGTGCCCTGCCCGGGGATGTACGGCGACTGTGCGGACCCGTTGCCGTAGGGCGCCGTCCCGCCGTCCGGGGCGGGGCGGGCTCCGGGCAGTGCCGCCCGCCCACCCTGCTGTGCCTCCTGCACCCGTGCGGCCGCCCGGGCGCCGGCCCGGTAGGCCGCGATCGCCCCGGCACGCGCCGCCCGCGGGTCCCCGCTCTCCTCCACCGGCCCGCGCGCCGGTACGACCGGGCCACCGCCCGCGGTCTCGCCCCCTGCGGAGGGCAGTCCCCTGGCTTCCCGGGCGTCTATGGCAGCGCGCCGCGCGGCCTCGGGATCACCCGCGCCGCCGGTGCCACCGGCCGGCCGGGTCCCCCCGGGACCGCCGGCGCCCTTGACCGGCCCTGCTCCGCCGCCCTCCGGCCCCGGCCGCTGCCCGGACTCCTCGAAGGCCGGTTCCGGCACCGGGTCGTACCCGCACAGCGCCTCCTCCGCCGCGCCCACCGCCAGCCCGGTCAGCATCACCCGGCCGTCGTCGCAGACGAGCACCGTCCGCGCGGTGACGTTCCGGTGCACCCAGCCGTGCGCATGCAGCACCCGGAGGGCCATCAGGACGTCGGAGGCCACCTCGGCCGCCCGGTACGGCGTCAGCGGCTTCTCGGCGAGCAGCGCCGCCAACGGGCGCGCGGCCACCAGCTCGCTGACGATCCACAGCGAACCGCCCTCGGCGAACACGTCGAAGACCTGGTCGAGTCGGGGGTGGTCGGGAATGGCCGCCGCGGCCTGCGCCGCCTCGACGGCGCGTCGCACGACCGGATCCGTGGGCCGCCGGGTGCCCCCGCGCGCGCCGGACCGCCGCGCACCACCGTCACGTGCCGTGAAACCGTCGGGCAGTCCCTCGGCGTCGAGGACCTCGGCCTCGACCACCTCGGGCAACGGCACCTGCCGGACCAGGACTTCCTGCCCGCTGTAGGTGTCGAAGGCCCGGGTCTCGGTGAGTTCGTACTCGTCGGACGGCGGCAGCGGCAGGCGGTAGCGGTCGGCGAGCACCCGGCCCGCGTAGTCGTCCACGTTGCCTCCCCCGGCAGCCCGGTCGGTCACATCCGTTCGCCCCACGGTCCGTTTCGGCTGCGCACGGTCCGCAAATATTTACGATACGTGCCGCGGGCAACCCGCAAGGCGGGGATGCCCAGATCTGACTCCCCAAAGCCGGGGCGCCTCATGCTCAGGACTTGGGTTCGAAGGTCTTCGTCAGCGTCCGCCACGTCGCCTTGCGCGACTCGCCGTCCCAGTCGGCCGCCTTCGCCGTGTACATCAGCGCGTACCCCTGCCGGTCGTCGACCACGAAACCCCGGTCGATGGTCCGGTACTCGGTGCCGCCGTCCGTGTAGGTGAACTCCCAGTCGGCCGTGTTCCAGCCGCGGTAGTCCACCTTCTCTATACGGATCTTCTTGTACTGCGCGCGCACCATGTAGCGCTCCTGGCTCTTCCAGTCCGCCACCGGGTCACCCTTGGGCGTGGACGTCCAGGCGACGAGCAGTTTCTGCCCGTCGGGCCCGGTGAAGCGGTCGCCCGCCGCACCCGTGGACCGGTACTTCCACCCCTTCGGCAGACCGATCGAGTACCCCTGGTTCCCCTGGTGAGTCGACTCCGCGGCGGTGCCCTTCCCGTCGGAGCCGCCCTCGTCCGTCGAACCGCTCGACTGGTCGTCCGGCGTGCTGTTCGCGTCGGGCCCGGACGACCCGGGCTGCTTCTCCGCGCCATCCGTGCGCGTGCCGTCGCTCTTGTCGCCCTTGGTGTCGGGGCTGCTCGGCGCGGTGGCGACGCTCTTCCCGCCGCCCTCGCCGGAGGCCCCCTCAGAGCCCTCGCCGTCACCGCTGAGCGCGATGGCGAGCACGGCGCCGATCACGGCGAGCACCACGACCACCGCGATGATCATCAGGGTCCGCCGCGGCACCACGTCGGTGAGCGGCGCCCGGGGCGCGGGCCTCGGCGGCAGGTCCGGCGGCGGCACGACGGGCCAGCCCGAACTCCGCCCCCCGGACGCCGTCTTCGCCTCCGGCCCGCTCCGCTCGCCGGCGTCGGCAGCCACCGCCGGGCCCGACTGGGCCCCGGACGCGTCCGCGGCCCCGGCCCGGCCCGCGCCGCTGTCCGGCTCCGGCCGGGCCGTGTCCGCCGACCCGGAAGAGCCCTTGCCGGCGCCGGACTTGGCAGCGGCGGCGGATCCCGCGGCAGCCGTTCCCGCAGCGGCCTTGCGCACGGAACGCAGCGCCCCGCGCAACCGCTCCCCGGCCTCCTCGCCGCGCTTGCTCCCGGACCCCGGTGAACTGCCCTTGTCCGAGGACCTGTCCGGCTGCGCCGGCAGCGGCACGGCCTTCGTCGCGTCCATCGGCTCCGGCTCGGCCGTCGCGGGCGCGTGCAGAACCGAGTCGAGCATCGCCCGGGCACCCGCGTCGTCGAGCCGCTGGGCCGGGTCCTTGGTGAGCAGCCCGTGGATGACGTCCTTCAGCGGGCCCGCGTTCTTCGGCTCCTCCAGCGGTTCGGTCATCACGGCCGTGAGGGTGGCTATGGCCGACCCCTTGTCGTACGGCGGGGCGCCCTCCACCGCCGCGTACAGCAGTCCGCCGAGCGACCACAGGTCGGCGGCCGGGCCCGGCTTGTGCCCGCGCGCCCGCTCCGGGGAGATGTAGGAGGGCGCGCCGACGAGCATGCCGGTCGAGGTGATGGACGGGTCGCCCTCGACCTGGGCGATGCCGAAGTCGGTGAGCACGACCCGGCCGTCCTCGGCGATCAGCACGTTCGACGGCTTCACGTCGCGGTGCAGGATGCCCTCGCGGTGGGCGGACCGCAGCACGTCGAGCACGGCGAGCCCGACCTCCGCGGCACGCTTCGGCTCGAGGAGGCCGTCCTCCCGGATGACCTCGGCGAGCGACTTGCCCTCGACGAGCTCCATCACGATCCAGGGCCGGTCGTCCTCCTGGACGACGTCGAAGACCGTCACGGCGCTTTTGTTGCGGATTCGCGCGATCGCCTTGGCCTCGCGCAGCGTCCGCGTGATCAGCCGCCGCTTCTCCTCCTCGTCGATGTTCGACGGGAACCGCAGTTCCTTGACGGCGACCGTCCGCCCGAGGGTCTCGTCCTCGGCCCGCCACACCGTGCCCATGCCGCCGCGGCCGAGCACTTTGCCCAGCCGGTAACGCTCCGCGAGGAGACGCTCCCTGTTGTCCTGACGAGTGTCTTGACGAGATGTGCCCGCCCGCTCCGCCTCCGACATGCGTCCCCTCATACAACCCGCCCTGACAGAGCCTCCATTGTCTCTCACCCGACAAGTGCCCGGCGCCCAGGGGCCCCCTGGCGAACGCCCGCGGGCCCGCCCTCCGGGAACCCGGGTGCGGTGTGCCCCACGCGGCCTTGCATGATGGGCTCTGACCTGGGAGGAGCCCGCATGCCGCCGTTTCGGACATTGCTGGCTCTGCCGGTGGCCGGCGCCCTCCTCGGTCTGCCGCCGGCCGACTCGTCCGCCCTGGCGATACCGCCCGCCGACGCGGTGCTGCCGCTGCTGGTGACCCGGGGCGGCGCCCCGGCCGCGGCCCTGCTGGCCCGGGAGGGCACCACCACCCGTTATGCCGGGGCCGGGCCGGAGATCGCCCGGTCGGACCATTTCCGCGCCGGCAGCATCACGAAGTCGTTCATCGCGACGGTCGTGCTGCAACTGGCCGCCGAGCACCGGCTGTCACTGTCCGACACGGTGGAGCAGCACCTGCCGGGCCTGGTCCGAGGAGCCGGCAACGACGGCCGCGCGCTGACCCTGCGCTCCCTGCTCACCCACACCAGCGGCCTGCCTGACTTCACCACGGACACCGGCGGGGCCGCACCCGTCACACCCCGTCAGGCCCTGAACATCGCTCTCACGCACCCTCCTGCCGAACGCGGCCGCTTCTCCTACTCGAACACCAACTACGTCCTGCTCGGCATGGTCATCGAGCAGGTCACCGGCGACTCGTACGCCACGGAGGCCGAGCGCCGCATCATCACTCCCCTGGGTCTGGCGGGCACCTCCTTCCCCGGATCCCGCTCCTCGCTGCCCTCTCCGCACGGCCGCGCCTACACCGCCGACGGAACCGACGTCACCGCACTCGACCCGCGGGTGGCCGGAGCCGCGGGAGAGCTGGTGACCACACTCGCGGACCTGGACCGCTTCTACGCGGCCCTGCTCGGCGGCCGGCTGCTGCCCCCGCACTGGCTGCGCGAGATGCTCGACACCCGTGCCGCACACGGCGCGTACGGCATGGGGCTGTTCCCCGAGAAACTTCCGTGCGGCACGACGGTGTGGGGGCACAACGGGCACATCTCCGGCAGCTACGTGCGCACCGCAGCCAGCGTCGACGGCCGGCGTGTCCTCACCTTCCGCGTGAACACGGACGCGATCACAGACCCCGGCCTCGAACCCGCGTTGCTCTCCGCCGAGTTCTGCCCCCGCACCACGTAGAACGACCCGGTTCCGAACGAAGATCCCGCTTCCCGACACTCGTTCGGGTGACATCGGGACCGGAGCCCGCGCCGGCCGAAGCCGAAGCCCCGGGCCAGACCCAGGATCAGGCCAGGCCCAGACCCAGGAGTGGGACCCAAGCCCGGCCCGGGACACGGCGTCTACAACGGCACGATGTCCGGCGCCCCCAGCCGCGCCGCGTCCGCCGTCAGGTCGTCCGGCTGCCGCTGCGACTCCCGCTCGGCCTCCACCCGCTTCTGGTAGTGCTCGACCTCGCGCTCGATCTGGTCCTTGTCCCAGCCGAGCACGGGCGCCATCAACTCGGCGGCATCGCGCGCGCTGCGGGCACCCCGGTCGAAGGTCTCGATCGAGATGCGCGTGCGCCGGGTCAGCACGTCGTCCAGATGCCGGGCCCCCTCGTGGGAGGCCGCGTACACGATCTCGGCGCGCAGATAGTCGTCGGCCGCCACCAGGGGCTCGCCCAGCGACGGGTCCGCGGCGATGAGCTCCAGAAGCTCCTCGGTCATCGCCCCGTAGCGGTTCAGCAGGTGCTCGACCCGCACCACATGGAGTCCGGTCCGGGCGGCGATCCGCGCCCGCGCGTTCCACAGCGCCCGGTAGCCCTCGGCTCCCAGCAGCGGCACGTCCTCGGTGACGCACTCGGCGACACGCATGTCGAGCCCGTGTACCGCCGCGTCCACCGCGTCCTTGGCCATGACCCGGTACGTCGTGTACTTGCCGCCCGCCACGACGACCAGCCCGGGCACCGGATGCGCCACGGTGTGCTCGCGCGACAGCTTGCTGGTCGCGTCGGACTCACCCGCGAGCAGCGGTCGCAGGCCCGCGTACACGCCCTGCACGTCGTCCCTCGTGAGCGGCACCGAGAGCACCGAGTTCACGTGTTCCAGCAGGTAGTCGATGTCCGCGCTGGACGCGGCCGGGTGGGCCTTGTCGAGGTCCCACTCGGTGTCCGTGGTGCCGACGATCCAGTGCCGGCCCCAGGGGATGACGAACAGCACCGACTTCTCGGTGCGCAGGATCAGCCCGGTCGTGGAGTGGATCCGGTCACGCGGCACGACCAGGTGGATGCCCTTGGACGCCCGGACGTGGAACTGGCCGCGTTCCCCGACCATCGCCTGGGTGTCGTCCGTCCACACGCCGGTCGCGTTGACGACCTGCTTGGCGCGGATCTCGTACTCGCCGCCCGCCTCGACGTCCTGCACCCGCGCGCCGACGACCCGCTCGCCCTCGCGCAGGAAGCCCGTCACCCGCGCACGGTTGGCGGCCTTCGCGCCGTATGCCACCGCCGTGCGCACCAGGTTCGTCACGTACCGGGCGTCGTCCATCTGCGCGTCGTAGTACTGCAACGCCCCGACCAGGGCGTCCTTCCTCAAGCAGGGGGCCACGCGCAGGGCGTGAGAGCGCGTCAGATGGCGGTGCATCGGCAGGCCCCGGCCGTGGCCGCGGGCCATGGACATGGCGTCGTACATGGCGACGCCCGAACCCGCGTACAGCCGCTCCCAGCCCTTGTGCTGCAACGGGTACAGGAACGGCACGGGCTTCACCAGATGCGGGGCGAGCCGCTCCAGCAGCAGGCCGCGCTCCTTCAGGGCCTCGCGGACGAGCGCGAAGTCGAGCATCTCCAGATAGCGCAGGCCGCCGTGGATGAGCTTGCTGGACCGGCTCGAGGTGCCGGAGGCCCAGTCCCGCGCCTCGACCAGGCCCGTGGACAGGCCTCGAGTCACGGCGTCGAGCGCGGTGCCCGCACCGACCACGCCCGCACCCACGACCAGCACGTCCAGCTCGCGCTCAGCCATGGATGCAAGTGACTCGGCGCGCTGCGCCGGTCCGAGTGTCGCTGTCCTCACCGCTGCCTCCCGCTCATCGGTCGCGCCGGCCGCACCCGTCGGGTGGGGCCCCGTCCGTATCCCCCTGCCCAGATTCTGACCGGGTTGCCCGACTTCAGCCACCACGGGCCCGCAGCCTGTGGACAACGCTCACGGAACACTCACCGAAACTCGGCCGGGCAATCCCGCATATCGGTCATATTTACTCCTAGTCTGACATTGCGCTCGCCCGTCCTGTCCACAGGGCTTGCGCGCCTGTCCCACTTCGGCTATCGGGAAGGACGGCCGCCATGCCCGCAGATCTCGCCGTCATCGGACTCGGACCGTACGGCCTGCCCCTGGCCCAGGCCGCCGTCGCCGCCGGCATCCCCACCATCGGCTACCGGACCGGACCCGAGGCGGGCTCGCTCAGCCCCGCGGAACTGCGCCGGATGCTCTCGGGGGGCTTCCGGCCGACCACCGACCCGGCCGAGCTCGGCCGGGTGCGCACCGCGGTCATCTGCGCGCCGACCCCACCAGGAGCGGACTGCGCGCTCGACCTGAGCCAGCTGCAGGCAGCCGCCCGCACCCTGGCCGCCCACCTGCGCCCCCACACCACAGTGATCCTCGAGTCACCTGTGTACCCGGGGACGACTGAGGAGTTCCTGCGCCCGCTCCTCGAAGAGGGCTCCGGTCTGCGCGCGGGCCGCGACTTCCACCTCGCGTACTCCCCCAGCCGCGTCGACCCCGGCAACCGCGACGTCACGCCCGCCACCACCCCCAAGGTCATCGGCGGCCTCACCCCGGCCTGCACCGAATCGGCCGCCGCGTTCTACGCCCGGCTGACCGACAAGGTGGTACGCGCGCGTGGACCCCGCGAGGCGGAGACCGTGCAGTTGCTGGAGACCAACTACCGGCACGTGAACATCGCCCTCGTCAACGAGATGGCCGTCCTCTGCAACGACCTGGGTGTCGACCTCTGGGACGTCATCCGCTGTGCGGAGACCAAGCCGTTCGGCTTCCAGGCCTTCCGCCCGGGGCCCGGTGTAGGCGGCCACTCCGTCCCCCAGGACATGACCACCGGCGGCGGCCGCGGGCTGCGCATGGTGGAACTGGCCCAGGAGGTCAACAGCCGCATGCCGGGCTACGTCGTCCAGCGCGCCGCCACGCTCCTCAACGAACACGGCAAGTCGGCCCGGGGCGCCCGCGTGCTCCTCCTCGGCGTCACCTACAAGCCCGACCTCGCCGACCTGCAGGGCACCCCCGCCCAGGAGATCGCCCTGCGCCTGATGGAACTGGGCGCCTCGGTCAGCTATCACGACCCCCACGTCCCCGCCTGGAGCGTCCTCGACCGCCCCATCCCCCGCGCCGACTCCCTCTACGAGGCAGCCGCCGACGCGGACCTGACCATCCTGCTCCAGCAGCACCGCACGTACGACCTCCAGGGTCTGTCGGTGAAGGCACAGCTGCTGCTGGACACGCGGGGAGCGGCGCCCACGGGGGCGGCGCACCGGTTGTGAGGGACCAGGCGCCTCCCGGCATGCGGAAGGGCCGGTCACCCCACCCGGGGTGACCGGCCCTTTCCAGGCCTGCCGGCTACCGCCGGTGCTGCGAGTCCGCCACCGTCACCTCGACGCGCTGGAACTCCTTGAGCTCGCTGTAGCCGGTCGTGGACATGGCGCGGCGCAGCGCACCGAAGAGGTTCATCGAGCCGTCCGGCGTGTGGGACGGGCCCGTGAGGATCTCCTCGAGGGTGCCGACCGTGCCGAGGGCGACCTTCTTGCCGCGCGGCAGTTCCTCGTTCACGGCCTCCATGCCCCAGTGGTGGCCCTGGCCCGGGCCGTCCGTCGCGCGGGCCAGCGGGGAGCCCATCATGACCGCGTCCGCGCCGCAGGCGATCGCCTTGGGCAGGTCGCCGGACCAGCCGACACCGCCGTCCGCGATCACGTGCACGTACCGGCCGCCCGACTCGTCCATGTAGTCACGGCGCGCGGCGGCCACGTCGGCGACGGCCGTCGCCATGGGGACCTGGATGCCGAGCACGTTGCGCGTGGTGTGGGCCGCGCCGCCGCCGAAGCCGACCAGCACACCGGCCGCGCCGGTACGCATCAGGTGCAGGGCCGCCGTGTACGTGGCGCAGCCGCCGACGATCACCGGGACGTCCAGCTCGTAGATGAACTGCTTCAGGTTCAGCGGCTCGTGCGCGCCGGAGACGTGCTCCGCCGAGACCGTCGTACCGCGGATGACGAAGATGTCCACGCCCGCGTCCACGACGGCCTTGGAGAACTGGGCGGTGCGCTGCGGGGAGAGCGCGGCGGCGGTGACGACGCCGGAGTCGCGCACCTCCTTGATGCGCTGCCCGATCAGCTCCTCCTTGATGGGAGCCGCGTAGATCTCCTGCAGACGGCGGGTCGCGGTCTCCGAGTCCAGCCCGGCGATCTCGTCGAGCAGCGGCTGCGGGTCCTCGTAGCGCGTCCACAAGCCCTCGAGGTTCAGCACGCCGAGGCCGCCGAGCTCGCCGATGCGGATCGCGGTGGCCGGGGAGACGACCGAGTCCATGGGGGCGGCCAGGAAGGGCAGCTCGAAGCGGTAGGCGTCGATCTGCCAGGCGATCGAGACCTCCTTCGGGTCCCGCGTACGGCGGCTGGGGACGACGGCGATGTCGTCGAAGGCGTACGCCCGGCGGCCGCGCTTGCCGCGCCCGATCTCGATCTCAGTCACGTCTGTGGCCTTTCCCTGATGCGTTGCAGCGTCTTCCAGTATCGCCGACGGGCACGACGAGGGCGGCCCCGGATGCTCCGGAGCCGCCCTCGGAAGGCCTGGCCGCTACTTGTTGCGGCTGTAGTTCGGCGCCTCGACCGTCATCTGGATGTCGTGCGGGTGGCTCTCCTTGAGTCCCGCGGAGGTGATCCGGACGAAGCGGCCCTTGGTCTCCATCTCGTCGATGGAGGCGGCTCCCACGTAGCCCATCGTCTGGCGCAGGCCGCCGACGAGCTGGTGCAGCACGTTGGCCAGCGGGCCGCGGTAGGGCACCTGGCCCTCGATGCCCTCGGGCACGAGCTTGTCGTCGGAGCCGACCTCGCCCTGGAAGTAGCGGTCCTTGGAGTACGACTTGGCCTGGCCGCGGGACTGCATCGCACCGAGCGAGCCCATGCCGCGGTACGACTTGAACTGCTTGCCGTTGATGAACTGCAGCTCGCCCGGGGACTCCTCACAACCGGCGAGGAGGCTGCCCAGCATCACCGTGTCGGCACCGGCGGCCAGGGCCTTGCCGATGTCGCCGGAGTACTGCAGGCCGCCGTCGCCGATCAGCGGGATACCCGCCGGACGGGCCGCGAGGGACGCCTCGTAGATGGCCGTGACCTGCGGGACACCGATACCGGCGACCACGCGGGTGGTGCAGATCGAGCCGGGGCCCACACCCACCTTGATGCCGTCGACACCGGCGTCGATCAGCGCCTGGGCGCCGTCACGGGTGGCGACGTTGCCGCCGATCACGTCGACGTCCACGCTCGACTTGATCTTCGCCATCCAGCTGAGCGCGTTGCTGTTGTGGCCGTGCGAGGTGTCGACGACCAGGAAGTCCACACCGGCGCCGGCGAGCGCCTGGGCGCGTTCCAGGGCCTCGGGGCTGGCGCCCACGGCCGCACCGACGAGCAGCCGGCCCTCGGCGTCCTTCGCCGCGTTGGGGTACTGCTCGGCCTTGACGAAGTCCTTGACCGTGATGAGGCCCTTGAGGACACCCGCGTCGTCGACCAGCGGAAGCTTCTCGATCTTGTGGCGGCGCAGCAGCTCCATGGCGTCGGCGCCGGAGATGCCGACCTTGCCGGTGACCAGCGGCATCGGCGTCATGACCTCGCGCACCTGACGCGTGCGGTCGGTCTCGAAGGCCATGTCGCGGTTGGTGACGATGCCGAGCAGCTTCTTGTTGCCGTCGGTCACGGGGACGCCGCTGATGCGGAACTTGGCGCACAGGGCGTCGGCCTCGCCCAGCGTCGCGTCGGGGTGCACCGTGATCGGGTCGGTGACCATGCCGGACTCGGAGCGCTTCACCAGGTCGACCTGGTTGACCTGGTCCTCGACGGAGAGGTTGCGGTGCAGCACGCCGACGCCGCCCTGGCGGGCCATCGCGATCGCCATGCGGGACTCGGTCACCTTGTCCATCGCCGCGGAGAGCAGCGGGATGTTGACCCGGACGTTGCGGGAGATGCGGGACGAGGTGTCGACCGCGTTGGGGAGCACCTCGGATGCACCCGGCAGCAGCAGCACGTCGTCGTAGGTCAGCCCGAGTGTCGCGAATTTACCGGGCACTCCGTCGACGTTTGCAGTCATGACACCTTCCCCAAATGGCCTTGATCGGTGCGGATGTCCATGCTAACGGGAAGCGTGGCTGTCTCATTCCACGGTTCCGCCTGGCTCCGGGCCTCGTATGTTCGTACGGAAGCGGCACACCGCCTGTTCAACTGAGCGGTTCCTCAGGCAGGGCTACTGCTCGGCCAGCGCCCGCAGCCGGCTCAGCGCCCTGTGCTGCGCCACCCGGACCGCGCCGGGTGACATTCCCAACATCTGGCCGGTCTCCTCGGCCGTGAGCCCCACCGCGATCCGCAGCAGCAGCAGCTCCCGCTGGTTCTCGGGGAGGTTGGCAAGGAGTTTCTTGGCCCATTCCGCGTCGCTGCTGAGCAGGGCGCGCTCCTCCGGGCCCAGGGAGTCGTCCGGGCGCTCGGGCATCTCGTCGGAGGGGACGGCCGTGGAGCCGGGGTGCCGCATCGCCGCGCGCTGCAGGTCGGCGACCTTGTGCGCGGCGATGGCGAAGACGAACGCTTCGAAAGGGCGCCCGGTGTCCCGATAGCGGGGCAGCGCGAGAAGAACCGCCACGCAGACCTCCTGCGCGAGGTCCTCCACGAAGTGCCGTGCGTCGCCCGGGAGACGGGACAGACGGGTGCGGCAGTAGCGCAGGGCCAAGGGGTGGACATGGGCGAGCAGGTCGTGCGTCGCCTGCTCGTCCCCGTCGACGGCGCGGTGGACGAGCGCACCGATCGCGCCCTGGGCAGGGGCCGCCTCGTCGTCGCGCATCGGTCCATGGTGCCTTGCGGCCGCCGGGTCCGCGGCACCGCGCCCGTTGTTGTGCACCGAAGCGTTATGAGCAGGTGCGCCGGCACTCATCCCCTGCGCCCTCCCCTTCCGCTCGACCGACTCGTCCCCGAGGAACTCCACACCCTCAAGGATGCGGCATCCGCGGCGAAACGAGCAGCGGGCACCCTGCGGGCCCCCGGTCCACCCGCGTCCACCTGGCGTTCCGTGCTCTCGCCACCACAGCTGGGCCCTGCCGTTCGGATCATCCCGGGGACGCAGGTGCTCGCCTGCGCCTTCCCGGGCTCCCGGCCTCGCCCGGGCAGGGGCGGCTCCCCTGGGATGCTCGCGCCGGGCGCCGGCTCCGGTCCACGCGGGTGCGGCTCGCGCGGGGACGTCCGCATGCCCCCGCCCTCCGGCCGGGGCCGGAGGGCGGGCGACGAAGCCGACCCGATCCGAAGGACGGGCGTGATCCGAACGACGGGCCCTAGGGGGTGTCCGCAAAGTCGCGTCGTCCGCCGTGAGGGCGGGCCCTGCGGCGTCCCGTGCATGCTCTCGGCGTACCGGGTGGATGCCCGCGTACTGGTCGTACTCGGGTGTCCGTCCGGTGCGGCGAGAGGGTGTGCCGGACGTCGCGGGGCGGGCGGGGCTTTGCGGACACTCCCTAGCGCACCAGACCCCACCGGAAGCCGAGCGCCACCGCGTGGGCCCGGTCCGAGGCGCCGAGCTTCTTGAACAGGCGCCGCGCGTGCGTCTTGACGGTGTCCTCGGAGAGGAACAGCTCGCGGCCGATCTCCGCGTTCGAGCGGCCGTGGCTCATGCCTTCGAGGACCTGGATCTCACGCGCCGTGAGCGTGGGAGCGGCGCCCATCTCGGCCGAGCGCAGCCGTCGCGGGGCGAGCCGCCAGGTCGGGTCGGCCAGGGCCTGGGTCACCGTCGCGCGCAGTTCCGCGCGGGAGGCGTCCTTGTGCAGATAGCCGCGGGCACCGGCGGCGACCGCGAGGGCCACGCCGTCCAGGTCCTCGGCGACGGTGAGCATGATGATGCGCGCACCGGGGTCGGCGGACAGCAGCCGCCGGACCGTCTCGACGCCGCCCAGTCCGGGCATGCGTACGTCCATCAGAATCAGGTCCGAGCGGTCGGCCCCCCAGCGGCGGAGGACTTCCTCGCCGTTGGCCGCCGTCGTCACGCGCTCTACGCCGGGCACGGTCGCGACCGCACGACGGAGCGCCTCTCGGGCAAGCGGGGAGTCGTCGCAGACGAGGACGGATGTCATGACCGCCCTCCGCAGCTGATGCGCGTCACCTTGAGCCTCCAGGCTGGTACGAAATCGTCACCTGTGCGGTCGACCGTCTCGGACGCCCGCCCGAGCGCTTGTTCCTTCAACCGCCTCGCACTCTCAACGACGGTCACTCGAAAGAGTTACGGGGGCGGCTGCCATCTTCGGCACTCTACGTGAGGGGGCGGACACGGTGCAGACATGCACAACAGACCCTCGAACTTTCATCACAACCTATGCCCCATTCAGACCCATTTCTTCCTCTTTGCCAGTGTCTGGAGCTAGATTCGCAATGAGTCATATTTTCATCTCCTTAGATCGTAGTTGTACGGTCGTAGACACCGGATCCGCCCAGAACGGCTACAAGGGGTCACGTAATGGCAGATTTCTCCCGCCTTCCCGGACCGAACGCGGACCTGTGGGACTGGCAGCTGCTGGCTGCCTGTCGCGGGGTGGACAGCTCGCTCTTCTTCCATCCGGAGGGTGAGCGCGGTGCGGCGAGGAGCGCTCGCGAGAACTCGGCCAAAGAGGTCTGCATGAGGTGCCCGGTACGCGCCGAGTGCGCCGCCCACGCCCTGGCGGTACGCGAGCCGTACGGCGTGTGGGGCGGGCTGACCGAGGACGAGCGCGAAGAGCTGATGGGGCGCGCGCGCAACCGGCTGGTGTCGGCGTCGGCATCGGGCGGGCACACCGCCTCGAACACCTGAAGGAACGTTTCTGCGAACGGGCACGCGCACGCGTGCCGTTGCTTTTTCGACGCGGGTGGGCCTCGCTAGCGGCGGGCGGCCCGGGCCAGCTGGCCGAGCGTCGCCGCCACGGCCGGGACCTGCGCGAGGTCGGGCAGGGTGAGCGCGACGATCTCCCGCCGCACCGCCGGCTCGAGCCGCACGGTGCGCACTCCCCGGGGCCGCACCGACTCGACGGCCAGCTGGGGCAGCACGGCCACGCCCAGTCCGGCGCCGACCAGACCGACGACGGCCGGATAGTCGTCGGTGGCGAAGTCGATGCGCGGCGTGAAGCCGGCCGCCGCGCACACCTCGACCAGCTGTCCGCGGCAGCGCGGGCAGCCCGCGATCCACGGCTCCTCGGTGAGCTCGCCGATCGCGACGGACTCCGCGCCCGCGAGCCGGTGCCGCTCCGGCACGAGCGCGACGAGCCGGTCCGACAGCAGCGGCCGTACGACGAGGTCGTCCCACTCCTCCGCACCCGCCGCCCCCTCGTAGCGGAAGGCGAGCGCCACGTCGCAGTCGCCCTCGCGCAGCAGGCCGACGGAAGCGGGCGGCTCGGCCTCCTCCAGGGAGACACGGGTGCCGGGGTGCGCCTCGCGCAGCGCGGCGAGGGCCGCGGGGACGAGGGTGGAGCTGCCGCTGGGGAAGGAGACGAGCCGGACCCGGCCCGCGCGCAGCCCGGCGATGGCGGCGACCTCCTCCTCCGCGGCGGTGAGCCCGGCGAGGATCCCGGCGGCGTGCCGTACCAGGGCCTCGCCGGCCTGGGTCAGGCGCATCTCCCGTCCGGTGCGGATCAGCAGGGGCGTGCCGACGGAGGTCTCCAGGGCCTTCATCTGCTGACTGACGGCGGGCTGGGTGCAGCCCAGCTCGCGGCCCGCGGCGGAGAAGGAACCGGTGGTCGCGACGGCGCGCAGGACGCGGAGATGACGAGCTTCGATCACCCTTCGAGGATAAGTGACCCTTTGACGCCGATCCCAATATTGCGTCGACGCTTTGGGGATCGCTCGCCTACCGTGCGGGCATGAGGCTTCTGTCAGTGAATCTGGGCCGTGCCGAGGCTGTGCCGTACACGGACAACCCGGAGGGCGTGACCGGGATCGACAAGCGGCCGGTGGACGGGCCGGTGCGGGTGTCCGCGCCCGGGCCGAAGGGCATCGGCGGGAGCGGCCTGGCCGGGGACGCGGTGTGCAAGCTGGAGCACCACGGCGGCAACGACCAGGCGGTGTACGCCATGGCCCGTGAGGACATGGACGAGTGGGAGCGCGAGCTGGGCCGGCCGCTGGCCGACGGGGCGTTCGGCGAGAACCTCACGACCCGCGGTCTGGACGTGTCCGGCGCCCTGATCGGCGAGCGCTGGCGCGTGGGGCCCGAGGTGGTGCTGGAGGTCACCTCCGGGCGGATCCCGTGCCGGACGTTCCAGGGCCATCTGGACGAGAAGGGCTGGGTGAAGCGGTTCACGCAGCGGGGCGCGCCGGGGGCGTATCTGCGGGTGATCGAGCCCGGCGAGATCCGCGCGGGCGACGCCGTCGAGATCGTGCACCGGCCCGGCCACGACGTGACCGTGGCCCTGCAGTTCCGGGCGGTGACGACCGAGCGGACACTGCTGCCGCGGCTGCTGGCGGCGGGCGAGGCGCTGCACCCGGAATTGCTGAGGACGGCACGGGAATACAAGGACAAGTACGGCGCCTGACTGCCGTTCACCACGCCTGTCTCCACCGACCCTTCACCACGGACGGCCCCACGGGGAAGCGGATGCACGCAGTCCAGGTCACTAACCTTCTGCCATGACAACGGCTCTGATTACGGGATCGACAGCAGGCATCGGAGCCGCGTTCGCGCGGCGACTGGCGGCCGACGGGCACAACCTGGTGCTGGTGGCCCGCGACACCACGCGGCTTCGGGAACAGGCGACCGAGCTGCACGACCGGCACGGCATCGAGGCGGAGGTGCTGACGGCCGACCTGGCCGAGGACAAGGGCATCGAGGCGGTGGCAGGACGTCTCGGCGACCGCAAGAACCCCGTCGACCTGCTGATCAACAACGCCGGGTTCGGCAACAAGGGCCGCTACCTCGACGTCTCCATGGACGACGAGCTGCGGATGCTGAAGGTGCACTGCGAGGCGGTGCTGCGGCTGACGTCGGCGGCGACCGGGGCCATGCGGGAACGCGGCCGCGGCGGCGTCGTGAACGTCGCGTCGGTGGCCGCCTTCGTGCCCCGGGGCACCTACGGCGCCTCCAAGGCCTGGGTCGTGCAGTTCACGCAGGGCGCGGCGCGCGACCTGGCGGGCAGCGGCGTACGGCTGATGGCGCTCTGCCCCGGGTTCGTGCGCACCGAGTTCCACGACCGGGCCGGGATGGGCACCGACAACATCCCGGGCTGGATGTGGCTCGACGCGGACAAGCTGGTGGCGGCGGCGCTGCACGATCTGGCACGTGGCAAGACACTGTCCATTCCGGACCCGCGGTACAAGGCGCTGATGGGGGCGGTGAAGCTGGTGCCACGGGGGATGCTCGGGGCGGTGTCGTCCAGGACGGGCCGGAAGTACGGGCCGCAGTAGGGGCACGCGGCCGGTCCGGCCGGCTGCTCCTGCCGGGAGGCACCCGGGCCTCCCGCTTGGGACAATGAAGCTGTCCGACCGGACCCAGGGGGGCCGGAGGCGAGGCCATGACCTTCGTACAGCTCATCGAATGCAGGACCAGTCGGCTCGACGAGATGAACCAGCTGATGGACCGGTGGGTCGAGCAGACCAAGGGGAAGCGGACCGCGACGCACAGTGTGGTGGCGAAGGACCGGGCCGACGCCTCGCACATCGTGGAGATCGTGGAGTTCCCGTCGTACGAGGAGGCGATGCGGAACTCCGGGCTGCCGGAGACCGACCGGATCTTCCGGGACATGGTGGCGCTCTGCGACGAGACGCCGACCTTCACGGACCTGGACGTGGTGCGGGACGAGCAGCTGTACGCGGCCACCGCGCGCAGGTTCTTCGAGCTCGCGCCCGGCCAGGGTGACGCGCCGCCCTTCAACGACGTGTTCATCGAGGACTACCACGACCACGATCCCGCCAATGTGCAGGACCTCATCGGGCTGGACGCGGTCCGGCGCGAGGTGGAGGTGTGGCGCGGCGGATTCGACTTCTCGTTCACGATCGATGACCAGATGGCACAGGGCGACCGGGTCTGCACCCGGTGGACCTTCCACGGCAGACACAAGGGCGACTTCCTCGGGATCCCGCCGACCGGGCAGGACGTCACCATGACCGGGACGACCGTCCACCGCTGCACGCCGGACGGGAAGATCGCCGAGGGCTGGTGGCAGTACGACCGGCTGGGGCTGATGCAGCAGCTCGGGGCGCTGGAGCCTACGGAGCTCTGACCCCTGCGGCGCTCCTCGGTCAGCCGATACGGCTGGCGATGGGCGCATACCAGGGACTCGGTGTGTGGTGTCCACTTCCAGGCCGTGGTGCACCCCTGTACAAAGTCGGCGCCGACCGGACGACCGCCTTGGTCTTGCGCATCTTGCCGACTTCCGCGATGCCCAGGGCGCACGCGGTCAGCCCGAAGCAGTGGCCACTCGCCCTGCTCACCCTCACCCTGTCCATTCTCTCCTGAGTGCCACACGGACCTGATGGTGTCGGTGTCGTACGCGTCACGCCCGGCGAGACGGTCACCGAGGCGCGGCCCCCAGCTCACGAGGGGGGCGCCTCCGCCAGCAGGGCGCTTCGCCCTGGTGCTGCTCTCCCCAGGGTTCTCGATGCCGCGCACCGCCCTCATTGACCGCTTACCGTCAACCAGCTTGCCGATGAGCTTCGGCATGACCAGCACGTGCAGGCCGTTGCCGCGCTCTACGCCGCCGATCACCTCGGCAAACGTGATGATGCCTCTCTCGCCACCGTGCTCGCCGCCGTCATCGAGGCCGAGCACGTGCCCTACCTCGCCGCCCTCCGCTACAAGGACTCCGGGCTGCGCAAGCGGGCGAAGTGGGAGCAGGTCTGGGAGCAGCAGCGGGAGGAGGACCGGACCGGGAAGCGGCTCGACATCAAGGTGCCGCCGAAGTACACCGGTGCGGACTTCCTCAAACACTCCTACTGGTCGAACCGCGGCAAGCTCGACGTGCCCAACGAGCGGTTCATCTCCTACCCCGGCGCCTCCCCAGAAGCCGACGGTTCCCTGCTGCTCGGCTGGGCCGGCTGGAACCACCGCGACCAGGCCGACGCCCTCGTCGGACTAATCCGCAGCCGCGTCGAGACCGGCGGCTGGACACGACGGCTACAAGACCACCTACGAGTACGACGACGACGGCAACCTGACCGCCCAGGTCACCCCGAAGGTGAGCGCACCACCTACGGCTACGACGGCGACGGGCTGCGCACCAGCATGGTCGATGCGCGCGGCAACATCACCGGCGCCGACCCGGCCCAGTACACCTGGACCTTCGGCTACGACAAGGCCGGCAACCCCACCACGGTCACCGACCCCCTCGGCAACCAACAGAGCGCCGGCTACGACCCCGCGGGCAATGTCACCTCAGTCACCGACGCCCGCGACAAGGCGACGCTGTACGACTACGACGAACTCAACCGCCCGGTGGAGATCACGGCGCCCGACGGCGGCATCACCAACCTTGGCTACAACACTGCTGGATACCTCACCACCCGCACCGACGCCAACACCCACACCACCACCTACGGCCGTGACGCCGAGGGCCGCCTCACCTCACTGACCAACCCGCTCGCCAAGACCGTCACCTACGGCTACGACCCGGACGGCAACCGCCACCAGGTCACCAACGCGCGCGGGCAGATCATCACGACCACCTTCGATCCGCGCGGCCTGCCCACCGCCGTCGCCTACTCCGACGGCACACCGGGCGTCGGCGTCACCTACGACGACGCCTCCCGCCCCACCGGCGTCACCGACGCCACCGGCACCCGCACGCTGACCTACAACAACGACGACCAGCTCGCGACGATCACCGCGCCGGGCGCGTCCAAGCCCTTCAAGTACCTGTACAACACCGACGGCACCCTCAGGTACCGCTACGACCCGCAGGGCGACTCGACCTACTACACCTACGACAAGAACAACCGGGTCAAGTCCCAGCGGTCCAACTACCAGACCGTCACATACACCTACGACGCGGCCGGCCACCTCACCGGCGCCGCCCTGCCCACCACCACCGCCCGCAGCGAGACCCGCACCTTCGACGCTGCCGGACGCCTCGCCACCGCCACCACACCCACGGGCACCCACACCTACAGCTACGACGCCAACGGCCGCGTCACCGCCGACCAGCAGGAGACGGGCTACCCGACCCGCTACGCCTACGACGACACCGGCCGCCTGACCCGCACCTGCACCGACACCTCCGACACCTCCTGCCTGACCGGCTCCAGCGGCACCACCCACAGCTACGACCAGGTCGGTAACATCACCGAGTCCGTCACCGACGGCACCACCACGACGTACGACTACGACGCCGCCGACCAGCTGAAGCAGGCCGTCACCGGCACGGCCACCACCGCCTACGGATACGACGCCGACGGCAACCAGACCACCGACGGCACCGACACCTACACCTACGACCCCGTCGGCCGGATCAAGACCGCCACCCTCGGCAGCGGCACCTACGGCTTCCTCTACGACGCCGATGGCAACCGCACCGTCACCACCACCAACGGCGCCACGGCCCGCACCACCTACTGGGACATCAACAACCCGCTGCCGCAGATCGCCGCCGAGACCAACGCCTCCGGCACCGTGCTCGGCCAGTACCAGCACGACCCGGCCGGCCTGCCCCAGTCCATGCAGGTCGACGGAAGCGACTACTTCCTCACCCACACCCGCCAGGGCTCCACCGACGGCGTCTACGACAGCACCGGCACCCCGACGCAGACCTACAGCTACACCCCCTGGGGTCAGACCACCGCCGCCGGCGACGGTCAGGCCAGCCCCTTCACTTACACCGGCCAGTACGCCGACCCGGTCCTGCCCGACCGCATGCTGCTGCGGGCCCGCTCCTACGACACCACCCAGCAACGCTTCACCAGCGTCGACCCCCTGCTGGCCGCGGCCGACAACCCCAACCAGTCCCCCTACAACTACGCCGACAACGACCCCACCAACCTCGCCGACCCCACCGGGCAATGCCCGATGTGCATCGGCGGAATCATCGGCGGCGTCATCGGCGGCACCGCCTACGCCTTCACCCATGAAGGCGACTGGAACTGGGGCGACTTCGCCGCCGCGACCGGACAAGGCGTGGTCGTCGGTGCCATCGGCGGCTTCCTCGCCCCCGCCGGCACCGCACTCGCCACCCAGCTCGGCCTCCAGGGCGGCCGCGCCCTCGCCGTCGCCACCGTCACCGACGCCGCCATCGGCACGGGCCTCACCTGGGCCATCAACACCGCCCAATGCCAGCCCACCACACCCACCGACCTCATCGTCGGAGCCCTCACCGGAGGCATCGGTAACTTCATCAAGCCAGCCTGGAGCGCCCTCAAGGGAATCCGCGTCTTCCCGCCCAGGGTCAAGGTCTATGCAGGCAATCCGCCCATCAGCCTCTTCCGGTCCCCTCTCAAGGGCAACCGTGCGACCGAAGCACGGGGGCTGAATGCGGGCAATCACCCGTCATATCAATCCTCAGACGGGCGCATACACGAGGGAACCGCCTATCTTGGTGAGAGTGACTTGGTGGCAGAGCGCTACGCCGCGCAGGGAATATATGAAGACGGCTACCATGAGTTCGTCATGAAGCCCGGCTTCTTGAAGGAATTTCACCCTGACCGATACCGTCGCACGCATGACAACAGGCCAGGGCAATTCCAGTGGATTATTCCTGCGTCGGAGATTCCGCGATTCAACGAGCAGATCGATGACGTGATCTGGTGGAATTATCAGCCGGGAATTGATGCGTGGACGGATGATGGAAGGTTGCGCTGATGGGTAACAGGCGGCAGGAATGGGAGTCGCGAGAACTTCGGCCGCGCGAGCTGGTTCGATGTATTGTCACTGGGCACCGCGGTAGGTTCGGAATTGATGTGGATATCATCTCTCCTGATATCCCGGAGTGCCAGGCGTTTATCGACCTCGTGCTGCTCGCGGAACCGGGAGAGCGGATCGATCCGGTGGATTTCCCTCCTGTGGGCAGCACGATCGAGGCCGTGACGGTCGACATCATGCCTGATGGTGAACTGCGCCTTGATGCTACGCCTTCCGCAGTCCGCAGTTGTAAATAGGATGGGCGGCGGTTTTAGGTGAAGCACTACTCGTCCTCCACGTGATCCACGTTGAGGAACCTTCACCCTGAGAGGGTGTCACGGCATGGAGTCGTGTCCGGGACCAAGGATGCACTGATGAAATCAAAAGCGAGTGTGAAGTGATGTCACAAAGAGTCAAGAGAGCCGCTGTAATTGCGCTCGCGGTGGCGGCGTTCGCCGCGTCTGCCCCTGCGTTCGCGTTCAATGCGTCGACCGACGGGGCGTATGCCTGGACGTCAAGTGGCGACCATTACGCGAATATCAAGGACACGGCGAAGAACGGTCACCCGGTCAAGGCCCAGTACTACCGCCTGTACAGCTCCGGAACGCTCCGAACTTTGTGGGAGAAAAGGGGCTATGGGCACAGCAATACCAGCGACTATGGGTCGTACGTGCTCAAGATAAAAGCGTGCGAGTACATCAACAGTTGGCCTGACGAGTGCAGCGCCTGGGACAATGACTGACGCTGGCGAACCAAATGGCGGATAGTCAACTCCGGGGCGGGAAAAAGTCTAGGAAGGGGAGGGTTTCATGGAATTGAAGAAGATTGCCTCCAGGGCTCTCCCGTTGGCCCCAGCCGAGTGAGGCCGTGCTGTCTCCGGCTCTGCTGAAGGCAGGCGAGCGGGAAGGCATTCGGACTCGATACGGCAAACTCTCCGGCACAATCGGCGTGGATGGGCTGGAGGCGCCGGAGGAACGCTTCGCCTACATCCGGCCCCGTGTGCAGCTGCTGGACAAGCAGGACATGCACCCGGTCGCGGCCTTCGGACTGCCGCGGGACGGCATTGCCTCGCTGGGCGAAAGCATGTCGATCCCCGGCATCTCGGTCTTCGCCGCAGGGCTGGCCGGGTTCACTCTGCTGCCCGCCGTCGCCCTTGCTGTGGCCGCGGTGCGCATTGGTTCGGCGGCCCGGGAGAAGCGGCTGGCACTTTTCGAAGCTCTGGGCGCTGGGGCGGGCTCGCGCATGGTGTTCACCGTGGGTGAGGTAGCGGTTCCCGCGTTGCTCGGTCTCGCCGCAGCGGCAGCCGTCATCAGTCCCGCCCTCGTCACCGACGTACCGTTTCCCTGGGTCGATTTCACCCTCAGCGTCCAGGACGCCCGACGTGCTGTGCCATGGCTGGCGGCTGCAGGCGTCGCTGCGTTCGCAGCGCTGGCGATGGCGGCCGTGCTGTTCCACCCCCACCGCCCGGCAGAGAGCTCCACGCGCCCGGTGTCCCGCTTCCAGCGCCAACGGGCCTGGCTGCCCTGGCTCTTCCCGTTCGCCATGCTCTTCGCGGTGCGCGGATCAGAACTCGCCGGCGACGACCTGCGCCTGCCCGTCTACGCACTGGGTGTCGCGGGGGTCCTGGCGACGCTTCCTTCGGTCATTGCCGCTCTGACCGGCTGGTCCGGTGGGTGGATCGCGCGCGCGGGCCACAGGCTGGGGCGCCCGGGAATGCTGGTGGCGGGACGCAGGATGGCCGCTCAGACCCGGGTCATCGCGCGCTTCGTCGCCGCCGTGATCGTCATGATCGGACTCGTGGCCCAGGCCCAGCTCTGGACCGGCTTGCTGGGCGAGAACGCGGCAAACGCCATGGCCACCCGGGATCGCATCGGCACCTCACTTCTGACCATCTCCCCCTACTCCGAAGACCGGGAGCAGATGCAGGAATTCACGGCGGCCCTTCCCGCCGACGTCCACCTGCTGCTTGCACAACAGACCGCGCCGAGCGGAAACAACGGTGAGACCCTCACGCTCACCGGTTCCTGCGCGGCTCTCAAGGCCGTCGAACTGCCTTGCTCCGGGGCCGAGGCCGCCACGGACGGGAAGCCTCGCGATGCGCGCATCACGGAAGTGCTCCGATGGACAGGGGGCGGGACAAACGGCCAAGTCATCGCGCAGCAAGGCCGGGTGGACGGCGCCAGGGCGACGGCCGACGAGTCACTGACCCTGCTCGCCGTATCCCGACCGGGAGACAACATGTCGGTGCCCATGCTGAAAGAGACGGCGCGCGCACACCTGGGAATGCGGGCAAGCGCGGAGCCCTTGGGAAACAGCTGGCTCATGGGCGCCACAGATCTTGCGGTGTCCGGTTCATGGGTCCGCTTGCTCGGGCTGATGGGTGCCTGTCTGACCGTACTGGCCATCGGCTTCACCGCGCTTGGCGAATTCCTGCGCTTCGGCCGGGAGGTGGCACCGCTGTCGGTACTCACCGGCGGCAACGGGATCTTCGGTTCCATCGTCAGCTGGTCCCTGCTGGCGCCCACCCTGGCGGCGGCGGCACTGGGAAGCGTTCTCTCCCTCTGGCTGACCGCCCCCATCACCGTCGGCGGCAGGCAACCCGTACCGGACAGTCTCTACGTCGTACTCGCGGTCGGCGCGAGCGCATGTGCGGTGTTGCTCTGCCTATGGGGCTGGCGATCCGCGACCCGAGCAGCCGCTTCCTGGCGGCCGGTCGGCGACTGAGTGAACAAGTCCCCGAGGTCGTAGACCTCCAGCTCGTGCCCGTTCCGGAGGAGGGCGCGGCACGAACCGTCCCCACGGCTCTCCCGTGCGAAGCTGTTGACCAGTGCGCCGCCACCCGGCAGCCTCACCGAGTCGCGCAGTCGTGCGGTGATCGACATGGACCGAAGGCAGCGGGCCCTACTGACAGGGCGATCGCCCTCACCCGAAAGGTTTCTTCACTCAACGCGTCCATTCACGCACGCAGCGTGCGGTAGCGTCGCCTCGACATCACGTCTTCCGCGTGCCACGCCGGGCACGGAACGAAGACGGCCCCCGCGACGGTTGCAGCCGTCCGCGAGGGCCTGAACCACCAGTGGAAGTAAGGGCTCCCACCGTGATTTACCGGCACCATATCGCGCCCCCACGCGCCTTCACGCAGTTCTCCCACGACCTCATCCGGCACCCCCGGCTGTCCTCCGACGCCGTGCGGCTGCTGACCTGGCAGCTCTCCCTCCCCGAGGGGGCGCGCGAGTCGTTGTCGCGCACCGCCGAGCGCGCCCGCATCGGGGCGTGCGCCTTCACGCGGGCCAAGCGGCAGCTCAAGGAGGAGGGCTTTGTGCACGAGCGGCGGGTCCAGGGGGCTGGCGGTCACTGGGTGACCCAACAGCTGGTGTCCAATGTGCCGTTGAGCGGGGACGAGGCCGCCAAGGTCCTCGCCCGGATGCCCGTGGGCACGTCGTCCACCTCCGTGTCACCGCAGGTCGCTCCGAGTCCCCGCATTCCGGCGGCCGGTGCTCCGACCCCTCGGCCCACCGACGGTCATCCAAGGAAAGACCCCGGGAAAGACACCTCCCACCGTCCCACCGAGCCGGAACGGAAGCCGGATCCGGACCCCGCCCCGGAGCCAGCCGAAATCCCCGAAGCCGCCCGCGCCCTCGTCACCGCCCTCCCCCACCTCTCCCCCGACCTCCGCCGCATCCCCCAGGGCATGCACGACGAACTGGCCCGGCTCATCTCCCGCTGGCTCACGGCCGGTCACACCCCCACCGCCATCCGCACGCACATCCTGCGCGGCCTCCCCGACGACGGCAGCCCCGTCCACCGCCCCGGCGGCCTCCTGCGCTACCTGCTCCGCGACGTGCCGCCCGCGTCCACCCCGACCGGCAGCGTTCCCACCTCCGAACAGCCCGCCTCCACACGCCCGTCCAGCCGCCTCGCCGCCCTCCGTGAATGCGAGGGCGACCACGTGCAGGCGACGCTCTTCCGGCCGACCGGCGACGAAACCCTCTGCAGACGCTGCCTCACCTCACCACCCACAGGTCAACGGGTCTGACGGAGCCGGGAACAGGCCCGGACGGCTACCGGAAGGTCGTCGCAGAATCTGCGGCCCGTCCCTGTCCGGTTGCTACGCGGAGTCACGTAGTTCAAGCCGCCCACACCACTTCCCCGGCTGCTGTAGGTTCCCGACCATGTCCGCGAGCAAAGAGATCGAGAACCCGGAGTCGCGCTTCTCCGCAGTGCTGGCCAGTGCCGCCAGGCTTCCGGGTGTGCGTATCCACAGGGAGGAATACCTCCGAAAGGCGCTGGCCCGATACTGCTCCGAGGACGAGATCCGGAGGGCGATCGAGGAGACCCCCGCAGCGGCAGGCATCTCTCTCGATGTTCTGGACAAAGCGGCCAACGACTCCATCAACTACGAAGCCGCCAAGGCCAGTGCCCTCTCCGCGGCTGCCGGGATACCCGGCTTCATCGCCCTTCCCGCCACTGTGCCCGCCGATACGGCCCAGTACTTCGGCCACATGCTGCGCATCGCGCAGAAGCTCGCCTATCTCTACAGCTGGCCCGATCTGTTCTCCGGCGACAGCGATGACATCGATGACGCGACCAAGGGAGTGCTCACGCTCTTCTTCGGTGTCATGTTCGGCACCCAGTCGGCGAACGTCGCCGTGGGGAAGGTCGCGGGCATGATGTCGAAGGAGGTCGCCAAGAAGCTGCCCCAGAAGGCACTCACCCAGGGCGTCATCTACCCCATCGTGAAGAAAGTCGCGGGCTACCTCGGCGTTCAGATGACGAAGCAGACCTTCGCGAAGTCCGTCTCCAAGGCCATCCCCGTCGTCGGGGCCGTCGTCTCCGGCGGACTCACTCTCGCCACCTACCTGCCCATGGCCAAGAGGCTGAAGAAGCACCTCTCCAGCCTGGAACTGACGAAGCCGGCGCACCGGGTCGTCGACGAGGAGATCGTGGACCGGGAGGTCGTAGACGGGGAAGTCGTGGAAGTGCACGAGTCCTCCGCCACGATCCCTGAGCAGCATGACGCGGACGACACCGCCGTCAAGTTGGAGAAACCGCACTCGTCCTAGCCCACCCGAAGAAGAACCACCGGCCCGGAGTGCCTGGCCGCGCATCCGCCTTTGTCAGTGCCGCCTGGCAGGATGCGCGCCATGGCATCGAGAGGCGACAGTGACGAGGCGTACGTGGTCGGCCTGTGCAACCGGGTCCTTGGTGAAGAGGCCCTGACCCAGCACAAGTTCGACTGGCTGCTGGGCGACCCGGGGGCCGGCAGGTCAGGTTGCCGGTCGACGCGTACTGGCCCGGTCACCAACTCGTGGTCGAGTACCGGGAGCGCCAGCACGACCAGCCGGTGCCGCACTTCGACAAGCCGGACCGGCTCACCGTGAGCGGTGTCCACCGGGGCGAGCAGCGGGCGTTGTACGACGCCCGTCGTGAGACCGCGATCCCCGCCCACGGGCTGCGGCTGGTCGTGGTCCGGTCCGCCGACCTCGACGCGGACGGACGCGGCAGACTGCGGCGCAGCGAGAAGGCCGACCTGGCGGCGCTGCGGAAGATCCTGGCCCGGGACAGCGACGAGGACCGGGTCACCGACGTCTTCCGGGCCTGGCTGCTCGGCGAAGGGTGGACACCGGTCGAGCCCACGGACCGCTGGACCGACCTCGAAGCGGTCCGCGGCGAGGAGCGGCTGATCTGCGAGGCCAAGGGCCACACAAGCGAGAAGGGCATCGACGCCGACATCGCCTACGGGCAGCTGCTGCGCCGCATGACGAGCCGGGAGGCCCGCACACGGTACGCACTCGTCGTACCGTCCTCGTCCGTGAAGGCCGTCGAGCGGGTTCCGGCACACGTCCGCGAGCTGCTGCGGATCGACGTGTACGAGGTCACGGACGACAACGGAGTGTGCCGACTGCCCGCGTGAGCGGCAAACGCCCCGACAAGCCCGACACCGTCGCCCGCCACCCCGACAGACAACCGCCGTGGGGGCGTCGTACCTGGTGAGCAGGGCTGCTGCCACGGGATCTTCGGGACATGACCACTTCCCCCAGCCAGGCGCGGCGGTCCGCGCTGCCGCTTCCGCTCGCCGACCAGACGGTGTTCTCGTTCCGCTTCACCGCCTCGCCCCGCGGCGCCCGGCTCGCCCGTCGGCTCGCTTCCTGCCAGATGGACGCCTGGGGCTGGCCGTACGGCACCCCGGCGCACGACTCCGCGGAGCTGATCGTGGCCGAGCTGGCCGCCAACGCCGTGACCCACGGGCGGGTGCCCGGCCGGGACGCCAAGCTGCGGCTCAGCCGGGAGGACGGCGGATTCGTACGCATCGAGGTGAGCGACGCGCGGGGGGAACGGCTGCCCGAGGCGCGGGACGCCGGGAGCGGTGAGGACGGCGGGCGGGGGCTCCTCCTCGTCACCGCCCTGGCCGAGAAGTGGGGAACGGCCCCACGTCCAGGCGCCCCCGGCAAGACCGTCTGGGCGGTGGTACCGGCCGTGCCGGTCCACGGGTGAGCCGGGGAAGGACCCGGTCCCGTCAGTAGTGGTAGCGGGCCTTGATGATCACGACTTCCTTTTCGGTGGCCCGGTAGACGAGGCGGTGCTCGTCGTCGATCCGGCGTGACCAGTAGCCCGACAGGTCGCCCTTCAACGGCTCCGGTTTGCCGATCCCCGTGAAAGGGTCCCGCTGGATCTCGGCGATCAGGCGGACGAGCTTGCGGAAGAGCTTCCTGTCGGCGGCCTGCCAGTACAGCAGGTCCTCCCAGCCGGTGGGACGGAACCGTACGTCCCTCACTCGCCATCCTCCGCCAGGGCCTCCAGCTCCGCCATGCTCCGGGTGATCACCGGGGTGTCGGCGGCCTTGTCCGCGGCGACGGCCGCCATGAGGTGGGCGGCATTGGCCGGCGAACGCAGCAGGTAGACGGTCTCCTGCCAGGAACGGAAGTCGTCGGCCGACATCAGTATGGCGTTGCCGCCCCTGGAGGTGATCTCCACGGGCTCATGGTCATCGTTGACCTGCTGGATCAGCGGGAAAAGCCGGGCCCGGGCCTCGCTGGCAGTGATGGACATGCCCCTCCTCCAGGAACTGGTACGGAAAAGCCGTACCAGTCGGATGGTACAGGGACCCGGTACGAGTCGCCGGCCTCGCGCTTCCCCGACCGGGATTCCCGCCCCGGCTGGCAGGATAAGGAGAGCCGTAAGGGGCCCTGGTTTCACCGTGCGGGCCCGGAACGAGGCCCGGCCGTGGGGGTGGCCGGGCGTGTGCTGTGGGGAGTGGGAGCGGCTGATGGCCAGGGGCGCGGGCGAGACGGTCGCACTGAGGGACGTACTCGACATCAAGGAAGCTCGCGGCGGCCCGGGAGATGTATCCGGACGTGGTGCATCCGGCCGGCACCGTCATCACCCGCCGGGGCGACAGCGACGTGCGCTGGTGGACCTGGGCCGGGCACCGGGCGAACGCGACCCTGGCCGTGTCGCTTCCCTCGGTCGTCCTGCGGCACCGGCTCCTCGACGACCGCTTCGTCCGGCTGCGCGACGACGTCACCCCGCAGTCGTGGCGAACGGCGGTGGCGGACGCCGCTACGGGCCTGACGCTGCCGGACGTGGACCCGCACGCCGTGCGCGGTCTGAAGTTCGCGGAGGCACTGCCCGTGCGGCTCGCGGAGGCCACGCTCGCCGCGCGGCTGGGGGACGCTGAGGGGGCACGGGCGGCCTTCGCGGAGCCGGTCCGGTTCCTGCTGAGCCGGGACGGCTGACGAGGCCGCCGAGGCGCCTGCCCTCCGTCCTCCCTGCCGGCACCCATCGGCCGTCAACGCGCACTTTGCTTCAAACGGGCCTTTATATGGCATAAACCGTCGAAGGGGCAGGCTATGAGAAGACCGGGTGTTGTGGCCGCCTGTGTGGCAGCGGTCATGGTGGGCGGACTCGTCGTCGCGGGTTGTGCAGCCGGGGACGACAGCTCCGCTCCGGTCCCGGACAAGGGCACCCCGACCGCGGAGAAGACCGAAGGGCAGGGCGAGGAGCCGCAGGGCGGACGGTCGGAGGCCGCGGGCAGCGAACGTGACGACCTCGCCAGCTTCGAGATCGACGACCGCTCGCAGGCCGGGTTCGAGGACATCTGGGTCACCTGGACGATCAGGAACCGGAGTTCGCAGAAGTCGGACTACACCTGGGAGTGGGAAGCCGTGGCCCCGGACGGCAAACGGCTCTACAACTCCACCGAGATCACCACCGATGTACAGCCGGGGCAGACGGCCACGGGCGAGTCCCCCACCACGCTCAAGACTCCGAACCTGAAGATCAACGTCACGGAGTTCGACCGCACCAAGTCCTGGTGAGCCGCCGGGCGAAGGTCTCAGGACGCGGAAGGGTACACGGCCGCCGGACGGGCCTAGTCGCCACCACCACCGCCTCCTCCGTCCCCACCGCCGCCGTCGCTGCCGCCTCCACCCCCGTCGCCGCCGTCCCCGCCGTCGCTGCCCCAGCCGTCGCCGCCGCCGGGTTCGTTGTCGTCGCGGTCCCTGCCGAGGTTGCTGAACCAGGGGCGCTCCCAGGTGTCGTCACCCGTGTCCCGGCGGGAGCTCACGGCGCGGAACCTGGCCAGGCCCGTCGTGTCGCCGAGGCCGAAGGACACCGCGACCGCGTGGGCCATGACGGCGTCCAGGGGGTCGGGGCTCTCGTGGCGCACGTCGGCCAGCGGCAGAAGCACCGAGCCGGGCGGGGGGCCGGGCCACCGTGAGGGGCGGGTCAGCAGCGCGACCCGCTGGTCGTCGCGCAGCAGCCACGAACTCTCGGCGTGCTCGCGGCGCAGGGTCCAGAGCCGGTCCGGCAGGCGGATCTCGACCTTGCTCTTGGACTTGCGCACCTTCTTGCGCAGTTCGAGCCGTGCGGTGATGTCACCGACGGTCATGGCCAGGCCGCCCGCCCGGTCGGCGGTGTCGGGGCGGTAGCCGTACGGTGCCCTGAGCCGTACGGCGGGAGCGTGCGGGCCCCAGACGTCCACGCGGACCGAGCGCCGGTCCACGGCGACGGTCACCCGTCCGGCGGGGCCGGGCGCGTGGCGGCGAGCGATCCACAGCGGTACGCCCTCCGCGTGCGCGCGTTCGGCGAGGTCGGCCACGTGGTCCGGCCCACCGCACCTGCGCACCGCCAGTTCGCCCAGCGCGTGGGCGAGGTCGGCGGCCTGACGGGCCTTCAGGGGGGTGGTGGTGCCGGTCACGCGGGTGACCGGGACGACGCCCGGGCCCTGAGGCAGCGTCCCCAGGGGGCGTTCGGCGCCCCCGCCGCCGAGCCAGCAGCCCCGCAGGAACGCTTCCGCCATGGCGGCGAGGTTCAGCTCGTCCAGCGGGGTCGTCCTGCCGCCCCTGCGCAGTCCGTCCTCGGTGAGCCGCACCGTCCGCGCCAGCGGGTTGCGGGACCGTTCCCCGTAGAGCACCTGGTTCATCCCTGCCCCCTTGTGATCCGCCTGCTCTGCGGATAGACCGTCAGCGGCCCCGGCGCGGTTCCCTGACCGGCGCAGGCCCGGCATACGGCGAAGGCCCGGCAGCCCCGTCTCCGGGGTGCCGGGCCTTCGCTCGGGCTCGGGCGGGCTGACGTCGTCAGCCCTCAGCCGTCATGCGTCAGTGCGCGTGGCCGTGGCTGTGACCACCAGCGGCCGGCTCCTCCTCTTCCTTCTTCTCGACGACCAGGGTCTCGGTCGTGAGGAGGAGGGAGGCGATGGAGGCGGCGTTCTCCAGGGCGGAGCGGGTGACCTTGACCGGGTCGATGACGCCGGCCTTCACCAGGTCGCCGTACTCGCCGGTGGCGGCGTTGAAGCCCTGGCCCTTGTCGAGCTCGGCGACCTTGGAGGTGATGACGTAACCCTCCAGGCCGGCGTTCTCGGCGATCCAGCGCAGCGGCTCGACGGCGGCCTTGCGGACGACCGCGACACCCGTGGCCTCGTCGCCGGTCTTGCCGAGGTTGCCCTCGAGGACCTTGACGGCGTGGACCAGCGCGGAGCCGCCACCGGAGACGATGCCCTCCTCGACCGCGGCGCGGGTCGCGGAGATGGCGTCCTCCAGACGGTGCTTGCGCTCCTTGAGCTCGACCTCGGTGGCGGCACCCACGCGGATGACGCACACGCCGCCGGCCAGCTTCGCGAGGCGCTCCTGGAGCTTCTCGCGGTCCCAGTCGGAGTCGGTGGACTCGATCTCGGCCTTGATCTGGGCGACGCGGCCCTGCACGTCGTCCTTGTTGCCGGCGCCGTCGACGACCGTGGTGTCGTCCTTGGTGACGGTGACGCGGCGGGCGGAGCCGAGCACGTCCAGGCCGACCTGGTCGAGCTTGAGGCCGACCTCCTCGGAGACGACCGTGGCGCCGGTGAGGACCGCCAGGTCCTGCAGCATCGCCTTACGGCGGTCGCCGAAGCCGGGGGCCTTCACGGCGACGGCGTTGAAGGTGCCGCGGATCTTGTTCACGACGAGAGTGGAGAGGGCCTCGCCCTCGACGTCCTCGGCGATGATCAGCAGCGGCTTGGAGGCGTTGGACTGGATGACCTTCTCCAGCAGCGGCAGGAGGTCCGCGATGGCGGAGATCTTGCCCTGCGTGATGAGGATGTACGGGTCGTCCAGGACGGCTTCCATGCGCTCCTGGTCCGTCACGAAGTACGGCGACAGGTAGCCCTTGTCGAAGGCCATGCCCTCGGTGAAGTCCAGCTCCAGACCGAAGGTGTTGGACTCCTCGACGGTGATGACACCGTCCTTGCCGACCTTGTCCATCGCCTCGGCGATGAGCTCGCCGACCTGCTGGTCCTGGGCGGACAGACCGGCGACGGCGGCGATGTCGGACTTCTCGTCGATGGGCCGGGCGGTCGCGAGGAGTTCCTCGGAGACAGCGGCGACGGCGGCGTCGATGCCCTTCTTCAGGGCGGCCGGGGAAGCACCGGCGGCGACGTTCTTGAGGCCCTCGCGCACGAGCGCCTGGGCGAGCACGGTCGCGGTGGTCGTACCGTCACCCGCGATGTCGTTGGTCTTGGTCGCCACCTCCTTGACCAGCTGGGCACCGAGGTTCTCGTACGGGTCCTCGACCTCGACCTCGCGGGCGATGGTCACACCGTCGTTGGTGATGGTGGGAGCGCCGAACTTCTTGTCGATGACGACGTTGCGGCCCTTGGGGCCGATCGTCACCTTGACCGTGTCGGCAAGCTTGTTGACGCCGCGCTCGAGGGCGCGACGGGCGTCCTCGTCGAACTTCAGGATCTTCGCCATGGGAGCGTGAGCCCTCTTCCGGAATCTGGGGTAACGGCAACTGCGCCCCGGGCGCCCGGCTTCTTGTCGCTCGCAGGGGGCCAGGGGCGCAGTTCAAAGCAATGTGCTGGGGTGAATTACTTCTCGACGATCGCGAGCACGTCGCGGGCCGAGAGGACGAGGTACTCCTCGCCGTTGTACTTCACCTCGGTGCCGCCGTACTTGCTGTAGAGCACGACGTCGCCGACGGAGACGTCGAGCGGAAGACGGTTGCCGTCCTCGAAGCGACCCGGGCCCACGGCCAGGACGACGCCCTCCTGGGGCTTCTCCTTGGCAGTGTCCGGGATGACCAGGCCAGAGGCGGTGGTCTGCTCGGCGTCGAGCGGCTGGACCACAATGCGGTCCTCGAGCGGCTTGATGGCAACCTTGGAGCTGGTGGTCGTCACGATCCGACCTCCCCCTTCGGAGATCTCACGGGGTTAACTGTCTGAGGTGGCGACCAGGTGGATCCGTCGTCGCGGGTGCCGGACCTGCCCGTCGCTGTGTTGGCACTCTCCAGGGGGGAGTGCCAGACCCGAGACTATGACTGTGATTAGCACTCGGTCAAGCGGACTGCTAATTGCGGTCCGCGCGTCGGCCGGCTGGTCTCTACAGGTGGTCCTCCAGCCGCCCCACCCGCAGCCCCCGCTCCCCGAGCTCCCGCAGCAGGCGCTCGGTCCGTTCCGTCAGGGTCAGGGCCCCGGTCCCGCCGGACGGCACCGAGACGATGTCGCCGGCCCGCAGGCCGGGCCTGCCCCGGGTGTACGACAGTGCGCCGTCGGCGTTCAGGGAGGCGCGCCAGAGGACCACCGCCGTGATGCCGCAGTCGGCGGCGGCGCGCAGGGTCGTCGTGTCGTAGGTGCCGTAGGGCGGGCGGAAGAGGCGGGGGTGGATGCCGAAGCGGGAGCGGAGCTTGTGCTGCTGGCCGCAGATCTCGGCGCGCTGGCCGGCGTAGGGCAGGCCGCGCAGGGCGGGGTGGTCGAGGGTGTGGTTCTGGATGGACGCGCCGACCGCGCGCAGCCGGGCGAAGTGTCCGTAGCCGGGTCCCACGACGCTGTCCGTGAGGAACATGGTGACCGGGAGCCGCCGTTCGCGTACGAGGCCGACGAAGCGGGGGTCGCGTTCGGCGCCGTCGTCGTAGGTGAGGAAGACGACCGGATCGCGGGTGGGAACGTGGTCCACGACGGGCGGCAGCCGGCGGGTGTCACTCACCGCGCGTGCCGGGTCCTGCGCCCGGCCGTCGGCTCTGCCCGGCTGCTCCCCCGCGGTCCCGGCGCAGCCGGTCAGCAGGGCAGCGCACAGCACGGCGGCGGCCGGCCGCCTCACAGGTAGTCCTCCAGCCGCCCCACCGCGTACCCCTGGGCCGTGACCTTGTTCAGGAAGCGGCGGACCATGTCGGTCATCGTGCCCTTCCACTGGTCGCGGCCCCGGAAGTGCGTGAGCACGATGTCGCCCGGTCGCAGCTTCCGGTTTGCCTCGCGGTACTCCCAGCGGTCGGCGAAGACCTCCTCGTTCCACAGGGGTACGTACGCGATGCCGCAGGCCTTGGCGGCGCGCAGGGTAGCCCGGTCGTAGCTGCCGAAGGGCGGGCGGAAGAGGGCGGGGCGTTTGCCGAACCGCTTCTCCATGTAGCGCTGCATGCCGCAGATCTCGCGCTTCTGCGCGCGGTACGACAGGCCGCGCAGGTTGGGGTGGTGGAGGGTGTGGTTGTTCAGGACCACCCCCCTGGACTGCATCGTGCGGAAGTAGCGGGTGTCGTCCTTGACCAGGTAGCCGCTGAGGAAGGCGGTGTACGGGACGTCCAGGTCGCTCATCATCCGCAGGAACGCCCGGTCCTTCTCGGCGCCGTCGTCGATGGTGAGGAAGACGACCTTGTTCCGGGTGGGGACCGTGGTGAAGACGGGCGGGAGGTTCAGCCGCCGGTGGCCGTCCACCTCGAAGCCCTTGCGGGTCCTGATCCTCGGCTTCTCCGCGGGAGCAGGCGGGGCGGTCAGGGGGACCTTGCGCAGGTCCCAGCGGTGCGCGGCGGCGGTCCGGGCGGCGTGCGCGGCGCGCAGCCTGGTGGCGTAGGAGTCGAGCGCGCGGGCCGGGGGCGCGTCGAGGGGCTGCTGGCCGCCGGCCGGGGCGACCAGGTCACTGCCGTCGTCCTGCGCGCAGCCTGAGGCGATGACGGCGAGTCCGAGCACGGCGAGGACGATCCGCACACCCGTGGACGCCCGCCCCGACGCCCGGCTTTTGTCATTTTGTACGACTGCTCGCATGGTGCCGGATCCTCGCAGGCACCTCCCGCCGGGCCCGGCCCGACACCTCGGCCGGTGCCGCACGATCCACCGACTGGCCCACACACCTCCCGCCCGCCGCCGTGGCCGACAATGATCCGGTGAACGACCTCGCCCCCCTCCTCACGCCCGAAGGCCGCGCCCTCCTCGACGAGGTGCGGGACACCGACCCGGCGCAGGAACTGGCCGTCGCGACCCGGCTGCGCCGCGAACACCCCGCCGAGCTGGTGTCGGCGGCGCTGGGCCAGGCGCGGCTGCGGCAGCGGGCGGTGGTGAAGTTCGGGGCCGAGGACGCGGGCCGGATGTTCTTCACGCCGAACGGGGTCGAGCAGTCGACCCGGGCGAGCGTGGCGGCCTACCGGGCCCGGCGCATGGCCGGCCTGGGCATCACCTCGGTCGCCGACCTGTGCTGCGGCATCGGCGGTGACGCGATCGCGCTGGCCCGCGCCGGGATCCGGGTGCTGGCCGTGGACCGGGACCCGCAGACGGCCGCGGCCGCGCGGGCGAACGCCGACGCGCTGGGCCTGGCCGGCGTCGTCGAGGTGCGCGAGGCGGACGTCACGGACGTGGACACGGCCGGTTTCGACGCCGTGTTCGTCGACCCCGCCCGGCGCGGCGGCCGGGGCCGGATCTTCGACCCCGAGGCCTACTCACCGCCCCTGTCCTGGGCGGTGTCCGCCGCCCGGCGGGCCCCTCGTGCCGCCGCGCTGAAGATCGCCCCCGGCATCCCGCACGAGGCGGTCCCCGAGGACGCCGAGGCCGAGTGGATCTCCGACGGCGGGGACGTCAAGGAGGCGGTGCTGTGGTTCGGCACCGAACCGGGGGCGGTCCGGGCGACCCTCCTGCCGGGCCCCCGCACCCTGCTCTCCCGCGGCCTGCCCGACCCGGAGGTCCGCCCGCCCGGCCGCTACCTCTACGAGCCCGACGGCGCCGTCATCCGCGCCCACCTGGTCGCCGAGGTGGCCGACGAGGTCGACGGCGGGCTGCTCGACGCGACCATCGCGTACGTCACGGCCGACGCCCTGCGCCCGACCCCGTACGCCACCGCCTACGAGATCACCGACCACCTGCCCTTCAACGTCAAGAAGCTGAAGGCGCTGCTGCGGGAGCGGCGGGTCGGCACGCTGACCGTGAAGAAGCGGGGCTCTGCGGTCGAGCCGGAGGAACTCCGCAGGAAGGTCAAGCCGCAGGGCCCGCACGCGGCCACGGTGTTCCTGACCCGGGTCGCGGGAGCACCGGCGATGCTCATCGGGCACCCGGTCCGGGCGTAGCCGTCAGGACTGCTCCGCCGCCCGCCCCAGCAACAGCTCACGTTCCCGCCCGTTCCGGGTCAGCGACGCCGCCCGTTCGAACTCCGCCCGGGCCTGAGCCGTACGGCCGAGGCGGGCGAGGAGGTCGCCGCGGACGCCAGGTGGGCAGCGAGGCCGGGCTGGGCTGCGGGGTCACAACCCACCATCAGACACCTGTCGGGGCGCCCGGCCAAGCAGGGTCGGTCAGTTCTCGGCGATCTGCCGGGCCTGGTGGCACTGGCTGATCGATTGACTTGCTCCTCGCCCTGAAGTGAACGGCGAGGATTGTGGTCTTCCCTTACTGGTTTCCGTGCCGCTACGCGGCACGGTTCCCGGCGGGGAATCCGTGGCTTCCTGTTTCTTCGCGCTGGGCCGGGATTGCTCCCGGTCTTACCGGCACTCCGCAGGCTGGTACCGCCAGTCCGGCGGCCGTCCTCACGTTGATCACGGCGTTGGTGTCCCGGTCGTGGACGGTGCCGCGGGCGGTACAGGTCCACTCCCGGACGTTCAGGGGTTTGGGTCCATCCACGGTGCCGCAGGTGGAGCAGGTCTGGGAGGTCGGTTCGAACCGGCCGATCTTCACCAGGGTGCGGCCGTACCGTTCCGCCTTGTACTCCAGCATGCTCACGAACGACGACCAGCCCGCGTCATGAAGGGACTTGGCCGGCTTCGTGCGGGCCGGTCCCGCCACCGACAGGCCCTCCACGGCGATCCCTTGGTTCTCGGAGATCAGCTTCGTGGAGAGCTGGTGGTGGAACTCACGGCGTGCGTCGGCGACTGTGGCGTGGACACGGGCGACCTTCAGGCGGGCCTTGGCCCGGTTCTTTGATCCCTTCTGCTTGCGGGACAGCTCCTTTTTGGGTCTTCTTCCGTTTCCTCTCCGCGCGCCGCAGGAAGCGCGGGGAGTCGATCTTCGTGCCGTCGGAGAGGACGGCGAAGTGGGTGAGGCCGAGGTCGATGCCGATGGTGCGGTCGGTCTCGGGCATCCGCGCCTGGTCGACGGCGGGGGCGGTGTCGATGACGAAGGGGCGAAGAATCTGCCGGCCGCGTCCTTGATGACAGTGACGGAGGTGGGGGTGGCGGGCAGCGTGCGGGACCATTTCACCTTCACCGCGCCGATCTTCGGCAGGTCCAACCGCCCTTGGCCGGTGATGCTCCGGCGGGCGTTGGCGGTGAACCGGATCGACTGCCGGGCGTCCTTACGGGACTTGAAGCGGGGCGGCCCGGTCCTGGGTCCTTGCGGGTGCCCTTGAGGGAGGCGAAGAAGTTGCGATACGCGATCTCGGCGTCCCGCAGGGACTGCTGGAGCACCACCGCGGAGACCTCGCCCAGCCAGGACCGTTCGGCCGTCCGTTTCGCCTCAGTGATCAGCTTCCGGGACAGCTGACCGGCCGCCGGAAACGACTGCCCGGCCTTCCGGGCGTCCTCGCGGGCACGGACCGCGTCGTTGAACACGACGCGGGCGCACCCGAACGCCCTGGCCAGCCCGGCCTGCTGAGCGGCGTCGGGGTACAACCTCAAGGCGTACCGCGGCTGTATGACGATCACACCAGGCACGTCGAACCCACGTCGTCATTGGGAACATGCGAACGATCCATCACCTTGCATCGATCGGAGGGTGACGGATCGACACGCTCGCGGAATTTCTTCGAAGAAGCTCCCCGGGACTCGTTTGCGCAGGTCAGCGCAGCGACTCCCACAGCTCCCCCGCCTCCGGCTCGTCCGCCACCACCCGGTTGGGATCCGACGGCGCCCGCACCACGGGCATCATCACCGTCCGTACGCCGCTCGTCGAGAGGCCCTTCAGGCTCTGTCCGAGCCGGGTCAGTTCGGTGAGGGAGTCCAGACCCGTGTCGGTGGTGAGGCCGGCGGTGACGGTGTCCGCGACGCGGTACAGCTCGGCCGGGTCGGTGAGCAGGTCCTGGGAGGCGACCTGCTCCAGCAGGGCCTTCACCAGCTTCTGCTGGAGGCCGATACGGCCCAGGTCGCTGCCGTCGCCTATGCCGTGCCGGGTGCGGGCGAAGGCGAGGGCCCGGGTGCCGTCCAGGTGGTGGGTGCCCGCCTTCAGCCGCAGATGGCTGTCCTCGTCGGCGATGTCCTCGTCCGTGGTGACGGTGACGCCGCCGAGCGCGTCGACGAGCTTGGCGAAGCCCGCGAAGTCGATCTCGAGGTAGTGGTCCATGCGGACGTTCGTCAGCGCCTCGACCGTCTTCACCGCGCAGACCGGACCGCCCACCTCGTACGCGCTGTTGAACATGGAGTGGTGGGCGACCGCCGTCGACCCGCCGGACGGGCGCGGGCAGGCCGGGCGGGTGACCAGGGTGTCGCGCGGGATGCTCACCACCGTCGCGCTGGTCCGCCCGGCGTCGAGGTGGACGACCATCGCCGTGTCGGAGCGGGCGCCGGAGCTGTCGCCGCCGCCGAGCCTGCGGTTCTCCTCGCCGCTGCGCGAGTCCGAGCCGAGGACCAGGATGTTGAGGGCCTCGCTCGGCAGGGCCGGGGCCGAGGGCGACGGTGTGGTCACCGGCTTCGGCGGCCGGTCGTCGCCCAGCGCGTTGTCGATGTCGACGCCGGTGATGTTGTCGTTGAGATGCCAGTAGGCCCAGCCCGCCGCTGCGGCGCCCAGCACCAGCGTCCCCGCCAGGGTGACGCCGGCGATCTTCAGCGCTCTCGGCCGCCGGCCCACTTCACTGCCCTCGTCCCCGTGGTGTCCCGTCACGGACAGGAACATAAGTCCGATTATTACGGGCAGGGAGCTCAGGGCGCCTTTTCTTCGGAATTTCTCAGATTTCCGGACCCGGACTCACCCAGCGTCACCACCGGCACCGGATTGCCCCCGCTCCACGCGGCGTTGAACCCGAACGTCACCGAACCACCGTCCGGTACGGAGCCGTTGGGAAACGTTCGCGCACCTGACCGTCGCGCCCGACCGCGTGCAACTCGCGTTCCAGGCCCGGGAGATCCGCTGCCCGGCCCCGAACGTCCGGTTCGCCTTCTCCTGCGTCACCGGCAGTTGCATCCGGAGTCCGGCTCGGTGATGGCCACGTCGACGCCCAGGCCGGCGAAGCGCTGGATGTCGGACGATCGCGCCGAGCCGACCCCCGGGCCGGGTGCCGCTGGTGGGCGCCCATGGCCCTGCCCGACCTCAGGGATCCCGCGGTGGGCACATCCGAAAGTTTCGGTGGCGCAACCGATTGGCTTCGGGGCAGAGTGGAGGCGTCCGGAACACCCGTCAACACAGCACCTACCCTTGCGCGGGCCCCGCCGTGCTGCTGCGCACCACCAGACTCGTCGCCAGCTCCACCCGGGTCGCCGCCTCGGTCCCCTCGTCCCGCCCGAGGTCGAGGACCAGCTTGGCCGCCGCCTCGGCCATCTCGGTCAGCGGCTGCCGTACGGTCGTCAGCGGCGGCCCGACCCAGGGCGCCACCGGCAGGTCGTCGAAGCCGACCACGCTCAGGTCCTCGGGGATGCGCAGCCCCAGCTCGCGCGCCGCCTCGTACAGCCCGAGCGCCTGCAGGTCGTTCCCGGCGAAGACGGCGGTCGGCCGGTCCGGGCGGCGCAGCAGCTCCAGGCCCCGCCGGTAGCCGGCCTCGTGATGGAAGTCGCCGGTCGCGATCAGGGCGGGATCCACCGGCAGCCCGGCCGTCTCCAGCGCGGCCCGGTAGCCGTCGATCCGGGCCCGGCTGCACATCATCTGCGAGGGCCCGCTGATCGCGCCGATCCTGCGGTGCCCCAGCTCGACCAGATGCCGGGTGGCGGCGAGGCCGCCCTGCCAGTTGGTCGCGCCGATCGACGGCACGTCCGCGCCGGGGTCTCCGGCCGGGTCCATCACCACGAACGGGATGGAGCGGCTGGTCAGCAGCGCCCGCTGCGACTCGTCGAGCCCGGACAGGACCAGGATCACGCCGTGCGGCCGGCGCGCGGCGACCTGGTCGGCCCAGGTCCGTCCGGGGGTGAGCCGCCCCGCGCTCTCGGACAGCACGACACTGAGCCCGGCGTCCCGGGCCACGTTCTCCACACCCCGGATGACCTCCATCGCCCAGGCGCTCTCCAGCTCGTGGAAGACCAGGTCGATCAGGGGCGAACGGGTCGCCTCGGCACGGCGGCGCCGGTAGCCGTGGGCGCGCAACAGGCCCTCGACACGGGACCGGGTGGCCGGGGCGACGTCGGCCCGGCCGTTGAGGACCTTCGAAACAGTCGGCGCCGACACGCCCGCCTCACGGGCGATCTCGGCGAGCGTCGCGCTCTGCGTGGTGCGCCCCTGTGTCCGGGTCTGCGTCCGGCTTTCAACGGGCTCCGGGGATGTCATGGCGGCGATCGTAACCCTGCGGGCCCCCTTGACGAAGTCCTCGCACCGCCATAGGTTCCCGGAACATTCGAAGTTAGTTACGAAACATTCGTGACATCGTTCGTGAGAGGGCCGTCCGTCCACCCGACAGGAGCTTCATGACCACCGCGCCCTGGCGTGACCCCGCGCTGCCCGCCGCCGCCCGCGTCGACGACCTGCTCTCCCGGATGACCCTGGAGGAGAAGACCGCCCAGTTGTACGGCGTGTGGGTGGGCGCCGCGACGGACGGCGACGGAGTCGCTCCACACCAGCACGAGATGACCGTCGAGTCCTCCGGCGACGCATGGGCGGAGCTGATCAGCCACGGCCTGGGCCAGCTCACCCGCTCCTTCGGCACCGCCCCCGTGGACCCGGCGCTCGGCGCGCAGGCCCTGGCGCGCGCGCAGCGCCGCATCGCCGAGGCCGGCCGTTTCGGTATCCCGGCGATCGCGCACGAGGAGTGCCTGGCCGGCTTCACCGCCTGGCAGGCCACGGCTTACCCGGTCCCGCTGGCCTGGGGGGCGACCTGGGACCCGCCGCTGGTCGAGGAGATGGCCCGCCGCATCGGCGACGACCTGCGCTCGGCCGGCGTCCACCAGGGCCTCGCGCCCGTGCTGGACGTCGTACGCGATCCACGCTGGGGCCGCGTGGAGGAGACGATCGGCGAGGACCCGTACCTGGTCGGCACGGTCGGCACGGCCTATGTGCGGGGCCTGGAGTCGGCCGGCGTCATCGCCACGCTCAAGCACTTCGCCGGGTACGCCGCCTCGGCCGGCGCCCGCAACCTCGCCCCGGTGCGGGCCGGCGTCCGCGAGTTCGCCGACGTCACCCTGCCGCCCTTCGAGATGGCCCTGCGCGAGGGCGGCGCCCGCTCGGTGATGGCCGCCTACACCGAGACGGACGGTGTCCCGGCCTCCGCGGACCCCGGGCTGCTGACCCGTCTCCTGCGCGAGGAGTGGGGCTTCACCGGCACGGTCGTCGCCGACTACTTCGGCATCGGCTTCCTCCAGACCCTCCACCGGGTCGCCGGCACCCCGGCCGAAGCGGCCCACGCGGCCCTCGACGCCGGGATCGACGTCGAGCTGCCCACCGTCAAGTGCTACGGCCGGCCGCTGCTGGAGGCGGTCCGGGCAGGCGAGGTCCCCGAGGAGCTCGTGGACCGGGCGGCCCGCCGCGTCCTGCTCCAGAAGTGCGAACTGGGCCTGCTGGACGAGGACTGGACCCCCGGTCCCGCCACCGCGATCAACCTCGATTCCACGGGCAACCGCCTCCTGGCCCGCCGCCTGGCGGAGGAGTCGGTGGTCTTGCTCGACAACCCCGACGGCGTGCTGCCGCTGGCCCCCGGCACCCGCATCGCGGTGGTCGGCCCCCGGGCGGCCGACGCCCTGGCCATGCTGGGCTGCTACTCCTTCCCGTCCCACGTCCTCACCCACCACCCCGAGGTGCCGGCCGGCATCGAGATCCCGACCGTCCTGGACGCCCTGCGCACCGAACTCCCCGACGCCAAGGTGACGTTCGCGCGAGGTTGCGACGTGACGGACCCGGACACCGCGGGCTTCGAGGAGGCCATCGCCCGCACCGCGGACGCGGACGTGTGCGTGGCGGTCCTCGGTGACCGGGCGGGCCTGTTCGGACGCGGCACCTCGGGCGAGGGCTGCGACGCGACGGACCTCGGCCTGCCGGGCGCCCAGGGCGAGCTGCTGGACGCGCTGGTCGCCACCGGCGTGCCCGTGGTGCTGGTGCTGCTGACCGGCCGCCCCTACGCCCTGGGCCGCTGGCACGGCCGTCTCGGTGCGGTCGTGCAGGCGTTCTTCCCGGGCGAGGAGGGCGGCCCTGCGGTCGCGGGCGTCCTGTCGGGCCGCGTGAATCCCTCGGGCCGCCTGCCCGTGAGCGTCCCGCAGGCTCCTGGCGGGCAGCCCTGGACCTACCTCCAGCCGCCCCTGGGCCTCGCGGGCGAGGTCAGCAACCTCGATCCGACCCCGCTGTACGCCTTCGGCCACGGCCGCGCGTACACGGCGTTCGCCTGGGAGGACTGCACCGCGACCGAACCGGCCGAGCTCGGCACGGACGGGTCCCACGACGTGTCGGTGACCGTCCGGAACACGGGCGAGCGCGCGGGCGCGGAGGTCGTGCAGCTGTACCTGCACGACCCGGTGGCCTCGGTGACCCGCCCCGACGTCCGGCTGATCGGCTACCAGCGGGTGGAGCTGGCCCCGGGCGAGGCGGCCCGGGTCACGTTCCGCTTCCACACGGACCTGTCGGCCTTCACCGACCGTTCGGGCCGCAGGGTGGTCGAGCCGGGCGCCCTGGAACTACGGCTGGCGGCGTCCAGCACGGACGTACGCCACACGGCGCACCTCACGCTCACGGGTCCGGTCCGCGAGGCCGGAACGGACCGGCGGCTGCGCTGCGATACGGAGGTGTCCCCGGCCCTCGGGTGAGGGGACCGGTCAGTCGACCGCCACCGACTCGAAGCGCCAGCGATGCACCGCCCGGGTGATCAAGTCCCCGTCCGGCTCGGGCAGTTCGGGCAGATCGGCGTCGAGGGGGGCGTCCCACCAGGTGAGGACGAGGACCCGGTCCTGGGGAGCGCGCAAGGTCTCCCGGCGCAGCGGCGCGCGGGGCAGCTGCTGGGCGCGGGCCCAGGCGAGCAGGTCCTCCCCGCGCCCGGGCACGGCCCGGGCCTCCCACATCAACGCGACCGTCACGAGTAGAGGTTCTCCTTGCTGACCTCGTGCACATGGTCGTGGTCGCCCGGGACGTGAGGCTCCGTCACCGGCAGCGAGGAGTCGGCCGACAGGTCCCAGCTCGACGCGGCCCGGCCCCGGGCGACCATCTCGGCGCCGAGGGCGGCGACCATCGCGCCGTTGTCCGTGCACAGCTTGGGCCGCGGCACGCGCAGCCGGATCCCGGCGGCCTCGCAGCGCTCCTGGGCGAGGGCGCGCAGCCGCGAGTTGGCCGCCACGCCGCCGCCGATCATCAGGTGGTCGACGCCCTCGTCCTTGCAGGCCCGGACGGCCTTGCGGGTCAGCACGTCCACGACCGCCTCCTGGAAGGAGGCCGCCACGTCCCGCACCGGCACCTCCTCCCCCGCCGCCCGCCTGGCCTCGATCCAGCGCGCCACGGCGGTCTTCAGACCCGAGAAGGAGAAGTCGTAGACCGGGTCGCGCGGGCCCGTCAGGCCCCGGGGGAAGGTGATGGCGTTCGGGTCGCCCTCCTTCGCGTACCGGTCGATGACCGGGCCGCCCGGGAAGCCGAGGTTCAGCACGCGGGCGATCTTGTCGAAGGCCTCACCGGCCGCGTCGTCGATGGTGGCGCCCATCGGCCGGACGTCGGAGGTGATGTCCGAGGACAGCAGCAGCGAGGAGTGTCCGCCGGAGACCAGCAGGGCCATGGTCGGCTCGGGCAGCGCGCCGTGCTCCAGCTGGTCCACGCAGATGTGCGAGGCGAGGTGGTTGACGCCGTAGAGGGGCTTGCCGAGCGCGTACGCGTAGGCCTTCGCCGCGGAGACGCCGACCAGCAGGGCACCGGCGAGACCGGGACCGGCGGTGACGGCGACGCCGTCGAGGTCGCGGGCGGTGACGCCCGCCTCCTTCAGCGCGCGGTCGATGGTGGGGACCATCGCCTCCAGGTGGGCGCGGCTCGCGACCTCCGGGACGACGCCGCCGAAGCGGGCGTGCTCGTCGACGCTGGAGGCGACGGCGTCGGCCAGCAGGGTGGTGCCCCGGACGATGCCGACTCCGGTCTCGTCGCAGGAGGTCTCGATTCCCAGTACGAGGGGTTCGTCAGCCATTGATCTCGGTTCCTTGTACGGAGTTCTCGGGGGCGGTCAGGCGCATCACCAGGGCGTCCACGTTCCCCGGCTGGTAGTAGCCGCGCCGGAAACCGATGGGCTCGAAGCCGAAGCGCTCGTACAGCTTCTGTGCGCGGACGTTGTCGACCCGGCACTCCAGCATCACCTCGGCGCACTCGAAGGCACCGGCCGCCCGCAGCAGTTCGGCCAGCAGCCGTCCGCCGAGGCCGGTGCCCCACAGGTCGCGGGAGACGGCGATGGTCTGGACGTCGGCCTGCTCCCCGGTGGCGACCAGACCGGCGTACCCGACGATCCGGGAGCCGGCCTCGGCGACCACGTACCGCCGGTTGGCCTCGGGCCCCCGCGCATGAGCCAGTTCGGACCAGAACATGCCCCGGGACCAGGCGTCCTCGGGGAACAGGGCCCGCTCCAGCTCCAGTACGGCGTCGATGTCCCACCAGCGCATCTCACGCAGCGCACACGTCTCGGGTTCGGTCACTTGGGGGTGACCACCTTGTAGTTCTTGGGGACCTGGGCGTCGGGGCGGCGCAGGTACAGGGGCCGGGGCGCGGGGAGTTCCTCTCCGGCCGCCAGCTTCTCCGCGGCCAGCCGGGCGAGGGCGGCGGCGGACACGTGCTCCGGCTCGTGCGCCTTGGGGAAGGTCTCCGGGTACAGCAGCGCGCCGGCGCCGACCGCGGGCAGGCCCTGGACCTGCCCGGCGATGTCGGCGGGCCGGTCGACGGCCGGGTCGGTGACCCGGGTGCGGGAGTCGGCGTAGCGGGCCCAGTACACCTCCTTGCGGCGGGCGTCGGTCGCGACGACGAACGGGCCCTCCAGGTCGGCGGCGTAGGCGAGGCCGTCCAGCGTGCACACGCCGTGCACGGGGACACCGAGCGCGAGCCCGAAGGTGTCCGCGGTCATCAGGCCGACGCGCAGCCCGGTGTACGGTCCCGGACCGGTCCCGGCGACGATCCCGGTGACGGCGTCGAGCCGCAGACCGGCCTCGGCGAGCACCCGGTCGATCGCCGGCAGCAGCAGTTCCCCGTGCCGCCGCGCGTCGACCTGACTCGACGAGGCGATGACATCGCGTCCGTCGTGCAGCGCGACGGTGACAGCGGGCGTGGCGGTATCCAGAGCGAGCAAGAGCACGCAAACAGCCTACGGCTCCCCGGGGCCCGGCACGGTCGCGCCTGCCGGGTCGTCACGTGCTGCTACCGTCACCTACCGTCACGACAGGGATGTACGACGTGAGGTGGAAGCCGGTGGCAGCTAGCAGCTCGGGAATCGTGGCCGGGCTCACCGCCGCGGCCCTCGCGACGGTCGGCTACCTCGCCCACCAGGCGGCCCAGACCCTCCCGGCCGGCCTGGGCCGTGCGGCGCACGCGGGCGCCGCGCCGGCGGCCGGTACGTCGAAGGCACCCCAGGTCAGGAAGGACCCCACCGCGCTGCCCGGCGACTCCGGCAAGGGTGCCCGGGTGGTGTACTCGCTGCGCGGCGACCGGGTGTGGCTGGTCGCCGGGGACGAGGCGGTCAGCCGCACGTTCAAGGTCGACCCGAGCGCGGTGGACCCGGCTCCGGGCCGCTACTCGGTGACGTCCCGCTCGAACGCGGTCACCGGCTCCGACGGCGTCCCGGTCGAGCACGTGGTGCGCTTCGCCAGCGTGGACGGCGTGGTCATCGGCTTCAGCGCGGCCGTGGACGGCTCGACCGCCCCCGCCCTCGACCCGAAGGTCCGCACGGGCGGCATCCGCGAGTCCCGCGCGGACGGCGACGCGATGTGGACGTTCGCGACGATCGGCCGCACGGTCGTGGTCGTCCGCTAGGGCCTGCCGTTTGGATCAGACCGCGGACGCGGGGTCGAGAAGCACCGTCGCTTCCCTGCGACCTGATCCAAACGACAGGCCCTAGTTCTAGGCCGCTTCGCGGTGCCCCGGGGCCCGTTCGGAGAGCTCCGGCTCGGGAGGGCGCGGGGGCGTGGAGATCAGCGCGGCCGCCTCACCGGCCGCCAGCAGGTCGTGCATGGACACCCCGGCGACCGCGAACCTCTGCGGCTGCCCCTTGCTCTCTGTAGCCGACATGGACGCCTCCCGAAGGGCCGGGGCAACGAAGTTAGGTACACCTAACTAAGGACTGGACACCCATGTCACCACGCACAAGACGCCGAACGCAACATCTTGCCGACGTCTTGTCGGAACGTCCATCAAATGACCGCACACCAGGACTCACGCGGCGAGGACGCTCAGGTCCGCCGCGGCCCAGCGTTCCCCCACACCGGTGACCGTCATCTGCCGTACCTCGTCGGTCGTGTCGCCCACCGCCCGGTGGATCACGACCTGGAGCCGGTCCTCGGTCAGCTCCTCGACCTTGCCCTCGCCCCACTCCACGACGACCACGGACTCGGGCAGCGAGACGTCGAGGTCGAGGTCCTCCATCTCGTCGAGACCGCCGGAGAGCCGGTAGGCGTCGACATGGACCAGCGGCGGCCCGTCGCCCAGCGAGGGATGCACACGGGCGATCACGAACGTCGGCGAGGTGACGGCCCCGCGCACGCCGAGCCCCTCGCCCAGCCCACGGGTCAGCGTCGTCTTGCCCGCGCCGAGCTCCCCGCTGAGCATCACCAGGTCACCCGCGCGCAGCAGTTTCGCGAGCCGGCGGCCCAGCTCCCGCATCTGCTCGGGGGACGTGACGACGATCTGGACGGATCCGGGCTCAGCCGGGCTGTGCGGTGCTGGTGCTTCCATAGCCCTTCACGGTAGCCCCTGCGGGCACGGCACCCGTGCGGGTGAGCAGGTCGGCGAGGCGGTCGGTGACCACTTCCGGGTGTTCCAGCATCACCAGGTGCCCCGCGTCCGGCACCAGCACCAGCTCGGCGTCCGGCAGCAGGTCGGCGATGGCCTCGCTGTGCTCACTCGGCGTGACCAGATCCTGCACCCCGGCCAGGACGAGCACCGGCAGGTCCGCGAAGTGGACGAGCGCCTCGGTCTTGTCGTGGTCGTTGAACGCCGGGTAGTACTCGGCGACCACGTCGATCGGCGTGCTCTCGATCATCCGCTCGGCGAACCGGGCGATGGCGGGGTCGACGTCCCGGGAGGCGAACGAGTACCGCTTGATGATCCCGGCGAACAGGTCCGCGGTCGCCCGGCGCCCCTTCTCCACCAGCTCGGCCCGCTGCCCCAGCACCTTCAGCACCCCGGGCAGCACCCGCCGCACCACGTTGACCCCGGCGACGGGAAGGCCGTAGTTGACCTCGCCGAGCCGCCCCGACGACGTCCCCACGAAGGCGACCCCGACGACCCGCTCCCGGATGAGCTCGGGGTACTGGTCGGCCAGCGCCATCACCGTCATGCCGCCCATGGAGTGCCCGGCCAGCACGATCGGCCCCTCGGGGACGGTCGCGTCGATCACGGCCTTCAGGTCCCGGCCCAGCTGCTCGATGCTGACCGGCTCGTCGTCCCGCCCCTGGGCTACACCCCGCCCGGACCGGCCGTGGCTGCGCTGGTCCCAGTGCACGGTGCGTACGACGCCCCGCAGGGCCGCCCGCTGGAAGTGCCAGGAGTCCTGGCTGAGGCAGTAGCCGTGGCTGAAGACGACGGTGACGGGAGCGGGTGCCTTGCGGCCGAAGAGCCGCCGGCGGCGCGGGCCGATGGCGGCGGGGGCGGCCTCCGGGTCGAGGTCGTCGACCTCGTAGTACAGCTCCGTGCCGTCGTCGGCGAACGCCTTGCCGGGCATGCCGCGCAGCGAGCCGTACGGCCCCGCCGAGTCCAGGGCGAGCCGGGCCTTCTGGCGCATGCCGCGGCCGACCGTCATCCGCTCCAGGGCGACACCGGCGGCCGCGCCCGCGGCCACCACGCCCACCGCCACGCCGGCGATACCGGTCGCCCGGCGCCAGCCGCCCGCCGCCCCCGCGGCGGAGGCCGCGACGGCCGCGGAGGCGACGTCCGCGACGACCTCCGCACTGCTCTCGCTCACGTACCGCTCCTCTTCGCCGGGGTGATGGCCGGGTGACTCACCGGGTCGGGTGAACCGGTGGGCCGGATGGTCCTGCTGTGCCAGGGTGCCTGGTGTTCCTCGTGTGACGGGTTCCCTGTGCGAGTTACCCGTCCCGTTCCTCATTCACATAGACGCGAGGAACACGCGTTCCGATCCGGGTCACGATCTCGTAGGCGATGGTTCCGGCCGCCTGGGCCCAGTCCTCCGCGGTGGGCTCACCGCGGTCCCCGGGCCCGAAGAGGACCGCCTCGGCCCCCGCCGCGGGCGCGTCGCCCCCCAGGTCCACCACGAACTGGTCCATGGCGACCCGCCCGGCGATCGTGCGCCACTTGCCCTCGACCAGGACCGGCCCGGCCGAGGAGGCGTGCCGCGGGATGCCGTCCGCGTAGCCCAGCGGCACCAGGCCGAGGGTGGTCTCGCCGGGGGTCACGTACCGGTGGCCGTAGCTGACGCCGTGCCCGCCGGGCACGTGCTTGACCAGGGCCAGCGAGGCGGACAGCGTCATCACCGGGCGCAGCCCGAAGTCGGCCGGGGTGCCCAGCTCCGGGCTGGGCGAGATGCCGTAGGTGGCGATGCCGGTGCGGACCAGGTCGAAGTGGCTCTCCGGGAGGGTGAGCGTGGCCGGCGAGTTGGCGATGTGCCGGACCTCGGGCCGTACGCCCTGTCCCTCGGCGTACGCGACCATCTCCCGGAACACGCCGAGCTGGGCGGCGATGGAGGGATGCCCGGGCTCGTCGGCACAGGCGAAGTGCGACCAGAGCCCCGTGACGCGCAGCAGCCCCTCGGCCTCGGCCCGCAAGGCCTCATCGACGAGCGCGGCCCAGTCGCCTCCCGGCTGGCACCCGTTGCGTCCGAGCCCGGTGTCGGCCTTGAGCTGCACGCGAGCGGGCCGGTCGGCTCCCCGGGCCGCCTCGCGGACCTCCTCAAGGGCCCACATCCCGCTGACGGACACGTCCAGCTCGGCCTCGATCGCCTCGCGCCACGGTCCCCCGGGCGTCCACAGCCAGCACATGATGCGGCCCGGCAGCCCGGCGGCCCGCAGGGCGAGGGCCTCCTCGGGTGTGGCCGTGCCCAGCCAGCCGGCCCCCGCGGCGACGGCCGCGCGAGCGCACGGCACAGCCCCGTGACCGTACGCCTCGGACTTCACCACGGCCATCACGGCCGCGCCCGGCGCATGGGCGCGCAGGGCCCGCACATTGGCCCGCAGGGCGGCCAGGTCGATCTCGGCACGGGCCCGCAGGGGCGCGGTCCGCGGGGCTGTTCTCTCGCTCATCGCGCCCAGTGTCTCAGAGGGCTCCCGCAGCAGGTCGGCTACGTCCCGGGCCGCCGCCCCCACACGAACACCCGGTCGCCCTTCCTGAGCACGCCCCACAGCCTCCGCGCGTCACCCACGGTGAGATTGACGCAGCCCATCGAGCCGACGGCGGTGTGGAGAGAGCCGTAGACGCCGTGGAAGGCCTGCCCGCCGCTGAAGAACTGGGAGTACGGCATGGGCGTGTTGTACAGCGTGGACCAGTGGTTCTTGTGCCGCCAGTAGACCTTGTGCCACCCGGCCCGGGTCCGGTACCCGGCCCGCCCGCTGCGGATGGGCACCGCCCCGAACACCACCTGCCGGCCCTTCTGCACCCACATCAGCTGGCGGCCGAGATCCACACAGGCCACGGGATGGGCCCGCACCGGGCAGTTCCCGGCGGCATTCGGATTCCGGCGGGCCGACAGGTACTGCATCCGTGACCACGTGACCGGCCCGGCGAAGCCCATCGCCGGCTTGATCCCCTGCTTCACCTGGAACGCCCGGATCACCCGGCAGTCGCCCGCCGACTGTCTCCCGTCCGCCCGCAGCCCGAGCCACCGCTCGACCTGCCGCTGGTACGGCCCCGTCTTCGCGGTGCAGCTCACCCGCGCGACCGCCTCAGCCAGCGGCACGTACTCGACGAGCGCGTACGTCCCCGCCACCGCGCTCCGCGGCTCGACCGCTTCCTCCTCGGCGGACGGCGTGTACACCACGGGCGGGAGAGCCTGGTCGGGCGTGTCGAGCGACCAGGGCTGCGCGGGCCCCGGCGCGACCCCGGGCACCAGCTCGGCGGGCGGCCCGGGAGCCGGCGGCACGGGAGCGGCCCCGGCGGCGCCGACGGGCAGCACGGCGACGACGGCGAGCAGAAGGGCGACGGCACGCCCGGCGGTACGTCTGCGGGTCATGCGCCCAGACAAGCGCGGGGTACGGTCCGGGCCGGGGTTGCCGCGCGGCGGAGGTCACCCGGAGGCATCAGCCGCACACCCGACGACACCAGTCAGCCATCCACCAGCCCGTTCCGGCACATCCGACGACACCGCTCAGCCACCGACCGGCCCGTCCGGCGCTTGAGGACGAGGCCGTCAGGCCGAAGCGGGGACCCCGGGGGCGGCAGCCCCCGGACCCGGGACGGGAAGGGGCGAAGGGGGCGACCCACCCCCACAGCAACCCCCACCGACCCACAGCCGACGGCCCCGGCCCGACCCACCCCCGGCCCACCCGCCTCAGCCCAGAACATTCCGCCAAGCCTCCGGCACCGCATCGGCCACATCATGCGCCCCCACCGGCGCCCCCTCCGCCGCCAACCGCCCGGCCAGCCCGTGCACATACGCCCCCACACTCCCCGCGTCCACCGCGGACAGCCCCGCCGCCAGCAACGACCCGCCCAGCCCCGACAGCACGTCCCCGCTTCCGGCCGTGGCCAGCCACCCCGTCCCCGTCGGATTCACCCGCACCGCCCCGCCCCCGGAGTCGGCCACCAGCGTCGTGGACCCTTTCAGCAGCACGGTCGCCCCGTACCGCCGCGCCAGCTCCCGCACCGCCGCCAGCCGACCGCCCTCGACCTCCCCCCGCTCCACACCCAGCAGCGCCGCAGCCTCCCCGGCGTGCGGCGTCATCAGCGTCGGTGCCCGCCGCCCCCGTACGACCTCCGCTTCGGCCAGCCGCAGCCCGTCCGCGTCGATCAGCACCGGCACCTCCGCCGCCAGCACCTCCGCCACCGTCGCCGCGTCGTCCCCGGCCCCCGGCCCGACGACCCACGCCTGCACCCGCCCGGCGTGCTTCGGCCCCTGATCCGACACGAGCGTCTCGGGAAACCGCGCGATGACGGCGTCCGCGGCCGGCCCGACGTACCGCACGGCCCCCGCCCCACCGCGCAGCGCCCCCGCGACGGCGAGCACAGCGGCCCCCGGATACCGCGCCGAGCCGGCGGCGATCCCGACCACGCCCCGCCGGTACTTGTCGCTCTCCGCCCGCGGGACCGGCAGCAACCAAGCCACATCCCGGTGCTGCAACGCCTCCAGCTCCGGCTCGGCCGGCAGCTCCAGCCCGATGTCGACCAGCCGCACCGTTCCCGCGTACTCCCGCGCGGGATCGATCAGAAGCCCCGGCTTGTGCGTCCCGAACGTCACGGTCAGGTCGGCCCGCACGGCAACCCCGTGCACCTCCCCGGTGTCGGCATCGACACCGCTCGGCAGATCGACGGCGACCACGGCCCCCCGCGACCGCCCGGCGGCAGCGGCCAACGGCACGGCGTCCGGCCGCAGCCCGCCCTGTCCCCCGATCCCGACGATCCCGTCGACGACCAGGTCCGCGCCCTCGACGAGCGCCTCGCGCCCACCGGCCCCGGCGACCCGGCCCCCGGCCCGCCGCAGCGCCGCGAGCCCGGCAGCGTGGGCCCGCTCCGGCGCGAGCAGCACCGCCGTGACACCGGCCCCGCGCCGGGCCAGCCGGGCCCCGGCGTACAGGGCGTCACCCCCGTTGTCACCGCTGCCGACCAGCAGGACGACCCTGCTCCCGTACACCCGCCCCAGCAGGCCGGCGCAGGCCGCGGCGAGCCCGGCGGCGGCGCGTTGCATCAGCGCCCCCTCCGGCAGCCGCGCCATCAGCTCCCGTTCGGCGTTCCGGACCGTCTCCACGCTGTACGCAGTACGCATGCGGTCGAGTTTCCCGTACGGCCGCTGGGCCACTCCCCCTCACACGCCTCCGGCATGTCCCCCATCTGCGAACCGTGTCGCGTCCATTGACGCTGTGCCGCCCCTTTGCCAGACTCCCGGCCGCGCAGAAAGCGCTTGCGCACTCCCCCACGTTCGACGAAACCGAGGCCCCCATGGGACGCAGAGCCGCATTACTGGCCGCCGCCGGTGCCACCGCCCTCCTCACCGCCGCCGGCACCCTGACCGCCCCCGCCGCAGCCGCCCCCACGCGCGCACTGGCCTGTGGAGACGGCTCCTACCAGGCCGAGGCCGTGCAGAGCGGCGGCAACTGGACCGCCCGGCGCGGCGGCAGCACGGTCCACACCGGCACCGACATGCGCGCGGCCGTCCAGGCGGCCGTCAACAGCCTCACCGCCGGGCGCACATCGAAGGAACGGGTCGTGGTCCGCGGCTCGGGTTCGGTCTCGGCGGGCTCCCGCATCTCGCTGCCGAGCTACACCGTCCTCGACGTCTGCGGCACGATCAACGTCACCGGCAGCGGCTCGGGCGACCAGGCGCCGGTCTACTCGCGCGGCACGCGTGACGTGGAGGTCCAGAACCTCAAGCTCACGGGCACGCCGCTGTACGGCATCTTCCTGCGCAACGTGCAGAACGTGGTGCTCGGCCAGATCGACATGCGCCTCTCCCGCGGCCTGGGCGTCCGCATCGACAACCGCGGCGACACCAGCCAGTGGACGCGCAACGTCCGCATCGACAACGTCTACGTCTCCGGCGCGTCCAGCCACGCGGTGGAGACCTACGGCGTCGACGGCCTCACCATCGGCACGGTGACGGCCCGCAACGTCGGCGAGTCGGGCCTGCTGCTCAACCAGACCATCAACGCCAGGGTGACCAGGGTGGACGCGGAGAACGCCGGTACGGGCACCGGCTACGCCGCCTTCCGCATGGCCAACCGCAACGGCCGGGTCGGCAGCGGCTACCCCACCAACATCCGCGTCGGCGAGGTCATCGCGCGCGGCGGCGGACGCGGCGTGTTCTGCGTCTCGGAGAGCGGCGGGGCCGTCATCGACAAGGTGACGCTGTCCGGTACCGGCAACAACTCGGTCCTGATCGAGAACTGCTACAACGTCAGTCTCGCGGCGCAGAGCGGCACGATCACGGGCGGCGGCGAACTGCGGCTGGCCGCGCGCTCGGAGTTCCCCAACAACAAGGACATCACCATCCAGAACCTGACGGTCACCAACTCGGCCATCAGGGAGAGCCCGTGCGGCGAGAACACGACGTTCCGCAACATCACGCGGGTGAACAGCAGCCAGTCGATCTGCTGACGGAACCCCCGAGACCCCCACGCTCCGAAGCCCCCGGCCCCAGACCGGGGGCTTCGGAGCCTCGTTCCCCCCGGACCACGCCCCAGGCGTATGATCGAGCCGTGTTTTGAACTTGTTCAAAAAGGGGATCGATGAGACATGACCAGCCCGACAGCACCCGAGGACACAGACAGCCCCGCCACCGCCCTGGGCCCTACGGCCCTGGTCCTCGGCGCCTTCTCGGCCGTGGGCACCTGGGCGTTCCTGATCCCGTGGACGGTGCTGGCCGGAGCGCTCGCGGTGACCTTCGGGACGATGGGCCTCCACTACGCCGGCCGGGGAACGGGCCGGCTGTGGTCGGCGGCGGCCGGTACGACCCTGGGCGCGATCGGCCTCATCGGCACGGTCACGCTGATCTGGTCCCTGTCCTAACAGGTGCCCGAGTCGCTTCTCACCCCTCGGCGATGACCACGGCGGAGGCGACGCCCGCGTCGTGACTCAGCGACACATGCCAGGACCGCACGCCGAGCTCGGCGGCCCGGGCGGCCACCGTCCCGGTCACCCGCAGCCGGGGCTGCCCACTGTCCTCGACGCAGACCTCGGCGTGGGTCCAGAGCAGCCCGGGCGGAGCGCCGAGCGCCTTGGCCAGCGCCTCCTTGGCCGCGAACCGCGCGGCGAGCGAGGCGACCCCCCGCCGCTCCCCGCTGGGCAGCAGCAACTCCCGCTCCACGAACAGCCGCTCGGCCAACGCGGGCGTACGCTCCAGTGAAGCCGCGAACCGCTCGATCTCGGCAACGTCGATGCCGACCCCGATGATGCTCATGGGCAGCACCCTACGGGCCGTCCGGCGCCCGCGGGCTCGGCTCCCCGGCGACCAGGTCGGCTTCGTGAGTCGCGGTGACGGCACGGTCGAGAAAGCGGGTGAGCCTGTCCGCGTCGGAACACAGGTGGAGACCGCGGTGGAGGTGCTTCGAGAACTCGACACCGCGCGCCTCCAGGACACGCAGGACCGCTGCGGCCCAGGCCGAGTGGTATCCGGCGGTGAAACCCGCCGCCCACCGCTCGGGGTGTTCGGCCTCCCCCGCCGCGCGTGCGTGCACGAGGGCCAGGTCCTCCAAGGGGACGACTCCGCTCTGTCTGAGCCCCTCCAGCCCGAACCGGAAATCCCCCGCCACCTTGTGCGGGGGAATGCCCAGCGCAAGGCACACAGCCGTAAACCTGTACAGGTCGAGCAGCTCTGAGGGCCCGTCCTGCTGACTGTCCTGCTCGTCGGCCAACGCTAGGCCCGTCCGGGTCCGGTCCCCGGGACCTCCGGGTCCTGGACGAACAGGTCCTCCGCGCGCGCGACGGTGCGGGAACGCTCCAGCCACGCATCAAGACGCCCCAGGTCCGTGCAGGTCGTGATGCGCTCGCGCACGGAGTCCGGTACGGGGATACCGCGCACGTCCAGTACGTACAGGATGCCCTTGGCCTCCCCCTCGGCCTTGCCTTCCGCCTTGCCTTCCGCCTTGCCTTCCGCCTTGCCTTCTGCTTTGCCTTCTGCCTTGCCTTCGAGGTAGGCCGTCTCACGGACCGTCCCCCGGCCGGGGAAGTAGTTGACGAACGACATGATTTCCTTCAGTTTCTTTCCGGCTGGGCTGTTGCCCAGGCTGATTTCCAGGAAGTCGTAGAAGTAGTCGGCGGTTTCAGGGTCCGTTGTGCGCGTCTCATGAAGGGCGGTTGTCAGCGCCTTCAGTATGGCGTCGGAATCGGCACTACGGGCATGCGCCAGGGCGGAGAGTACGGCCAGCGCGAGGTTCTTCGCCGCGGTCCGGGCGTCGGTGATCACCGGCAGGTTCTCCGGCCCGACGACCAGCGGGTGGGTCCGCTGCGCCGTCCAGCCCCGCGCGCCGCAGTCGAAGGGACCGGCCGCCCACTTGGCTGTGACTCTGTCCTGACAGACCACGAGAAGCAGGACGGGCAGGCCGTACTTCGCCTGGAGGAAGGCGACGTAGTACGCCCAGCTCCGCTCCTTGCCCGCGACCTTGCCCGACTGCGACTCGATGGCGAGCAGGAAGTCCTCGCCATCGGACGGGCCGACGCGCAGCACTGTGTCCACGCGTCGCTCCAGCGGCCGGGCCTCCGTCACGTCGGTCGTGACCGCGTCCACGGTCGCCTTCGCGGATAACGGGACACCCAGTACCCCGAACACGGGAGCCAGGATCTCGGGCCGCTCCTGGAAGATGCGGTGCATGCCCTCGTGAGCTGATGTGACCATGTGTGCAACCTAGTTGGATCAAGGGGTGATTTATCCGGGTGAAGGCAGTACGTTCACCCTTTCGAGGGGCGGTAAGACGTTCACGCCGCCGAGGTCAGCTCGCACCACACGTACTTGCCCCGGTTGCCGTCTCTCGTCAGCGGCTGCCAGCCCCACAGGTCGGAACACGCCCGGACCAGCGCGAGCCCCCGCCCCTCCTCGGAGTCGCCGGCCTGCTCGAACGACCCTGGCGGTTCGGGCGGCTCCGGGTCGGCGTCCCACGCTCCGATCCGCAGCACCCCGGCCGACCATCGCACGCGCAGGGCGGCGGGCCCTTTGGTGTGACGTACGGCGTTGGAGACCAGCTCGGCCGCCAGCAGTTCGGCCACATCGCCCAGGCGGATCAGCCCGTGCATCGTGAGGATCAGGCGGAGGGTACGACGACTGACCGTGACGGCACGCAGGTCGTTCGGGATGTACAGGGTGTACTCCCAGGGCTCGTCGGACTCGCGTTCGGGCATGCGTGAACTCCCGTTCTACAGTGAGGGGTTGATGTCACGGGGCGGTGTCATTGCCGCAGCCGTCACGGCAGGACGGGGCGGTGCGCTTCCGGAGCCCCCGGCAATCCGCAGCGTGTGCGTCGCATCACCGACGGTAGGTCTTACTGTTTAAGTTCTGCAACCCGATCGCATACCCTGACACCCGAACGAGTCGCCCTGACAGGCGCATTGAGAGGCAAGCGATGGCATTGAGGAGCGAGCCAACCGCGCGACAGATGCGCCTGGCCCTCGAACTGCGAAGACTCCGCGACGCAGCGGGCCTCACAGCCCGCGAGGCGGCGGCCCTACTCGGGGTCAGCGCCCCGCAGATCAGCCAGATCGAGGCCGGCCTCGCCGGGGTGAGCGCAAAGCGCCTGCGCCGCCTGGCGGCCCACTACGTGTGCACGGACGAGGTCTTCATCGACGCCCTGGTTGCTGTGGCAACCGATCGGACACGCGGTTGGTGGGAGGACTACCGGGGACTGCTGCCCACACCGTTTCTCGCCCTCGCCGAGTTGGAGCACCACGCCACGTTCCTACGGGAGGCTCAGTTCCTGTACATCCCAGGTCCGCTCCAGACTGAGGCCTACGCTCGCGCCGTCTACGCCTACAGGGTTCCCGAACTTCCGGAGGAGGATCGCGAGTTGCGCGTCCGACACCGGATGCAGCGCAAGGTGATCCTCAAAGGCCCTACTCCCAAGCCTTACGAAGCCGTCGTCCACGAGGCGGCCTTGCGCATCATGGTCAGTGACCGCGCCACCTCACGAGCCCAACTCGTTCACTTGCTCGAACTCTCCGAAGCGGCCGACGTCACCGTGCGCGTCATCCCCTTCGACCTGGAGGACTTCGCCGGAGCCGCGAGCGCCATGACGTACGCAGGCGGCGCCGTTCCCAAGCTCGACACAGTCGTACGTGACGGGCCGCAGGGTGCCGCCTTCATCGACTCCGAAGCCCAGCTTGCCGCCTTTCGAACGCTCTTCCGTAAAGTGGAGGCGGTGTCGCTCGACGCCGAGCGGTCCCGCGAATTCATCCACAGGTTGGCGAAGGAACTGTGAGGCGCCCGATGGACACCACCGGCAACTGGCGAAAGTCATCCTATTCAGGGCCTGGCGACGGCGACTCCTGCGTGGAGATCGCCCCGGCCCCCACCCACATAGCCATCCGCGACTCAAAAGCCCCGGCCAGGGCAACCGTCACCGTCCCGACCAGAGCCTTCGCCGCCTTCGTCGACGCCCTCAAGGGCGACTACTCCACCGTCACCGACTTCGCCAGGTTCCGGGGCTGATCCACCTCGTTGCCCCGGGCCGTGGCCAGCTCACAGGCGAACACCTGCAACGGCACGGTCGCCACCATCGGCTGGAGCAGCGTCGGAGTGACCGGGATCCGGACCAGATGGTCGGCGTACGGAACCACCGCCTCGTCCCCCTCCTCCGCGATCACGATCGTCCGCGCACCCCGGGCCCGGATCTCCTGGATGTTGGACACGATCTTGTCGTGCAGCACCGACCGCCCACGCGGCGAGGGCACGACCACGACGACCGGCAGGTCCTCCTCGATCAGGGCGATCGGCCCGTGCTTCAGCTCCCCGGCCGCGAACCCCTCCGCGTGCATGTAGGCGAGTTCCTTGAGCTTCAGCGCGCCTTCGAGCGCCACCGGATACCCCACGTGCCGCCCGAGGAACAGCACCGTCCTCTTCGAGGCCAGCGTGCGTGCCAGCTCCCGTACCGGCTCCATCGTGCCCAGCACCTGCTCCACGGCACCGGCGATCGAGGACAGGTCGCGGATCACCGCCCGGATCTCGTCGCCCCACTTGGTGCCACGCACCTGGCCCAGGTACAGGGCGACCAGGTAGCACGCCACGAGCTGCGTCAGGAACGCCTTGGTCGAGGCGACGGCCACCTCCGGACCGGCGTGCGTGTACAGCACCGCGTCCGACTCACGCGGAATCGTCGAACCGTTGGTGTTGCAGATCGCCAGCACCCTGGAGCCCTGCTCACGGGCGTGCCGCAACGCCATCAGCGTGTCCATGGTCTCTCCGGACTGGGAGATGGCGATGACGAGCGTCTGCGCGTCCAGGATCGGGTCCCGGTAGCGGAACTCGCTCGCCAGCTCCACCTCGCAGGGGAGCCGCGTCCAGTGCTCGATCGCGTACTTGGCGATCATCCCGGCGTGGAAGGCCGTACCGCACGCGACGATGACGACCTTGTCGATCTCCCGCAGCGCCCCCGCAGGGATCCGCACCTCGTCCAGCGTGAGCGAACCGGAACCGTCGATCCGGCCCAGCAGCGTGTCGGCGACCGCCTTGGGCTGCTCGGCGATCTCCTTGAGCATGAAGTAGTCGTAGCCGCCCTTCTCGGCGGCCGAGGCGTCCCAGTCGACGTGGTACGACCGCACGTCGGCCGGGCGCCCGTCGAAGCCCGTCACCGTCACGCCGTCCCGGCGCAGCTCCACCACCTGGTCCTGTCCGAGCTCGATCGCCGACCGTGTGTGGGCGATGAACGCGGCGACGTCCGAGGCGAGAAAGGCCTCGCCCTCACCGACGCCCACCACCAGCGGCGAGTTCCGCCGCGCGCCCACCACCACGTCCGGCTCGTCGGCGTGCACCGCGACCAGCGTGAACGCGCCCTCAAGGCGCCGGCACACCAGCCGCATCGCCTCGGCCAGGTCCGCGCACGACGAGAACTCCTCGGCGAGCAGATGCGCGACGACCTCGGTGTCCGTCTCGGAGCCCAGCTCGTGACCCCGCTCCGCCAGCTCGGCGCGCAGCAGGGCGAAGTTCTCGATGATGCCGTTGTGCACCACCGCCACCCGGCCCGCGTTGTCGATGTGCGGGTGGGCGTTGGTGTCCGTCGGCCCGCCGTGCGTGGCCCAGCGGGTGTGCCCGATGCCCGTCGCGCCGGCCGGGAGCGGCCTGCCGTCCAGCTCCTTCTCCAGGTTGAGGAGCTTGCCGGCCTTCCTGGCCGTCGCCAGCCCGCCGTCGGCCAGGACGGCGACGCCCGCCGAGTCGTACCCCCGGTACTCCAGCCGCTTCAGCCCGGCCATCACGACCTCGAGCGCGGACTGCGGCCCCACGTATCCCACGATTCCACACATGGGCGGCAGCTTAGGGTCGATTCCCGTACCGAACCGGCCGAAGCGTGCCCGAAATCGGAAATTCCCACCAGGGTACGAACCCAGGATCCCTGAGGCGCTTGGCCGGTTTCCTCCCGAAAAGGGGCGAGTAAAGGACCCGCGTGACGGATCCCACCTCACCATCCGTTCGTACGCCCGTAACAATGGACTGTGATCTCTCCGGTCTCCTCGATACCCCGGAGCGCCCACCGGCCCCGCCCGGAGGCGACTCCCTACGTCGACCTCACCCGAGCCGAGTGGAGCGCGCTGCGTGACAAGACGCCGCTGCCGCTGACGGCCGAGGAGGTCGAGAAGCTGCGCGGTCTCGGCGACGTGATCGACCTCGACGAGGTGCGGGACATCTACCTCCCGCTGTCCCGCCTCCTCAATCTCTACGTCGGAGCCACCGACGGTCTCAGAGGCGCGCTGAACACGTTCCTGGGCGAACAGGGATCCCAGTCGGGCACCCCGTTCGTCATAGGGGTGGCCGGCTCGGTCGCCGTGGGCAAGTCGACGGTCGCCCGCCTTCTGCAGGCCCTGCTCTCACGCTGGCCCGAGCACCCACGCGTCGAGCTGGTCACCACCGACGGCTTCCTGCTCCCCACCCAGGAGCTGCAGGCCCGCGGCCTGATGTCCCGCAAGGGCTTCCCGGAGTCCTACGACCGCCGCGCCCTGACCCGCTTCGTCGCCGACATCAAGGCCGGCAAGGACGAGGTCACCGCGCCCGTCTACTCCCACCTGATCTACGACATCGTCCCCGACAAGAGGCTCACGGTCCGCCGCCCCGACATCCTGATCGTCGAGGGCCTGAACGTCCTCCAGCCGGCCCTGCCCGGCAAGGACGGCCGCACCCGCGTCGGTCTCGCCGACTACTTCGACTTCAGCGTGTACGTCGACGCCCGCGTCGAGGACATCGAGCGCTGGTACCTCAACCGCTTCCGTAAGCTGCGCGCGACCGCCTTCCAGAACCCGTCCTCGTACTTCCGCAAGTACACCCAGGTCTCGGAGGAGGAGGCGCTCGACTACGCCAGGACGATGTGGCGCACGATCAACCGGCCCAACCTGGTCGAGAACATCGCCCCCACCCGCGGCCGCGCCGCCCTCGTCCTGCGCAAGGGCCCGGACCACAAGGTGCAACGGCTCAGCCTGCGCAAGCTGTGACAGGGGCGCGGGGAACTGCGCGACGAGTCACGGCCGACCCGCAGCCCCCACCCCCAGCCCGTTCGTCAACCGAGCGCGGACTTCACCGCATCGGCCAGCCGCCCCGCGACGGACCGAGCCTGCTCGATGTCGGCGGCCTCGACCATCACCCGGACCAGCGGCTCGGTCCCGGAGGGCCGAAGCAGCACCCGCCCGGTCGCCCCGAGCTCCCGCTCCGCATCGGCGACAGCCACCGACAGCTCCGCAGACGTCCCCACCCGCGTCCTGTCGACATCCGGCACATTGATCAGCACCTGCGGCAACCGCTCCATGACGGCGGCGAGCTCCCGCAGCGGACGCCCGCTCTGTGCCACCCGCGCCGCCAGCAGCAGCCCGGTCAGCGTCCCGTCCCCGGTCGTCGCGTGGTCGAGGATGATCACGTGCCCGGACTGCTCGCCCCCGAGGGCGAACCCGTGCTCCTTCATCTCCTCGAGCACGTACCGGTCACCGACAGCGGTCTGCACCAGCCGGATGCCCTCGCGCTCCATGGCGAGCTTGAACCCGAGGTTCGACATCACCGTGGCCACGACCGTGTCGGACCGCAGCGCGGAGCGCTCCCGCATCGCCAGTGCGAGCACGGCGAGGATCTGGTCCCCGTCCACCTCCGCGCCGGTGTGGTCCACGGCGAGGCACCGGTCGGCGTCTCCGTCGTGCGCGATGCCGAGATCGGCCCCGTGCTCGACGACGGCGGCCTTGATCTTGTCCAGGTGCGTCGAACCGCACCCGTCGTTGATGTTGAGCCCGTCCGGCTCGGCCCCGATCGTGACGACCTCGGCACCGGCGCGCTGGAACGCCTCGGGCGAGACCCGGGCGGCGGCGCCGTGCGCCTCGTCGAGGACGACCTTCAGCCCGTCGAGCCGGTTCGGCAGGACACTCAGCAGATGCGCGACGTACCGGTCGGAGCCCTCCTCGTACGCGCGCACGCGGCCCACTCCGGACCCGGTCGGCCGGTCCCACGGGGCGCCGGTGCGGTGCTCCTCGTAGACGGACTCGATCCGGTCCTCCAGCTCGTCGGCGAGCTTGTGCCCACCACGGGCGAAGAACTTGATGCCGTTGTCCGGCATGGCGTTGTGGCTCGCGGAGAGCATCACACCGAGGTCGGCACCGAGCTCCCCGGTCAGGTACGCCACGGCGGGCGTCGGCAGCACGCCGACCCGCAGGACGTCCACGCCGGCGCTGGCGAGGCCCGCGACCACGGCGGCTTCCAGGAACTCCCCGGACGCACGGGGGTCACGCCCGACCACGGCGGTCGGCCGGTGCCCCTCGAAGGTGCCCGCCTCGGCCAGTACGTGCGCCGCGGCCACGGAGAGGCCCAGGGCCATCTCCGCCGTCAGATCCACGTTGGCCACACCGCGCACGCCGTCCGTGCCGAAGAGTCGTCCCACAGTGGTGTCCTCCGAATTGCTGAAGAGAATGCGGCTCACATCCCCGAGTACACCCCCTGAGACTGTCCGGGGGCTGTAGGAGTTGTGTAAACGAACCGCCCCGGCAGCACAACCGTGCCGCCGGGGCGATCGATGCAGGAACAGCGGACGCGATTAGCGCTTGCTGTACTGCGGGGCCTTGCGGGCCTTCTTCAGACCGGCCTTCTTGCGCTCGACCGCACGGTCGTCGCGCTTGAGGAAGCCGGCCTTCTTCAGCGGGCCGCGGTTGTTGTCGACGTCCGCCTCGTTCAGCGCACGGGCGACACCGAGACGGAGCGCACCGGCCTGGCCGGAGACACCGCCACCGGAGATGCGGGCGACGACGTCGTAACGGCCCTCGAGCTCGAGAACCTTGAACGGCTCGTTGACTTCCTGCTGGTGCACCTTGTTCGGGAAGTAGTCCTCGAGGGTGCGACCGTTGATCTTCCACTTGCCGGTGCCCGGGACGATCCGGACACGGGCGATGGCGTTCTTGCGACGGCCCAGGCCGGCGGCCGGCTGGGGCTCGCCGAAGCGGGAGGCCATGGACTCCGAGGTGTACTCACCCTCGACGGGGACCTCGGACTCGGTGGTGTAGCTGTCGATGTCGATCTCTTCGAGCGGCTGCTCGGCAGTGGTCTCGGCCACGATGCTCCTCAGATTCTCTTCAGTCTTAGGGGGTGGCCGGACTTACTGCGCGACCTGGGTGATCTCGAACGGCTGCGGCTGCTGCGCGCCGTGCGGGTGCTGGTCACCCTTGTAGACCTTCAGCTTCGAGAGCATCTGACGGCCCAGCGTGTTCTTGGGGAGCATGCCCTTGATGGCCTTCTCGACGGCCTTCTCGGGGTTCTTGTCCAGCAGCTCGTCGTAACGGACCGAACGCAGACCGCCCGGGTAACCGGAGTGGCGGTACGCCATCTTCTGGGTCCGCTTGTTGCCGGAGAGGTGCACCTTGTCGGCGTTGATGATGATGACGAAGTCACCAGCGTCGACGTGCGGCGCGTAGATCGGCTTGTGCTTGCCCCGGAGGAGCGTCGCGGCAGTGGTGGCGAGACGGCCCAGGACAACGTCCTGAGCGTCGATGACGTGCCACTGGCGCGTCACATCGCCGGGCTTGGGGCTGTACGTACGCACGGTTCGTAGCCTTCGCTTCGAGTGAATGGTCCATAACTGGTCACCGAAACGATCACGACAGCCTGGACCGCACTGCGGCGACGCATACCGCGTACGTGGGGTCGCTGGTCATCGGCCCGGTGGACCGGTGTAAGGGCCCGTCCCGTGAGAATGAGCAAGCCAATACACAACGAACAAGCAGAATACCGGGGTACACCACAAGGGTCAAAACGCGGTATCACCGCGGCCGCCCGATCACCGAGGCGAGCAGGACGGCACAGAACGTGACGGCCCTCCGCAGCGTCCGCCGCCGCAGCGGCCGTACATACGGAAACACCGACGAGAGCGCCACGTCGACGGCGACCGCGGCGCACCACCGCACCACGGATCCACCACGGCGCGGTCGACGGTACGCCCCCAGCACCCCCAGCGCCCCCACCACGGCCGACGGCCACACCCCGGCCGCGGGGGAAGGCCACGACACCAGGCACACCAGCAGCAGCACCGCGGGCAGCAGTCGCCCCAACCACCCGGAGATGCCGCTTTTGCCCGTGCGCATGGGAGGAACGCTAGGGGCTGGAGAGCCGATCCTGGCGGACCAGCACACCCCTCGTCCCGTCTAAGATGCGCCCCATGAGCTTTGGGCAGGGGGGACCTCAGTCCCAGTGGGATCCCTGGAAACCACAGTCGCAGCAGCCCTGGAACAGCGGGGGCGGCCAGTCTCCGGACTGGGCAGCGCTCGCTGAAGCCTCCGAGGCCCGCAACAAACGGCGACGGCTGCTGCTGATCGGCGGCGGCGCGTTCGCCACCGTCGCGATCGGCACCGCCGTCGCGGTGGCCGTGGTCTCGGCGGGCGGCGACAACCGGGGGAACCCGGCCTCCCTGCCGTCGACCGACATCCCGAGCCAGTCCGCCTCGGCCCCCTCGTTCGCCCCGACCAGCGCTCCTCCCCCGCTGGACCCGAAGGACTTCATCGCCAGCGCGAAGAAGGACAAGGCCCCGCTCAGCCCGGCCACCTTCTTCCCCGGCACCCAGCTGACCGAGGCCGGGACGCTGTACAAGAAGGGCCCCACCGCCGACACCCGGAACTGCGCCTCGGCGGCCGGCGGCACGCTCCCCAAGATCCTCACGGCGAACGACTGCACCCGCCTGATACGTGCCACCTACGTCAAGGACGGCATCGCGGTGACGGTCGGCGTGGCCGTCTTCGACACCGAGGCACAGGCCGTGAAGGCCAAGGGCCAGACCACCAAGAAGAGCTTCGTGAAGTCGCTCTCCGGCGGCGGTGTGAAGCCCTTCTGCGAATCCGGGGTCTGCCGCACGACCAGCAACTCCTACGGCCGGTACGCCTACTTCACCAATGCGGGCTTCACCAGCGGCAAGGACGTGACGCCCAAGGACACCGCGGTCTTCAAGACCGGGGACGACCTGGCCCAGTTCACGTTCGACCAGATCCGCCGCCGCGGCGAGGTCCAGGCCTCGGCCGCGGCCAACGGATAGGCGGCAGACGGACAGCAGGACGTCAGCAGCAGCCCGCCGACGGCAACGACCGCTTGTTCCGCGCCTCCTTGCTGCGCGCGGCGAGCAGGTCGTCGGCCGGGTAGCCGACCTCCTCCAGCGTCAGCCCGTGCGGCCGAACGACGTGCACGGCCGAGTCCCGTACGCCGGCCGCCAGCACCTTCGCCGGCCAGTCGGCGGGCCGGTGCCCGTCCCCCACGAACAGCAGCGCCCCGATGAGCGAGCGCACCATGTTGTGGCAGAAGGCGTCTGCCCGCACGGTGGCGGTGATGATCCCGTCGTCCCCGCGCACCAGGCTCAGCTCCTGGAGCGTGCGGATGGTGGTGGCGCCCTCGCGCTTCTTGCAGTAGGCGGCGAAGTCGTGCTCGCCCAGCAGCCCCCGGGCGGCCTCGTTCATGGCCGCCACGTCGAGGGGCCAGTCGTGCCACAGCACATGGCTGCGCAGCAGCGGGTCGACACCTCCGGGATTGTCGGTCACCCGGTACGCGTACCGCCTCCAGACCGCCGAGAAACGGGCGTTGAAGCCACTGGGCGCCTCTCTGAGGGCCCAGACCCGTACGTCCCGGGGCAGCCGGCCGGCGAGCCGCTTGAGCAGCTTCTGGTGGTGCTCGGCCCACACCTCACGCGGCAGGTCGACATGAGCGACCTGCCCCCGTGCGTGCACGCCCGCGTCGGTACGCCCCGCGACCGTCAGCTCATAGGTCTCCCGCGACCGTGTCACGGTCCGCAGGGCGTCCTCGATCTCCCCCTGCACGGTCCGCCGCCCACCGGCCTGCTTGGCCCACCCGGAGAACTCGCTCCCGTCGTACGACAGATCGAGCCGGACCCGGACGTGGCCGGGTGCTGCTTCATCACTCACTTCAGGATCCTCTCACCAACACAAAGGCGGGCCCGCCCCCCGTCAGGGGAACGGACCCGCCAACGCCCTTCAGGGGGCGCGGGGAACTGCGCGAGCAGCCCCCGGCGGAACGCTTACGCGTCCTTCGACTCCTCGGCGGGAGCCTCGGCGGCCTCGTCCTTCTTGAGGGCGTCTTCCTTGACCGCACGCTTGGTCGCGGCCTCGGCCTCGCCCGTCGCCTCCTGCGCCACCGTCAGCGCCTCGACCAGCTCGATGACAGCCATGGGCGCGTTGTCGCCACGGCGGTTACCGATCTTGGTGATGCGGGTGTAGCCACCCGGACGGTTCTCGTAGCGCGGGCCGATCTCGGTGAAGAGCGTGTGCACGATGCTCTTGTCCGTGATGACCTGGAGCACCTGACGGCGGTTGTGAAGGTCGCCCTTCTTCGCCTTGGTGACCAGACGCTCGGCGTACGGCCGCAGCTTGCGCGCCTTCGCCTCGGTGGTGGTGATCCGGCCGTGCTCGAAGAGCGACTTCGCGAGGTTCGCGAGCATCAGCTTCTCGTGCGCGGCGCTGCCGCCCATACGGGCACCCTTGGTGGGCTTCGGCATGGTGCTTCTCCTAGGTGTCTGCCCCGGCCGTACCAGGTACCGGGGTCAGTATCCGAGCAGGCGGTCGCCTGTCGGAGATCCGGGGCGTCCCCGAAGGGGCGCCCCGGAAGGGACGCGGGCAACTGCGCGACCAGCCACAGTCAGCCCGCAGTCGAGAACCGATCAGTACTGCTCGGTCTCGACAAAACCGGCGTCGGCGTCGTCATCGGCCCCGAAGGCGTCGGCCGCGGCCGTGGGGTCGAATCCGGGCGGGCTGTCCTTGAGGGCCAGGCCCATGCCGGCCAGCTTCGCCTTGACCTCGTCGATGGACTTCGCACCGAAGTTGCGAATGTCGAGGAGGTCCGCCTCGGAACGCGCCACGAGCTCACCCACGGAGTGGATGCCCTCACGCTTGAGGCAGTTGTACGAACGGACCGTGAGCTCGAGCTCCTCGATCGGCAGCGCCAGATCGGCGGCCAGGGCGGCGTCCGTGGGGGACGGGCCCATGTCGATGCCCTCGGCGTCGATGTTGAGCTCGCGGGCCAGGCCGAACAGCTCGACCAGGGTCTTGCCGGCGGACGCCATGGCGTCACGCGGGCGCATGGCCTGCTTGGTCTCGACGTCGACGATCAGCTTGTCGAAGTCGGTCCGCTGCTCGACACGCGTGGCCTCGACCTTGTACGTGACCTTGAGCACCGGCGAGTAGATGGAGTCGACCGGGATCCGGCCGATCTCCTGGCCGACCTGCTTGTTCTGCACGGCGGAGACGTAACCGCGGCCACGCTCGACCGTGAGCTCCATCTCCAGCTTGCCCTTGCCGTTGAGCGTGGCGAGGACCAGGTCGGGGTTGTGCACCTCGACACCGGCCGGGGGCGCGATGTCGGCGGCGGTGACCAGACCCGGGCCCTGCTTGCGCAGGTACATCACGACCGGCTCGTCGTGCTCCGAGGAGACGACCAGCTGCTTGATGTTGAGGATCAGGTCGGTGACGTCCTCCTTGACGCCCGGCACGGTGGTGAACTCGTGCAGCACGCCGTCGATGCGGATGGACGTGACCGCCGCACCCGGGATCGAGGACAGGAGGGTCCGGCGCAGGGAGTTGCCGAGGGTGTAACCGAAGCCCGGCTCCAGCGGCTCGATCACGAACCGGGAGCGGAATTCGTCGACGACCTCTTCGGTCAACGAGGGACGCTGAGCGATCAGCATGAAGTGAATCCTTCAGTCATGGGCACCCACTATTTGATGCCCTTGCCACCGGGCGGCAGCCCGATATGTGTTGCAGTTACAAGGGTACGGGCGATACAGCCCCGAAGAGCCATACCGCCCGAAAACCTCAAACCAAGCAGCCCGTCCGACCCGGAGGGTCAGACGCGACGGCGCTTCGGCGGACGGCAGCCGTTGTGCGGGGTGGGCGTGACGTCCTGGATCGAGCCGACCTCGAGGCCGGTCGCCTGCAGGGAGCGGATCGCGGTCTCACGACCGGAGCCCGGGCCCTTGACGAAGACGTCGACCTTGCGCATGCCGTGCTCCTGCGCGCGGCGGGCAGCCGACTCGGCGGCCATCTGCGCGGCGAACGGCGTGGACTTCCGCGAGCCCTTGAAGCCGACGTGGCCGGCGGAGGCCCAGGAGATCACGTTGCCGGACGGGTCCGTGATCGAGACGATCGTGTTGTTGAACGTGCTCTTGATGTGCGCGTGGCCGTGAGCGACGTTCTTCTTTTCCTTGCGGCGCACCTTCTTGGCAGCGCCCTGACGACCCTTGGGGGGCATCTATAACTCCTACGGGAGGTGGTCGGTCCTACAGCGAAGACCGTGGACAGTCGTCCGCTGTGGACTACTTCTTGCCCGGCTTCTTCTTGCCGGCGATGGCGCGACGCGGACCCTTGCGGGTACGAGCGTTGGTGCTGGTGCGCTGACCGCGGACGGGCAGACCACGACGGTGACGCAGACCCTGGTAGGTGCCGATCTCGACCTTGCGGCGGATGTCGGCCTGGATCTCGCGACGGAGGTCACCCTCGGTCTTGATGTTGTTGTCGACGTACTCGCGGATCGCGACCAGCTGCTCCTCGGAGAGGTCCCGAACACGGGTGTTCGGGTCCACGCCGGTGGCGGCCAGCGTCTGCTGGGAGAGGGTCCGGCCGATGCCGAACACGTAGGTGAGGGCGATCTCCACGCGCTTTTCGCGCGGGATGTCAACACCGGAAACGCGTGCCATTCAATGGCTCCAGTTACTTGACGGAGGTCTTCCACAGAACCGACTCCCAGCCGCCGTACGAGGTACGAACTGGGTCCCCGGCCTCCGACCGGGGGTGTCAGACCCGAGGGTCCGGGCTCTGCGTATGAACATATTCAGCTTGCGTCGCGCGAATCCCTGCGAGGAATGCAGAGGGATCGGTCGTGCGTCAGCCCTGGCGCTGCTTGTGGCGCGGGTTGTCGCAGATGACCATGACCCGGCCGTGACGGCGGATCACCCTGCACTTGTCGCAGATCTTCTTGACGCTCGGCTTGACCTTCATGGGTGAGGTTCTCCGGGTCAGTGCCACCACCCCGGAAGCCGGGGCGCGGGCAAGATCTACTTGTAGCGGTAGACGATCCGGCCACGCGTCAGGTCGTACGGAGACAGCTCCACCACGACCCGGTCGTCAGGGAGGATGCGGATGTAGTGCATGCGCATCTTGCCGCTGATGTGTGCCAGGACCTGGTGGCCGTTCTGGAGCTCGACCTTGAACATGGCGTTCGGAAGAGACTCGACGACAGTGCCCTCGATCTCGATGGCACCTTGCTTCTTGGCCACGCTTCGCCCTTCGAATCGACTACCTTGATCGACTCCGTGCGAGCGCATGCAGACATGCGGGTGCACCAGAGCCGACGAGTCAGTCTACGTCAGGGCCCTCTGAAACACGAATCGGGGAAGTCTGCCCCGGCGCGGAGAGCTTTAAGCGCCCTGCCAGGGCGCGGGGAACTGCGCGACCGGGCCCCCGCGGCCCGCAGCCGCCGACCGTCGCGACCACCCTCCCCGGAAGGCGCTCAGCCCAGCGGATCGGGAGCTGCCGTGATCCCCAGCTCCGCGAGCTTCGCCTTGCCCGCGTCGGGAGACGTCAGCACCAGCGGGCCCTCCTCCGTCAGGGCGACGGAGTGCTCCCAGTGCGACGACCACGTACCGTCCGTCGTGATGACGGTCCAGTCGTCCTCCAGGACCTCCGTCTTCGGCGTCCCCAGGGACACCATCGGCTCGATCGCGAGGCAGAAGCCGGGCACCAGCTTCGGGCCCTTGCCGCGCCGCCGGTCGACGTAGTTCAGCAGATGCGGGTCCATGTGCATCTCGGTCCCGATGCCGTGGCCGCCGTAGTCCTCGATGATCCCGTACTTGCCGCCGCCGGGCTTGGGCTGGCGGCGGATGTACGTCTCGATCGCCCGGGAGACGTCGACCAGGCGGTTGCCCTGCTTCATGGCGGCGATGCCGGCCCACATCGACTCCTCGGTCACCCGGGAGAGCTCGACCAGCTCCGGGGCGTGCCCGGAGCCCACGAAGGCCGTGTAGGCGGCGTCGCCGTGCCAGCCGTCGATGATCGCGCCGCAGTCGATGGAGATGACGTCCCCGTCCTTGAGGACGACGCCGTCGGACGGGATGCCATGGACGACGACCTCGTTCACCGACGTGCAGATCGTCGCCGGGAAGCCGCCGTAACCGAGGAAGTTCGGCTTGGCGTTGTGCTCGGCGAGGACCTTGCGGGCGACCTGGTCCAGATCCCTCGTCGTGGCCCCGGGCACGGCGGCCTCACGGGTCGCCGCGTGAATGGCGGCGACGACCAGCCCCGCCTCACGCATCTTGGCGATCTGCTCGGGGCTCTTGATCTGCACCATGGGGGCTACGGCCTTTCTGCACCTTCGGCGACAACGAACGTCTTCAACGATACGGGGCCGCACGCCCGGCCCCGCCCACACAGCAGCCGCGGCCCCCGAGGGGAACCGCGGCCGTAGCTGCGTACGGACGACTACTTGTCGTCCTCGCCACGCTTCAGCGCCTCCATGGCGCGTGTCGTGACGTCCTCCACCTTTCCGAGCGCCGAGATCGTGACCACCAGGCCCTGGGCCTTGTAGTAGTCGATGATCGGCTCGGTCTGGGTGTGGTAGACCTCCAGGCGCGTCCGGACCGTCTCCTCGGAGTCGTCGTTGCGCTGGTACAGCTCACCGCCACAGACGTCGCAGACGCCTTCCTTGGCCGGCTGCTTGTACGTCACGTGGAAGACGTGCGAGGAGTCGTTGCGGCAGATGCGGCGGCCGGCGATCCGCTTGACCACCTCGTCCTCCGGGACCTCCAGGTCCAGCACCGCGTCGAGCTGCATGCTCTCGGTCTCGAGCAGCTCGTCGAGCGCCTCGGCCTGCGACACATTGCGGGGGAAGCCGTCCAGCAGGAAACCGTTCTCGGCGTCCGGCTGCTCCATGCGGTCCTTCGCCATCGCGATGGTGACCTCGTCGGGCACGAGATTGCCCGCGTCCATGTAGGACTTCGCCAGTTTGCCGAGTTCCGTCTGCTGGCTGATGTTGGCCCGGAACAGGTCGCCCGTGGAGATGTGCGGGATCGACAGGTTCTTGGCCAGGAACGCGGCCTGCGTTCCCTTACCGGCACCCGGCGGCCCGACGAGGACGATACGCATCAGCGGAGGAACCCTTCGTAATTGCGCTGCTGGAGCTGGCTCTCGATCTGCTTCACGGTCTCGAGACCGACACCCACGATGATCAGGATGCTGGTCCCGCCGAACGGGAAGTTCTGGTTTGCCCCGAAACCAGCCAACGCCACTGTCGGCACGAGAGCGATCAGGCCCAGGTACAGCGAACCCGGCCAGGTGATCCGGTTGAGCACGTACGACAGGTACTCAGCGGTCGGTCGGCCAGCCCGGATGCCCGGGATGAAGCCACCATACTTCTTCATGTTGTCCGCGACTTCCTCGGGGTTGAACGAGATGGCCACGTAGAAGAAGGCGAAGAAGATGATCAGGAGGAAGTACAGGACCATGTGCATCGGGGCGTCCGGAAGCGCGAGATTCTTCTCGATCCAGGTCTTCCAGCCGGAGCTTCCACCGGCGAACTGCGCGATCAGCGCCGGGATGTAGAGCAGGGACGAGGCGAAGATCACAGGGATGATGCCGGCCTGGTTGACCTTCAGCGGAATGTACGTCGACGTACCGCCGTAGGACCGGCGGCCGATCATGCGCTTCGCGTACTGGACCGGGATGCGGCGCTGAGCCTGCTCGACGAAGACCACCAGGCCGATCACGACGAGGCCGATCACGATGACGGTGCCGAACTCGATCCAGCCGCCGGCCAGGGAGCCCTCCTGCTTGATGGCCCACAGGGCGGACGGGAAGGTGGCGGCGATCGAGATGAACATCAGGATCGACATGCCGTTGCCGATGCCGCGGTCGGTGATGAGCTCACCGAGCCACATCACGGTCGCCGTACCGGCGGTCATGGTGATGACCATGGTGACGGTGACGAAGATCGACTGGTCGGGGACGATCTGGCTGGCCACCGGGCAGCCCTGGAACAGCGCGCCGCTGCGGGCGGTGGCGACGAGGCCGGTGCCCTGGAGGATGGCGAGGGCGATCGTCAGGTAACGGGTGTACTGCGTGATCTTCGCCGTACCGGCCTGGCCCTCCTTCTTCAGGGCTTCCAGGCGCGGGATCACCACGGTCAGCAGCTGCAGAATGATGCTCGCCGTGATGTACGGCATGATGCCCAGCGCGAAGATCGTGATCTGCAGCAGCGCGCCGCCGCTGAACATGTTGACCAGACCGAAGAGGCCCTGGTTGGCCTGCGCATTGTCGATACAGGTCTGGACGTTCCGGTAGTCGACGCCCGGGATCGGGATGTGTGTACCCACCCGGTAGACCACGATGATGCCGAGCGTGAAGAGCAGCTTCTTGCGCAGGTCGGGCGTCTTGAACGCCCGGGCGAACGCGGTGAGCACGGTGCCTCCTGCGACCCCCGCGCAACTGCGTCAAGGGTGACGGTCTTGAGGTTCGACGAATAGGTAACGGTCAACTGCCGCTGAGAGTGCCCGAAGTGCAGCACCCAGTGAAAAGTGGGCAGTGCAGGCCACCTTACCGGCGAGACTGCCGCCCTAGGAACGACCAACCGGGGATACCCCATTTGTGGGGTATCCCCGGTCGGGATCGCTCAGGTCATCGAGACGCCTGTGGTGTTCAGACGAGCTCGGTGACGGAACCGCCGGCGGCGGTGATCTTCTCCTTGGCGGAGCCGGAGACGGCGTCGACCGTCACCTGCAGCGCCACGGAGATCTCGCCCTGGCCGAGGACCTTGACGAGGCTGTTCTTGCGAACGGCCCCCTTGGCCACCAGACCCTCGACGGTGACCTCGCCACCCTCGGGGTAGAGCGCGGCCAGCTTGTCGAGGTTCACGACCTGGAACTCGGTCTTGAACGGGTTCTTGAAGCCCTTCAGCTTCGGGAGACGCATGTGGAGGGGCATCTGGCCACCCTCGAAGCGCTCCGGAACCTGGTAACGGGCCTTCGTGCCCTTGGTACCACGACCGGCCGTCTTACCCTTCGACGCCTCACCACGACCGACACGGGTCTTGGCGGTCTTGGCGCCCGGGGCGGGACGGAGGTTGTGGATCTTGAGCGGGTTGTTCTCCGCCATGATCAGTCGACCTCCTCGACCGTCACGAGGTGGCGGACGGTGTGCACCATGCCGCGGAACTCGGGGCGGTCCTCCTTGACGACCTGCGTGTTGATGCCCTTGAGACCAAGGGAACGCAGGGTGTCACGGTGGTTCTGCTTGCTGCCGATGTAGGACTTGACCTGCGTAATCTTGAGCTGCGCCATGATTACGCACCCGCCCCGGCACGCGCACGGAGAAGAGCCGCGGGGGCGACGTCCTCGAGGGGCAGACCGCGGCGGGCCGCGATCTCCTCGGGACGCTGCAGGCCCCTCAGGGCCTCCACGGTCGCGTGCACGATGTTGATCGCGTTGTCGGAGCCGAGCGACTTCGACAGCACGTCGTGGATACCGGCGCACTCGAGCACGGCACGCACCGGACCACCGGCGATCACACCGGTACCGGGCGACGCGGGCTTCAGCAGCACGACGCCGGCAGCCTTCTCACCCTGGATGGGGTGCGGGATGGTGCCCTGGATGCGGGGGACCTTGAAGAAGTGCTTCTTGGCCTCCTCAACGCCCTTGGCGATGGCGGCCGGCACCTCCTTGGCCTTGCCGTATCCGACACCCACGGTGCCGTCACCGTCGCCCACCACGACCAGCGCGGTGAAGCTGAAGCGACGACCACCCTTCACAACCTTGGCGACGCGGTTGATCGCGACGACGCGCTCAACGTACGCGGTCTTCTCGGCGGCAGCTGCGCCGCCGTCACGGCCCTTCCGGTCCCGCCGCTCGCCGCCACCGGCACCGCCACCGCGGCGCTGGGGTCCAGCCATTGGAATTACCTCTCTCTGTCTCCGCTAGCTACGGAACCAGGACTCAGAACTTGAGTCCGGCCTCGCGGGCGGCGTCCGCCAGGGCGGCGATGCGCCCCGCGTACTGGTTACCACCACGGTCGAACACGACGGCCTCGACACCGGCGGCCTTGGCACGCTCGGCGACCAGGGCGCCGACCTGCTTGGCCTGCGCGGACTTGTCGCCCTCGCCACCGCGGATCGAGCTGTCCAGGGTGGACGCCGACGCAAGGGTGTGACCCTTGATGTCGTCGATCACCTGGGCCACGATGTGGCGGTTCGAGCGGGTAACGACCAGACGCGGACGCTCCGCCGTACCGTTGATGTGCTTACGGATCCGGATGTGGCGGCGCTTGATCGCGGCGCGCTTGTAGGCGTCGCCCTTAAGGATCTTCTGTCCGTATGCCATGGCTTACTTACCCGCCTTTCCGACCTTGCGGCGGATGACTTCGCCCTCGTACTTGACGCCCTTGGCCTTGTACGGGTCGGGCTTGCGCAGCTTGCGGATGTTGGCCGCAACCTCGCCGACCTTCTGCTTGTCGATGCCCTCGACCGAGAAACGGGTCGGGGACTCCACCTTGAAGGTGATGCCCTCGGGGGCCTCGACCAGGATCGGGTGGCTGTAGCCCAGGGAGAACTCCAGGTTGGAGCCCTTGGCCACGACACGGTAACCGACACCGCTGATTTCGAGCTTCTTGACGTATCCCGTGGTCACACCGGTGATCATGTTCGCCACCAGCGTGCGGGACAGGCCGTGCAGGGCCTTGCTCTGCCGCTCGTCGTTGGGCCGGAGCACCTGAAGGGTGCCGTCCTCGGCCTTGGCGATGTCGATCGGCGCGATGACGGTGTGGGTCAGTTCGCCCTTGGGGCCCTTGACCGCGACCGTACGGCCGTCGATGGTGACGTCCACGCCGGCGGGAACCGGGATGGGGAGCTTGCCGATACGCGACATTGCTGTCTCTCCTCCGTTCCCGAATTACCAGACGTAGGCGAGGACTTCCCCACCCACGCCCTTCTTCTGCGCCTGCTTGTCGGTCAGGAGCCCGTGCGACGTGGAGATGATGGCCACGCCCAGGCCGCCCAGAACCTTCGGCAGGTTGGTGGACTTCGCGTACACCCGGAGACCGGGCTTGGAGATCCGCTTGATGCCCGCGATGGAGCGCTCACGGTTGGGGCCGAACTTCAGCTCCAGGACGAGGTTCTTGCCGACCTCGGCGTCCTCGACCTTCCAGCCCGTGATGAAGCCCTCCTGCTGGAGGATCTCCGCGATGTGCGACTTGATCTTCGATGCCGGCATCGTCACGGAGTCGTGGTATGCCGAGTTCGCGTTCCGCAGACGGGTCAGCATGTCTGCGATCGGATCAGTCATGGTCATGAATTGGCCTTCGGCCTCTCTCGCCGGGGTTTCCTGGTGCGCCATCCCTCTCCCCGATCCGAGACGGGACGGGTGCGGCGCGGTGGACCTACGGCGTAGTAAGTCGTAAGGGCGGCGGCAGACGCCCAACCCCACAAGCCTAAGGCATGCGAGCTGGACGTCCTGCCGCCCCAGATGCTTACCGAGAGCCCTGCGAATCCCTTATTTGGGGGATTACCAGGAGCTCTTGGTCACGCCCGGCAGCTCGCCACGGTGAGCCATCTCACGAAGGCACACGCGGCAGAGGCCGAACTTGCGGTACACGGAGTGCGGGCGGCCGCAGCGCTGGCAGCGGGTGTAGCCACGCACACCGAACTTGGGCTTGCGAGCAGCCTTAGCGATCAGAGCCTTCTTCGCCATCTCGCTCACGCCTCCTTGAAGGGGAAGCCGAGGTGACGAAGGAGCGCGCGGCCCTCAGCGTCGTTGGTCGCCGTGGTCACCACGGTGATGTCCATACCCCGGGTGCGGTCGATCTTGTCCTGGTCGATCTCGTGGAACATGACCTGCTCCGTGAGACCGAAGGTGTAGTTGCCACGGCCGTCGAACTGCTTGGGGGACAGGCCGCGGAAGTCGCGGATGCGCGGCAGCGCGAGCGACAGGGTGCGGTCCAGGAACTCCCACATGCGGTCGCCACGGAGCGTGACGTGGGCACCGATCGGCTGGCCCTCACGCAGCTTGAACTGCGCGATGGACTTGCGGGCCTTGGTGACGGCCGGCTTCTGACCGGTGATCGTGGTGAGGTCCTTGATGGCACCCTCGATCAGCTTGGAGTCGCGGGCGGCGTCGCCCACACCCATGTTGACCACGATCTTGACGAGACCGGGGATCTGCATGACGTTCTCGTACTGGAACTCGTCACGCAGCTTGCCCGTGATCTCGTCACGGTACTTCTGCTTCAGACGCGGGCTGGTGGTGGTCGTCATCAGATGTCCTCACCCGTCCGCTTGGCAACGCGGATCTTGTTGCCTTCGTCGTCGAAGCGGTAACCGACGCGGGTCACGACCTTGTTGCCGTCCTTCTCCACGACCAGCTGGACGTTGGAGACGTGGATCGGCGCCTCGGTGGTGACGATGCCGCCGGCCTGCGAACCGCGAGCCGTCGGACCGGCCTTGGTGTGCTTCTTGACCCGGTTGACACCCTCGACCAGGACACGCTCGTCGCGCGGGTAAGCGGCGATGACCTTGCCCTGCTTGCCCTTGTCCTTACCGGTGATGACCTGGACCAGGTCGCCCTTCTTGATCTTCATGCTCACAGCACCTCCGGCGCGAGGGAGATGATCTTCATGAACTTCTTCTCGCGCAGCTCACGGCCGACCGGGCCGAAGATACGGGTGCCACGAGGGTCGCCGTCGTTCTTGAGAATGACAGCGGCGTTCTCGTCGAAGCGGATGTACGAGCCGTCCGGACGGCGGCGCTCCTTGACGGTGCGAACGATGACGGCCTTGACGACGTCACCCTTCTTCACGTTGCCACCGGGGATCGCGTCCTTGACGGTGGCGACGATGACGTCACCGACACCCGCGTAGCGGCGACCGGAGCCACCGAGCACACGGATGCAAAGGATCTCCTTCGCACCAGTGTTGTCGGCGACACGCAGTCGCGACTCCTGCTGGATCACGTCTATCTCCTGATTGTCTGCCGGTTCCCGGGGAGAGGCGTGAATGACTCACGCTTCTCCCCGAGCCTGGCGGAACGGTGCCTAGGGGGTCCCCCTAGGAGGGATTACTTGGCCTTCTCGAGGATCTCGACGACGCGCCAGCGCTTGGTCGCGGACAGCGGCCGGGTCTCCATGAGGAGGACGCGGTCGCCGACACCCGCGGCGTTCTGCTCGTCGTGGGCCTTGAGCTTGCTCGTACGGCGGATGACCTTGCCGTACAGCGCGTGCTTGACGCGGTCCTCGACGGCGACGACGACGGTCTTGTCCATCTTGTCGCTGACGACCAGACCCTCGCGGGTCTTGCGGAAACCGCGGTCCGTCTTGGTCTCTTCAGTCACGTTGCTCTCGCTCATCAGGCGCTCTCCACCGTCTCGATGCCCAGCTCGCGCTCACGCATCAGGGTGTAGATCCGCGCGATGTCCTTGCGGACGGCCTTGAGCCGCCCGTGGTTCTCGAGCTGGCCCGTCGCCGCCTGGAAGCGGAGGTTGAACAGCTCTTCCTTGGCCTCGCGGAGCTTCGCGAGAAGCTCCTCGTTGCCCAGCTCGCGCAGCTCCGACGCCTTGGTACCGGCCGACATCACGCTTCACCTGCCTCGCGCTTGACGATCTTGCACTTCATCGGCAGCTTGTGAGCCGCACGGGTCAGGGCCTCGCGCGCGATCTTCTCGTTGGGGTACGACAGCTCGAACATCACACGTCCGGGCTTGACGTTGGCGATCCACCACTCAGGAGAACCCTTACCGGAACCCATGCGGGTCTCGGCGGGCTTCTTGGTGAGGGGGCGGTCCGGGTAGATGTTGATCCAGACCTTGCCGCCACGCTTGATGTGGCGGGTCATGGCGATACGAGCGGCCTCGATCTGACGGTTCGTCACATACGCCGGGGTCAGCGCCTGGATGCCGTACTCGCCGAACGCGACCTGCGTGCCACCCTTGGACATGCCGTTGCGCTTGGGGTGGTGCTGCTTGCGGTGCTTGACCCTACGGGGGATCAGCATGACGGTCAGGCCTCCGTTCCGGTGCTCTCAGCCGGAGCGGCGGACGCGGGAGCCTCGGCCTTGGGGGCCTCGGAACCAGCGGCCTGCTGCGGCTTGCGACCGCGCCGCTCGCCACCACGGCCACCACGGGCCGGGCGGTCGGCACCACCGCGGGCCGGGCGGTTACCCGCACGGGCCGCAGCGTTCTCGGCGCGGACCTCGGCGATGTTCTTGACGTCGCCCTTGTAGATCCAGACCTTCACGCCGATGCGGCCGAAGGTCGTCTTGGCCTCGAAGAAGCCGTAGTCCACGTTCGCGCGGAGCGTGTGCAGGGGCACGCGGCCCTCGCGGTAGAACTCCGAGCGGGACATCTCGGCGCCACCGAGGCGGCCACCGCACTGGATCTTGATGCCCTTGGCGCCGGCCTTCATCGCCGACTGCATGCTCTTACGCATGGCGCGGCGGAAGGAGACGCGGGAGGAGAGCTGCTCGGCCACGGCCTGGGCAACCAGCTGAGCGTCGGTCTCGGGGTTCTTGACCTCGAGGATGTTCAGCTGGACCTGCTTGCCCGTGAGCTTCTCGAGGTCACCGCGGATGCGGTCGGCCTCGGCGCCACGGCGGCCGATGACGATGCCCGGACGAGCGGTGTGGATGTCCACACGCACGCGGTCACGGGTGCGCTCGATCTCGACCTTGGAGATGCCGGCGCGCTCCATGCCGGACGTCATCATCCGACGGATGGCGACGTCTTCCTTGACGTAGTCCTTGTACAGCTTGTCGGCGTACCAACGCGACTTGAAGTCGGTCGTGACACCGAGCCGGAACCCGTGCGGGTTTACCTTCTGGCCCATTACCGGGTTCCTTCCTTGCTGCTGACGACCACGGTGATGTGGCTGGTCCGCTTGCGGATCCGGTAGGCACGGCCCTGGGCGCGCGGACGGAACCGCTTCAGGGTCGGGCCCTCGTCGACGTAGGCCTCGGAGACGAAGAGGCTGTCGACATCGGTGTGGTCGTAGTTGTGCGCGGCGTTGGCGATGGCGCTGTCCAGCACCTTGCCCACCGGCTGGCTCGCGGCCTGCGGGGCGAAACGCAGGACCGCCTGAGCCTCCGTGGCGTTGAGGCCACGGATGAGGTCCACCACACGGCGGGCCTTCATGGGCGTGACGCGGATGTACCGCGCCTGGGCCCTGGCTTCCATGGTTGTCCTTCCAGTGTCTGTCATGGTCATTCCACCCCGCGCTTAGCGGCGCTTCGACTTCCGGTCGTCCTTGACGTGACCCCGGAAGGTGCGCGTCGGCGAGAACTCGCCGAGCTTGTGGCCGACCATCGACTCGGTGACGAACACCGGAATGTGGGTCTTGCCGTTGTGCACCGCGAGCGTGTGGCCGAGCATGGCCGGCACGATCATCGAGCGACGGGACCAGGTCTTGATGACGTTCTTGGTACCGGCTTCGTTCTGCGCGTCCACCTTCTTGATCAGGTGGTCGTCGACGAAGGGTCCCTTCTTCAAGCTACGAGGCATCTCAACCCGTCCTTAGCGCTTCTTGTTCGTCTTGCGGCGGCGGACGATGTACTTGTTCGACGCCTTCTTGGGCGAACGAGTACGGCCTTCCTTCTTGCCCCAAGGGGACACCGGGTGGCGACCACCCGAGGTACGGCCTTCGCCACCACCGTGCGGGTGGTCCACCGGGTTCATGACCACACCACGCACGGTCGGGCGAACGCCCAGCCAGCGCTTACGGCCCGCCTTACCCCAGTTGATGTTGCTCTGCTCGGCGTTGCCGACCTCGCCGACGGTGGCGCGGCAGCGCACGTCGACCAGGCGGATCTCACCGGACGGCATGCGGAGGTGGGCCATCGAGCCCTCCTTCGCGAGCAGCTGCACCGAGGCGCCGGCGGAGCGGGCGAACTTCGCGCCGCCGCCCGGACGCAGCTCGATGGCGTGCAGCGTGGTACCGACCGGGATGTTGCGCAGGGCAAGGTTGTTGCCCGGCTTGATGTCGGCCCCGGGACCGTTCTCGACGCGGTCGCCCTGGCTCAGGCCACGCGGCGCGAGGATGTAGCGCTTCTCGCCGTCCGCGTAGTGCAGGAGCGCGATGCGCGCGGTGCGGTTGGGGTCGTACTCGATGTGCGCGACCTTCGCCGGCACGCCGTCCTTGTCGTGACGACGGAAGTCGATCACACGGTAGGCGCGCTTGTGGCCACCACCCTGGTGGCGGACGGTCACACGACCGGAGTTGTTACGGCCACCCTTGCTGTGCAGGGGGCGGACCAACGACTTCTCCGGCGTGGACCGCGTGACCTCGACGAAGTCGGCGACGCTCGAGCCGCGACGGCCCGGCGTAGTCGGCTTGTACTTGCGGATTCCCATTTCTCAGTCCTCGTCCGATATCGGACGATCCGGACCGCCCTCAGGCGGTCGGACCGCCGAAGATGTCGATACGGTCGCCCTCAGCGAGGGTCACGATCGCGCGCTTGGTGGACGCGCGCTGGCCGAAGCCGGTGCGGGTCCGCTTGCGCTTGCCCTGGCGGTTGATCGTGTTGACCCCGGTGACCTTGACCGAGAAGACCGCCTGGACGGCCTGCTTGATCTGGGTCTTGTTGGCGCTCGGGTCCACGATGAACGTGTACTTGCCCTCGTCGAGGAGCGCGTAGCTCTTCTCGGAGACGACCGGCTTGAGCAGCACGTCACGGGGGTCCGTGAAGGACTTGCTCAGCGGGGTCTCGACGGTGTTCTTGCCCTCGGCGGCGTGGCGGCGCGCCTTGGCGACGCGCGCGGCCTTGGCCTTCTTCGCCGCCTTGGAGGCGATAGCGGGGTGACGGATAGCCATCAGACCTCGCTCCCTTCGGTGTCATTGGCCTTCGGGCCGGACACGAAGGACTCGAAGGCGGCCTGGGTGAAGACCACGTCGTCCGAGACGAGAACGTCGTACGTGTTCAGCTGGCCCGGCTCCAGGATGTGGATCTGGGGCAGGTTGCGGGCGGACAGCCACGCGGCCTCGTCGGCGCGGTCGACGACCAGGAGCAGGTTCTTGCGCTCCGAGATCTTGCCGAACAGCGTCTTGGCAGCCTTCGTCGACGGGTTGTCACCCTCGACGACGCCGGAGACGACGTGGATGCGGTTGTGGCGGGCCCGGTCGGTGAGGGCGTGACGCAGCGCGGCAGCCTTCATCTTCTTGGGCGTCCGCTGCGAGTAGTCACGCGGCACGGGACCGTGCACGACGCCACCACCGGCGAACTGCGGCGCGCGGGTCGAACCCTGACGGGCGCGACCGGTGCCCTTCTGGCGGTACGGCTTCTTGCCACCGCCGCGGACCTCGCCACGGGTCTTGGTCTTGTGCGTGCCCTGGCGGGCAGCGGCCAGCTGCGCGACGACGACCTGGTGGATCAGCGGAATGCTGACCTTTTCGACGTCGAAGATCTCCGCGGGGAGCTCGACGGAACCGGCCTTGTCGCCCGCCGGCGAAAGGATGTCAACAGTGCTCATTACCTCAGGCCCCCTTGGCCGCGGTGCGGACCAGGACGAGGCCGCCGTTCGGACCGGGAACCGCGCCCTTGATGAGCAGCAGACCCTTCTCCGCGTCAACGGCGTGGACGGTCAGGTTCTGGGTGGTGACCCGCTCGTTGCCCATGCGACCCGCCATGCGGAGGCCCTTGAACACACGGCCCGGGGTGGCGCAGCCACCGATGGAACCGGGGGAGCGGTGCTTGCGCTGGGTGCCGTGTCCGGCGCCGAGGCCCTTGAAGTTGTGACGCTTCATGACACCGGCGAAGCCCTTGCCCTTGCTCTTGCCGGTCACGTCGACCTTGATGCCGGCCTCGAACACCTCGGCGGTGATCTCCTGGCCGAGGGTGTACTCGCTGGCGTCAGCGGTACGGATCTCGACGAGGTGGCGGCGGGGAGTGACGTCGGCCTTGGCGAAGTGGCCCTTGAGGGGCTTGTTCACCTTGCGCGGGTCGATCTCGCCGAACGCGATCTGGACGGACTCGTAGCCGTCGACGTCGTTCGTGCGGACCTGGGTGACGACGTTGGGGCCGGCCTTGACGACGGTGACCGGAACAACACGGTTGTTCGCGTCCCACACCTGCGTCATGCCGAGCTTCTCGCCCAGGATGCCCTTGATCTGCTTAGCCATCGTTCAGATCACCGGCCTCAGAGCTTGATCTCGATGTCGACACCGGCCGGGAGGTCGAGTCGCATCAGAGAGTCAACGGTCTTGGGGGTCGGGTCGAGGATGTCGATCAGGCGCTTGTGCGTGCGCATCTCGAAGTGCTCGCGCGAGTCCTTGTACTTGTGCGGCGACTTGATGACGCAGTACACGTTCTTCTCAGTGGGCAGCGGCACCGGGCCTGCGACCGACGCACCAGTACGCGTCACCGTCTCGACGATCTTCTTCGCCGAGCTGTCGATGACCTCGTGGTCGTAGGCCTTGAGCCGGATGCGGATCTTCTGTCCCGCCATGGCTACTAGTAGTCCTGTCTCTCGTAACGCTCTGGAACCCGGCGTTCCAGCCCTTCTGTCCGACCCACGCGGTCGGGCGTGTCGCTCTTCCGCTGACACAGATGCCCCTTGTTCGAACATCCCTGCAGGGATTGCGCACGGCCCATCCGGAACCGCAGGCCGGGGCCTAGAAGGCCACCGGGTGCCTGGCCGGTGCCGCACTAACGCTTCCCGAAAGATTCCCGTACGTCCGCCCCAGCGCTGCCGTGTGGCAGTTAGGGCGACGAGTACTGTGGGACTCGCTTCCGGTCCTCCCGGCGGGAGGCGCGCAGCATCAACACTCGACCGAGCAACTCGGACAGTCTGCCATATGGGGCAGGGGCGACGCCAATCGAGCCGGAGAGAATACCCCGGGGGTGACGTGGGTCAAACGCGGGGCGCGGCGGGGTGCCGTCGAGGGTGCCACGGAAGCCACTCCGGCCCAGCCGATCATCATGCCCCGAGCAGCTCCTCCAGCGTCTGGCCATAGGCCCGGAAACCCGCCCTGCCCGTCTCCGGTGCGTCGGAGTCCGGACGGAGGACGGCGGACAGATGGGTGACGCGCCACATCCTGAACACGTCGGCCGGCGCGCTGCGGTCGGTGGTGTCCGCCAGGTCCGACGCGATCTCGAGGATCTCGGCGATCCGGACCGCTCCCTGCCGGGCTCCTGTCCCGGCCGCGATGACCGCTGTCACCAGTGCCTGCAAGAGAGACGTCAACTGCAGATCCGCGCCCACGCGGCACATACGCCGCACCAGCCGCGGATCCTCCAGCTGCTCGAAGGGCCGCGGAACACCTGTGATCGCCCCGGACCACAGGAGAAGGACCGCCGTCGACACCTGGTGCTCGCGGAGATACCCCAGCTCATCGATGATCGCCATGGCGTCGTCGGTGAAGCGGCAGACGGACCGAATGCCGTCGAGGATCCGGTCCACGTCGTCCCGCCGAAGCGCCACGAAGGCACCCACAGACACGCCCGCGAGCTCCCAGGTACCGGTGAGGTTCACGGCGCCGATCTCCACCACTCCCCCGAGCGGGCCGAAGACGGTGCGTGCGAGCACTTCCCCGGGAACGGGAAGGGTCTCCATTCACTCGCTCCGCCCGCGCACGGCCTGCCAGGCATCCCCGCCCGCGTCCGCGGCCCGCAGCCACAAGTCCTCCAGTCTGTTCCGCACCGTCACAAGCACCCACCGACGCTTGAACCAAGGCGGCAGCCTGCGGAACGGCACGAACGTCAGCGTGTCGTCGATGGCGCCCTCGGCGAGCTCTTTGGGCCCCTCCGCACGCAGCGCGGCGTACAACTCCGGCGTCAACTCCCGGTTGAGCCGCGCCGCCGTACCTGCGGCAGTGAACGCGTACCCCCGCTGATCCGGAACCGGCAACTGCGTCGCCTTGACGATCCGAGGCGACGCCTCCTCCAGTGAGCACTGGAGCGCCAACCCGATCGCAGCTGTACCAAGACAGCTCTCGCCTCGCTCCCACGCGGCATCCCACTCATCGGGGTCGTCCAGGCCCAGCAGGCCTTTGCCGCTGTCCCAGTTCCACTCAGCCGCCATGATCGGTTCCTGCTTGCCCCCTGTCAGGACGATCTTGCAGGAGACCTCCATGCGGTGTGGTCGAGACCGGTCAGGCGTCAGGGCCGACGGGTCCGGCCTCTCGTACCTCGGCGCGACTACCGGTACCAGTCCTCGCCGTCACTTTCCAGCGCGCGGTGCAGGTAGCTCTCAAGGCTCGGCGCGACGAGGTCCCTGCCATCCGTCTCGTGGTCCCACACGAAGACATCGTTGCGCTCCGGCAGGCGAACGAAGGCGAATTGGTCACCCCCACCGTTGTCGCCGAAGAAAATGAGAGAATCGAAGGGCATGTACAGCGAGCGGTACTGTTCATCGCCACGAAACGAAAGGTTGTCGTTCAGAATCCGCTCGGCAGGCCAGATCACATCTGTACCGTATTCGTCCGAGATCCCGTCACTCTCGAGCAGGAACGAACGGAGATCGGCGGGAAGAGACTGCCCGAGGGATTCCTCGATCCGGTCGAGAGTGCCGGAATCCACTGGACTGCGGAGTTCCGCCGACGGAAACTCTTGGATGATCTCGCGCCACATAGGTCCGACCAATCTTTTCGTGCACGACTAACGGATACGCGGACTGAACCAGTTGCCGAGCATATCATCGACACGCGTCACATGATTCAAGACTTCCTGGCGACTTGGGTTCGGGTTCGCCTCATAAAACCTGTTCCACTCGACACGTATCTGACTCAGATGGACTCTGCTGTTAATATCACCCTTCGGTATTCCACGAAGGTTCTCCAGGGAATGTAGCTCATCCGCCGTAAACAGGCCGGGATACCGTTTGAGTACCTGCTGCTCAATTGCGTGATGGACGACAACCTTACCCTTGAGTTCGGGATGCGCCTCGAAGAATGTCTTCTTGTAGCTGTGGCTTGTGGTGCTTCCGACGGACGCTTCGGTGCGCGTGGGCATGTTCGGCCCCAGCACCGTCTCGTTTCGCGCGGCGGCCTGCTTGGCAGCGTCTTCGCAGGGGGTGAGGCCCAGCGGGTCCGCCCATGTCAAGGGGTTATGCACGTAGGTGTCGGGGTTCGGACCCGCCGCCAGGCCCAGAGGGTCTCGGCTGAGATAACGAGCTGTTTCGGGATCGTAGTGGCGAAAGAGGTTGTAGTGCAGACCAGTTTCGGGGTCGAAGTACTGACCGGGGAAACGCAGCGGGGTGTATGCACGCGCGGAGCGGTTCCACATGGTGCTGCCCCAGAGGGTCGACCGTGTGAACCAAGCGATCTCGCCTTCCTCATCCACAAGTTCGGTAGGGGTACCGATGAGGTCGGTCACTATGCCGAAGAAACGCTGATCAATTTCTTGTTGACTGGCATCTTCGTCGAGGATGCGTTCGGTCTGTGCGATGGGATGCTGCCCTTGGTGGTCCCATGTCACAACAACGGCTCGCGGATGGTCAGCGGACCATGTTCTCTGTTCGCACAGCGTTGTGCCGTCCCATACGAAATCGGTGCGCTCCAAGACACCGGCACCGTCCGCGGCGTGCTTTTGCTTGGCGATACGACGCCCTAGCGGATCGTAGACATACGTCCAGCGGGTTCCGTCCGGAGTTGTGACCGCTGTCAAGCGATCCTCGGCATCCCACTCGTAGCGCCAGGTGTCCGGCTTACGCGACAGACGAGTCTTCTGTCGGAGTGTGACGCGCCCCTGTACGTCATACTCGTAACGCACGCTGCCGGCCCTTTCCAGGCGCAGACCGTGATATCTGCGGTCGCCGACCGCCTCCCGCCCCGGGAACCCGGACGGCCAGAACGCGTGCGTCTGGTTGCCCTGTGAGTCGTAGGCATAGCGCTCCGTGCCCTGGGGTCCATGAACCGCTGTTACGCGCCCCGTCGAGTCCGTCTCGTAGCCGCTCTGCGCTCCGTTCAGGTCCTCGATTCCGCTGAGGTACCCGTCGGACCGGTAGCTGTAGCGACGCCGGCTGTGTGTACGTTCGTCGTGCACGAGAGATTGGGTGAGTCTGCGTCCGAGCGGGTCGTACGTGTGGGACAGAACCGCGCGGGCACCGATCCGACGTGCCAGTTCCTGTCCAGCGTCGTCTCGGTCGAAGCGCACGACGTTTCCCGAGCTGACCAGCTCCACGACACTGCCTGCCGTGTCATAGGTCCAGTTGCTCACCGTGCCGCTGGGGGTGGTACGGGTACGACGACGTCCCGCCAGGTCGTAGGTGTGCGTGAGATGGCGGCCGTTCGTCGTCTCGGTGAGGAGCCGCCCTACTCCGTCCCGGGTCATGGCAACCGTGGCTTGCGGCCCCGTTGCCTCTGTGAGGCGGCCGCACAGGTCGTACCGGAAGTTCAGAGTCTTTCCGTCCACGTGCTTGCGGAGCAAGCGGCCGAGATCATCGTGCTCGGTGTGGACGGTCTGGCCCATGGAGTTCGTACGCGCGATGAGCTGCCCGGCAAGGTCATAGGCATATCGAGTGGTAACGCCGTCGAAGTCCGTCTCGGATATCATCCGGCCGGCGGCGTCATAGGCGTACCGCCAGACACCGCCAGTGGGTGCGGTCGCCTGAGTGAGATGCAGATCCGCATCATAGGTATAGGTGAACCGCGCTCCTGACGGATCCGTCCTGGCAGACAGCAAGTCGAAGTGGGTGTATTCGTACGTGGTCACATTACCGGCGGTGTCTTCGTGGCGAATACAATTTCCTTCGCCGTCGTATTCCCACGTTTCAGTGCCGTCGGCGTCCGTTTGCCGGGTCAGCCATCCTTCCACGGACCATTCGAGACGCGTGACGTTGCCCAGCTGGTCCGTCAGCCGAATCGTGCGGCCGAAGCCGTCCCGTTCGTGGTGGACCATGCCGCCGAGCGGATTCGTGATCTCGACCGGGAGCCCTGCCCGGTCAGTGCGGATCGTGGTCGTATGGCCAAGGGGATCGGTGATTCCGCACAGGTGCCCGGCGGCCGTGTAGGCATACCGCATCGTGGCGCCGTCGGGGTCGGTGACAGCCGTACGGTTGCCCCTCTCGTCGTAAGCGCTCAGGACGGACGTACGGTCGGGCAGTCTGACGACCACAGCCAGGCCGAGTGCGTTATAGGTGTACTCAGTGCGAGCGCCGTCAGGACGCACGACCGCCACGCATCGGCCCTGATCGTCGTACTCGACCCGCGTGGTCCGCTCCAGGGGATCAGTGTGCGAGAGCAGGTGGTGGTTGGTGTCGTACAACCTCGTGCTCCGACCACCGAGCGGGTCCAGCTGGGCCACCACCTGCGAGTCGGCGTTGATGACGTAGCGGCTGACGGCCCCGGAGGCACTCGTCACTGTCGTGACCCGATGCCCCGGCCAGTCTTCGTCGATGCCGTCATAGTCGAAGGCGAAGGAGACATGCCCCGCGTCACCGCCTTGAGCCGTGCAGCGTCCATGCTCGTCGTATGTGTAGTGGTACGAGCTGCCGTTGGTGTCCGTCCAGGTCGTGATACGAAGCCCATCGTCATAGGCGAGCCTCAGTGGCACACCGGAAGATCCGACGACTCCGGTGAGCCGGCCGTCCGTGTAGAGGAAACGCTTTATGGTGACGTCGGATCCGTCCTCGCCGACGCCGCGCAGGTGGAGTGCCTGGACTCTGTCGTCGGCCACCGTGAAAGTGACGTGGTATCCGCCGGAGTGCCGCATGGCAAGCGGCGTGCCGTCCGGCCCGTAGTCGAGCGTGATGGTGGTGCCGTTTCGGTCGGAGATGCACCGCAGCAGTGACAGACCGCGTACCGCAGGTGCAAAGGTGCGTGTGTGCCCTGTGTCGTGGTCATGGACACGGAAACCGCCGCCCTCGAGAAGAGTGAGCGGCCATCGAGGTCCCTGTTCCGGATAAGAAGAGGCGCCGGTGGTGGTGGGAATCTGGTAGTCCAGCAACATGCCGTCCTCGGTGACGAAGACGACGCTGTCGTCGGAGATTTCCAGCCGCTGGTCCAGCGTCGAGGCCCAGGTGGGGCCGAACCACCAGCCGCAGCGGTAGTTCGAGGCGGCACGGCGGGTGAACGTGAGAGGCAGCAGGCCGGGCAGTTCCACGTCGGTCTGCTCCATATACATCGCGCCGGTGGCGATGTCGACGGGGTCACCGCATCCGAAAATCTTGGCCTTCAGACGGTTGAAGGTCCCCCCGGCTCCCTGCCCGAGCAGGCTTTTTGCGGTCCTCCCCACCCCCTTGACCCCGAGTGCCATGCCTTTGAGGCCGGTCTTGCCGAAAGCCTTGAGTCCCTTGGCGAGTCCCCCGAGGGTGGTCAGTCCCTTCATGCCCGGTATGCAGTCCAGGGCTGCCAGTCCGACATCCCATAGGGACGCCTGCCCCTTGGAGTATTTGTAGAGGGTGTCAGCGAGCACCACGAGCGCGGCGATCAGCACGATCGCGCCGAGAATCGGACCGCCGATGATCATCGCGACGATCCCGACGACCGCGACGACGACCTTGCAGACCGCGACGATGGTGTCCCAGTTGTCGGTGAACCAGTCGCCGACCTCCTCCCACCACGACCGGTTCTGGATACCCGCGTCGGAGGCCTCGTCGATCTTCGACTTCGCCTCGCGGGCGGCCTCCTCGCGCATCTTGCGCGCGTCCTCGGCCATCTTCTTCGCCGCCGCGAGGGCATCCTGCGCCTCGGACACGTCCGACTGCGCCTTGGACTGGGCGGACTTGGCGTGCTGCACATCCCGCGTGGCGGCGCGGACCTTCGCCTCGTCCGGCTTGTCCGTATCCGACTTGCTGCCCGTCGGGTCGTCCTCGTACTTGTCCGCCTCCTTGGTCGCCCGCGTCATCCAGGAGTCGGCCGAGGTGAGACGGGACTGGGCGGAGGAGAGGTTGTCCCGGGCCTCGCGGCCCTTGCGCAGGGCCTTGTCCGCCAGCGACTGCGCCCGCTCCAGCTTCGGCCAGAAGTCCGCCAGCGCATCCCCGCACATCTCGTAGGACTTCTTCAGCTTCCTGAGGTTCTTCGGGACGTCCGCGAAGTCCTCCTTGAAGACGTCCGCCGACTTGCCCGCCCACTCCAGGAGCGTGCCCTCCCCCGCCATGCCCTTGACCAGACGCAACGCGTCGGAGACGTCGTCGGCGAAGTCGTGCAAGTGCTTCGCGAGTGTGCGCACCCGCTGCGGATCACCAGGCGTCGGATCCTTGTCCAAGTCCAGGACATGCCAGTCCGTCGGCCTGTGGCCCGCCATACCGCAACCCCCGTCACGCGCACATCAACGTCAACAACCGTATGCACACGTGAACTTACAGGGCACAGTCGTTCGAGGAAAAGATCAGCAAGGAAGGTCGTCAGGCGGTCCTCACTGGAGCTGCGACCTGCGAACCCGAACCCAGGAACGCTGACCTCATTCCTCCAGGCATGCCGCCCGTTCCAGGCGGTATGCGAACAACCCGCCTCCGCACCCAGGACGCACCTAAGCTCCTCCAGGCGCTGACACATGTGGCAGCGGGCGGACGCGCAACAGCCCATGCAGACCCGGTCTCAGCTCCCGGAAGCCTGGGCCGCATCGCAGTCTCTGATCGTCCAGGCGGGCGAGCCCGGTTCGGGAGCGGGACGTACCTTCAGGGCCGAGAAGTCGATGGACTCATCGTCGTCGCCGGTCGGCAGTCGGCCCGCCTCGTCCGGGTAGTAGTACAGGCCATAAGTCCAGTGCTCCGGAAGTTCATGACACATGAGATCCGGATAGGGAGAAATGTCGGCATCCTGGTAGCGCTCGTTGATCCTCGCCACGGCCTCGGCGCGGGAGATGGCGAACCTCGACACCATTTCGCTCGCCATGTCTCGGAAATACTCGAGCATGCCGTCGTCGAGGCGCGCCAGGAATTCCGCGGTCATGATGTCGAGGCCCTACTCGTCGGTGAAGGGAGCTGGAGAACGGTTCGGCAGCCCGGTCGCAGAACGACACCCGCTCGATGACCGCTGTGCCGTCGTCCGCCGGCACCTGCCTCTCGAGAGGGTGCCCGAACAGGTACCGCTTCCGGAACCGGTCTCCTCGCCCCGCGACTGTCCCGAGGTGCTGAAGGGCGGCGGGTTCAGCCCTTGACCGCCGAGCTGGCGACGCCCTGGACGAACCAGCGCTGGAAGAACGCGAAGACGATCAGCACGGGCAGGACCAGCAGGACACCGAAGGCGAGAACCTGACCCCAGTCCACCGGTTGCTGGCCCTGGAAGACGCTCATCTGCAGGGGCAGGGGGCGTACCGAGGGGTCGGAGACCATGAGGACCGGCCAGAGGAAGGAGCTCCACTGGATGAGGAAGGTGAGGATCGCGACCGAGGCGTACACCGGCTTGGACATCGGGACGATGATCGCGAAGAAGGTGCGCCAGGGGCCGGCGCCGTCGATGCGGGCGGCTTCCTCGATGCTGGGCGGGATCGCGCGGAAGAAGGTGGCGAACTGGTAGATGGAGAAGGCGTTGGCGATGAAGGGGGCGGCCTGGATGTAGATGGTGTTGCGCTGGTCGTTGAGCATGTAGAACAGCGGGACGGCCACGGCCTCGAACGGGACCATCATGAGCAGCAGGACGAGGGTGAAGACGGCGCCCTGGCCACGCCACCGCAGTCGGGAAAGCCCGTAGGCGGCCATGGAGTTGACGATCAGCCCGCCGAGGACCACGACGGTCGACAGCAGCACCGAGACGCCCATGAAGCGCCAGAAGTAGCCGGTGGCGTCGGAGTTGAAGCTGTTCAGGACGGCGCTGTAGTTGTCCAGGGACAGGTGGGTGGGCAGGAAGCCGGTCAGGCCGCTGAGCACTTCGTCGGAGGGCTTGAAGCTGCCGAGGACCAGGTAGAGGACGGGCAGGACGAAGATGAAGGCCAGCACGCTCAGGACGGCGTAGTCGAGGAAGCGGCGCAGGGGTGTGCGGGTCATGGTCAGTCCTCGTTGCCGGTGCGGACGGCGCGGCGCTGGATGAGGGTCAGGGCGACGACGATCAGGAAGAAGACGACGGTGATCGCGGAGGCCTGGCCGATGTTGTTCTGGTCGAAGGCGGTGGTGACGGCCTGGTACATCACGGTGCGGGTGGCGTCCTCGTCGAGTCCGCCGCCCTTGACGAGGATGTAGACCTGGTCGAAGACGCGGAAGGACAGCACCGAGGTGAGCGTGGCGACGAAGACGAGGGTGCCGCGGATGCCGGGCAGGGTGACGTGGCGGAACTGCTGCCAGCGGGAGGCACGGTCGAGCTGGGCGGCCTCGTAGAGCTCGCCGGGTATCTGCTGGAGTCCGGCGAGGAGGATGACCATCTGGAAGCCGACGCCCTGCCAGATGGACAGCACGATGATCGAGGCCATGGCGGTGAGTCCGTCGCCGAGCCAGTCGAAGGCGCCCCAGTTGCCGAAGCTCACGGCGTCGAGGGCGGAGTTGAGGAGGCCGTCGCCGCTGCGGGCCAGGATGAGCCGCCAGATGACGGCGACCAGGGCCATGGGGAAGATGACGGGCATGAAGAACAGGGACCTGAACAGGCCGATGGCCTTCAGCTTGCGGTTCAGCAGGATCGCCAGGGCCAGTGCCAGGCCGGTCTGCACGGGGACCACGACAGCGGCGAAGGTCAGGTTGTTCAGCAGGGCCCGCAGGAACGGGCCGGACATGTCGGGGTCGGTGAACAGGCGCCGGTAGTGCTCCAGGCCGAAGAAGGTGGGCTCCAGCGGGGAGCCGAGCCGCACGTTGTAGAAGGAGAGCACGACCGCGTAGACGAACGGCACGCCGACGAAGGCGATGAGGCCGCCGAGGGCGGGTGCGGACATCAGCAGTCCGTGCAGCCCATCGCGGTTCCGGTGCCCGGGCCGTTTGGGCTTGGCGGAGGTCGGTGGCGGGGACGGCTCCCGCCCGGCGGGCGTGGCGGGTGCGGGGTTCACGGTGGTCACGGTAGGAGTCCTCTTCCCGGCCGGGAGGGACGGGCATGGTCAGGGTCTGCCCGTCCCTCCCGGCTGCTGGATGCCGGCTACGGCAGCTTGTAACCGGCGTTGTCCGAGAAGTCCTGGTCGATGGCGCGAGCGGCCTTCTCCAGGGCGGTCTTCGGGTCGGCTCCGCCGTAGATGTCGCTCAGCGCCTGGCTGAACTTGGCGGTGACCGTGGGGTATCCGGCGGTGACCGGGCGGGTCACGGCCACGCAGGACTTGTCGATCTGGCTGTCGCCGCAGGGCTTGGCGAGCTGGTCGGCGAAGAGCTGGAGCGGGCTGCCCTGCTTGTACAGCTCACTCTTGGCGAGCACGGACTTGGTCCCGGGAGGGGCACCGTTGGCCTTGGTCATCGCGGTGACGTTGGTGTCGTTCAGGAGGGCGTCGAGGAAGGCGCCGGCGGCCTTGCCGTTCTTGGTGTTGGCGCCGATGCCCCACTGCCAGGAGCCCTGGCCTGTCTTGGGGCCGTTGCCGAAGTCGGGCAGGGGCAGCACGACCAGGTCCTTGCCGAGGGCCTCGCTGTACGCGGGGTACATCCAGTGCCCGACCCAGCTCAGCGCCACGCGGCCCTTGGCGAAGGCGTTTCCGTCGGTGTTGGAGTCGGTGTACTTCTTCCAGCCCTGGAAGGTCTTCAGCGCCGACGCCACCTCCGGGGTGTCCAGGCTCCCTTCGGCCTTGCCCTTCTCCAGGAGCGAGCCGCCGGCCGACCAGACGACCGGGGCGAAGCCGTAGGTGCCCCACTCGGTGGCGTAGCCGTTGTTCTCCTGCAGGTCCAGGCTCTTGCCGTCGGAGTCCTCGGCGGCCAGCTTCTTCACGGCCGCGGTGAACTCCTCCGCGGTCCAGGCGTCCGACACGCTGGTGGGGTACTTCACCCCGGCCGCGTCCAGCAGCTTCTTGTTGCCGTAGATGCCGAGCCCGGAGTCGAACATGCCCAGCCCGTAGTGCCGGCCGTCGATCTCGCCCTGCGCCTTGATGGCGTCCGTGACGTTGGCGAGGGTCTTGGTGGAGACGTAGTCGTCCATCGGGGCGAGCTTCTTGTTGTAGACGAAGTTCGCCATGGTCGGGCCGTCGAACTCCATCACGTCCGGCAGCTTGGAGGCGTCGGTGGTGGTGATGGTCTTGGTGTAGTCGTTGTCGGGGATCAGGGTCAGCTCGGCCTTGATCTTGTCCTGCGAGGAGTTGAAGGACTTCACCGCGTTCTGCATGGCGGTGGCCTCGCTCGCCTGGCCCTGGTGGGCCCAGACGGTGATGGTGCCGGTACCGCTGCCCTCCTCGGCGGAGGTGTCGGCGGTGCCGCCTCCCCCACAGGCGGCCAGCGCGGCCAGGGGAAGGACGAGGGCCAGGGATATCGAGACGGTCCGGCGGGACCTTCTGCTTCCGGCGTTCATGGTGGGTGCCTCCGGTGTGCGGTGCGGGTGAGGGTGGGTGGTGCGGAGGTGCATTGGGGGGATTCGGGATCGCCACGCGCCTTGGCCACGGCGGCGTGGCGATGGATCCGTCATGGGATCCGTCATGTGGACCGCCCTTGCGGCAGTTCGGTGCCGGTGCTCGGCTCCTTGACCGTGAGGGGCAGCAGCTCCCAGGCGTCGACCGCGTAGCCCAGGGGCGCGTCGGTCGCGCCGCGGGCCTGCAGCCGCCACGGGCCGCCGCTCGTCGGGTAGAAGCGCAGGGTGAGCACCTGTCCGGTGATGGTGAGGAAGATTTCGGCGATGGAGTGGTCGACGACCACGCGCAGCTCCACCGGCTGACCGGAGGGACAGGGCATCCGGTAGGAGCCGCCCTGGGCGCGCGTGTCCAGCGAGGCGTGGTCGCGGTCGACGACCAGTTCGCCGGCGGCGGCGTCGAGCCGGATGTCGAGGTACTCGGAGCCGTCCGGGGTGGTGAGCAGCCGCAGACCGGCCGCCGCGGCCGGCTCCAGACGGGCTGTCAGGTCGAAGGCGCTTCCCACGCTGCCGAGTTCCACCGGCTCCGGACCGTGCACGACGCCCTCGGCGTGGACGGCGTGTTCGCCGCGCTGGCCGAGCAGTTCGGCGGCGGGCTGCTGCCGCAGTGTGCCGTCGCCGTCGACGGAGATCTCGCGGGGAAGCGTGAGCAGTCCGGCCCATCCGTCCGCGACCGCCCAGGATTCCTCGCGGGCCTCCGGGGCCCAGCCCCACAGCAGCCACCGGCCGCCCGGTGCGCGCAGCAGCGCGGGGGCGTAGCACTCGGGGCCGTGGTCGGCGAAGACGGGCGAGCCGGCTGTGAAGGTGTTGCCGCGTTCCTCGCCGATCAGGGCGGTGACGCAGCGTGCGCCTTCGTGGTCGTTCCAGGCGCTGAAGATGAGGGCGGCGGGCCGTCCGGACTGGGCCGGGAGGTACTGGGGGCACTCCCAGCCCTCGCCGGTGTGCAGGTCGGTACCGCCGACCGGCTCCTGCCGGCGGGCGTCGAAGAGGCCCAGGTAGGTCCAGGTTTCCAGGTCGGCCGACTCGTACAGCAGAGCCGCGCCGCGGCCGTCCGCGAGGGCGGCGCCGACCAGCATCCGCCAGCCGTCGCCGTCCTGCCAGACGTACGGGTCGCGGTACATGGTGCAGTCCTCGGGCCACTCGGGGATGAGCAGGTCCCCGCGCGAGGTGAAGGTCCGGCCGCCGTCGAGGGAGGTTGCGGTGGTGACCGGCTGATGCTGGGGCGAGCGGTCCCAGCGGTTCGCGGAGTAGAAGGCGATCAGCCGGTCGCCGTCGGAGACCGCGTTGCCGGAGAAGCAGCCGTCGGCGTCCTCGCCGCCCGGGGCGGGGGACAGCGCGATCGGCAGCGGCTCCCAGCTCAGCAGGTCGGGGCTGCGGAAATGGCCCCAGTGCATGTTCGCGTGGGTCGCACCGTAGGGGTTGTACTGGTAGAAGACGTGGTAGTGGCCGTCGTGGAAGACCAGCCCGTTGGGGTCGTTGATCCAGTTGCGGGGCGGGCGCAGGTGCGCGACGGGCCGGTAGCGATCACAGGGCGCGGTGGACACACACGTGCCTTTCGGTATGTACAGAGAGCGTGCGAAGGGCCGTCGGCGGACGGCGCCGGTCACGCTTCCTCGTAGGAGAAGGTGGCCTCCACCGGCACGCGCGGCGCGTCCGGTGGATGGAGTCCGTGGACCCCACCGCGATCACATGACGACGGGTGCGTGGTCCGGCGCGGGGCCGGCGGCGAGTTGCGGTGGCGGCTTGTTGACGGGCGGGGCCGACGCCCGGTCGGTGAGGAGCGCGAGGCTCAGCGCCCTCGCACCGAAGACGCCGAGGAGGGCGAAGGGGGCGAAGAGGCCGAAGAGGTGGTGGAGCCGGAGGAACGCGCGGAGCCCGGCTCGCCCGCGCCAGCCCGACCGGCGGAGGCGCCGGCGGATATCAGCAGGCCGGGGCGGCTCGACGGCTCATTGAAAATCTCAGGGGACATGTGTGTACCCTCACTGTGTTCCAAGTACTGACAGGGATGACGACCGGTCGCAACGGTCGCCTGTCATGGTGTGAATTGCTTCGCCGTCCCGGGGTCAGAGTCGGGGCGGCGAAGCGACCGATGCCCGCGCCACCAGCGGGCAAAGCAGCATCTCGTGCGTGTCCGGACCCGGTGGCCGGCCCGGCGGCTGGGTGAGCGCGAGCAACTGGGCCACGGCCCGTGCCCCCATCTCGTAGTGCGGAAGCTGAACGGTGCTCAGAGCGGGGTAGACGGACTCGCAGACCAGTTCCTGGTTGTCGAATCCGATGACCGACAGGTCGCCGGGGATGGACAGCCCGAGCTCGGCGGCGGCCCGGTATGCACCGGCGGCCATCCGGTCGTTGAAGCAGAACAACGCCGTCGGACGGTGCTCCGCCGTCAGCAGACGCCGGGCAGCCCGGTAGCCCGTCTCCACGTCACCCGGGGTCGTGCCGAACGGCACTGCCGTCTCGGCGGCGACCAGGGACGGGTCGTAGGGGACACCGACCTCGGCCAGCGCCTTGCGGTAGCCCTCCAGGCGGCCCTGCCGGGCGGGAAGGTCGACGGTCTGCACGGTCACGCCGATCCTGCGGTGGCCGTGGTCGGTCAGCTCCCGGACCGCCGCGTAGCCGCCCTGGACCTCGTCGGGCACGACGAACGGGATGGCGGGGTCTTCCGCGCGCGCGTCCAGCAGCACGGTGGGAGTCGAGTGCAGGCTCTCCGGCAGGCGCACGGTGCGGTGGTACATCGCCGCGTACAGCACGCCGTCCACCTGCCGCTGGAGCAGCATCTCGATGCTCGTGCGCTCCAGTTCGGCATCACCGCTGGTGTTGACCAGCAGCAGCACCAGGCCTTCGGCCGCGGCGGCCTCCTGGGCGCCGAGGATCATCCGGCCGGCATGGGGGGTGGTGGCGATCTCGTCGCTGACGAAGCCGATGGTCTGCGACCGCTGCAGCCTCAGCCCGCGGGCGAGGCCGTTCGGCGCGTACCCGAGCTCCTCGGCGACCTTCAGGACCCGCTGCCGCGTCTGTGCGCTGGCCCGCTTGCCCTCGACGCCGTTCAGGATGTGCGACACGGTCGCGGTCGACACACCTGCCGCCGCGGCCACGTCCTTGATCCCGATCCGGCGCGCCATCGCCCCTGCCCAAAGTAGTGGATTCCGGGTTGGTAAATCGTTTAGCCAACCGTGTGCACACGAGAGTGCCCATGGCCGGAGCTCCTGTCAATGGCTCGTTACAAACTCTTAGCCGCCGCGTGTCGGCCGCCAGTTCAATCCGTGAAGCGGAATGTCGACGTGATCGCGTCGAAGATGTCGAAGAACGAGTCCGCGAGGTCGAGGACCTGGCTGCTGCCGGCGACCAGGGCCACCTTGCCCTCCTGGCCCGGAACCGGGATGTACGTCTGCACCAGCACAGCGCGGATCGTGCGGTTGAGCGCGTCGCCGGGCACGGCGATGTCCTCGATGCCGTACGTCCGTGCGGCCGGGCCGACTCCGGGGATGTCGACGGTCGTCACCTTCCGCCAGGAGTCGCCCTCACGCTTGGCCTCCTTGACGGCCAGCTGGCTCGCGATGACGGCCGGGTCGTTCGACAGCGGCTCACCGCGCTCGTTGCGGCCGCCGACCAGGGAGACGGTCACCGAGCCGGTGATCGGCGTGTCCCCGCCGAAGCTCTCCGCCATGCAGCCGCAGTACAGCGCGCCCGACTTCCACGCGTCCGCGGCGGCCTTCTGGAGGAAGTCGACGTACGTGTCCCGGTACTGCTCCAACTCCGGCCGCTGCCGCACCCGTTCGCTCACCATCCGCCGGATCGAGTCGTCCCGCGACTCCGGCCGTACGTCGAACTCCCACCACGACTCCGGCACCTTGATCCGGAAACCGCCCCGCTCGACGGTCAGTGCCTCCATGTAGCGGGCCATGACGCCGGCCTCCCCGTTCGCTCGATCACTCGGTGACTCGGTGACTCGGTCGCTCGGTCGCTCGGTCACTCGGTCACTCGTGCGGACATCGTGCCACCGTGCCGTGTGCCACCGCCGTCCCGGGGCCCGGTCGGCTCACTCCTCCAGCAGCCTGAGCCTCAGGCATGTGTGTGCGCTGGTTCGGGGTTCTGCGGCAGGTCGGGTTCGCGGCGTATCGGGCTCATGAGGAGGATCAGCCAGGAGAGCGCGACGACACCCGTCATGATCCACATGGCCGACCGGTACCCGACCGCGTCACCGATCAGGCCGACATCGGTGGAGTCTGCGTCCAGCACCACGACCGCGATCAGCGGCAACGCCACCACGGTGATGCCGTTGCCCAGCCCACTGACGGTCTCGCCCACCCAGAGCAGGCGGAAATCCCGGTGAGCGAAGACTCCCCATCGTCTTCGGGGCCGGTCCGGTGTGTCATTCGTCGGGTGCACCCGAGGCATCATGCCGTGCGCTCCGGGCCGGGCTTCCGGCCGGAACGAGCTGGTGCCGCATCAGGCACCGTTCGCCTCGTCGATCTCACGCACGCGTACGCGCTCGGCCACCAGGACAGGGGGGCGCTGTCACGCGGTCACGCGCCGTCAGCTCTCTCGCTTCCTGCCCCTCGCCCGGCAGCGGATGCCGCCCCTGCGACCGTCCAAGTCGCCATGCCCCACAGGGAGAGCGCAGAAGTAAGGCCCACCACGAGGCGAACCGTCTCGTCCGGGCCGTTCGTGAGCCAGACGGTCATGCCAGTCGCCCCGGAAGCGATCAACAGGGCCGCCGGTATGCGCAGTCGGGGCTGCTCGAACACCGCCGCCAACGGCAGGAAGTGGAGCCCCACGACAACCGCGATCAGCGGGGGAATGAGCACCGGCACCCCGACGTAACGGCAGACTGCGGCAATGGCGATGATCAGCAGCCACTGGAGCCCGTTGATCTGGTTGAACCGCCGACGTCGGTCAACGGGGAATGGCCCCCCTGCCGAGGAGGGAAGGAAACGGCGCGCGGCGAGCATCAGCCCCACCATGACGGCACAGCCGACTGCGACCAGGACCTGCCGCACTGACCCTTCGAACGCGCTCGAGCCCAGCAGCCACCAGCCGAGCCCGAACAACGCGAGGAACCCCACCCCTGACTTGAACATGATCGAGACCCTAGGCCGAGGAGCAACCCGCCGGTAGAAGGATTCTCAACTTGGCGCGGGCCGTTTCGATCGACGTCCTCATCCGCAGCCGCACAGGGCGAACGTGGTCCGATGCGGTACTAGACGGACGCCACGAAGTCCGACCAGGCCCTCGGCGCGAGCGCGAGGCGGGGGCCACTGGCCTGCTTGGAGTCGCGGACGTGGATCACACCCGTCGTCGTCGCGATCTCCACACAGGAGTCGCCGTCAGGGCCACTGCTGTAGCTGCTCTTGAACCACGCCAGTTCGGAGGCGTCCCCGATCGAGGACTTGCGGATCATGTCTCTCCCAGCAGTTGCTCAATGAAGGCCAGCGACTCCCGTGGTGGAAGGGCCTGAGCTCGGATGGTGCCATACCGCAGTTCGAGGACCCGGATCTGCTTCGGATCGGTGGTCGGCCGCCCGCTGAACGCACCATCGGAACGCCCCACCGCCGAACCGTCCCCGAACTTCAGCACCTCGATCCTCCCGTTCAGGCCGGGATGGGCCTCGCTGCTCGTCGGCATCACCTGAAGCCTGACGTTACGCAACCGCCCCACCTCCAGCAGGCGCTCAAGCTGCTGACGCCAGACCATTGTGCCCCCAACGGGGCGCCGCAGCGCCGCTTCCTCCTGGACGAAGCTGAGCGACGGCGACGGCGACCGCTCGAACACGGACTGCCGTGCCGTACGCGCGGCCACCAGACGCTCCACCTCGTCCGGCGAGTACGCGGGCTGCCAGGACTCGAACAGCGCTCGCGCATGATCCTGGGTCTGCAACAGGCCGTTGATGGTGATGCTTTCGTACACCCCGATCTCAACCGCCTGCCCCTCCAGCTTGGCCAGCTCCCGCACCTTCTTGGGATACCGGACCCTCTTCACGTCCTCCCACGTCGCCGCGATCAGCCCACCCGCCCCCAGCACCTCATCAGCCCTGACCAGATAGTCCTGCCGAGGAATCCGCTTGCCGCCCTCGATCTTGTAGACCAGGTCCTCGCCGTATCCGACCGCCGCCCCGAACTCGGCGGCCCGCATCCCCACCGCCTCCCGCCGCAGCTTCAGTTGCCGCCCGACGGTGGCGATGACCGCGACGCCCCACTCGTCGTCCGGATCCACCTCCCAACCCGGCTCATCCGCCTCGCCCTTGAGCCGACCCGCGTCCGTCTCGACCGCCGTCATCCCGCACCCTTCCGTCGTACGACCGTGCCCAGCGCCCTACCCGTACGCCCGGCTCCGACAGCCCGGACACGACCGGACAAGCTCCGGACAGTCACCGTACGCACCCGCTGAGTCACTGTTCACGGTAAGCGCGGGCCGCCACGCTGAGTGACGTGACGCAGAAATCCCCCGAACCCACCACCACGATCCGCCACTTCAGCATCCAGCTGTCCCCCACCCCACGCGGCGCCCGCCTGGCCCGTCTCCTGGCCGTCGAACAACTGCGCTCCTGGGGACTGCTGTTGGACCCGGCGAGGCAGGTCATCGCAGAGCTGTCGGCCAACGCGGCGCAACACGGCCGCATCCCCGGACGCGACTTCCACCTGCTCCTCTACGTCGTCACCGACACCCTCCGTATCGAGGTCACCGACACCCGCGACGACCGACTGCCGTCACCCCAACTCCCCTTCCCGGACTCCGAGTCCGGCCGCGGCCTGCTCCTCGTCGACGCACTCGCCGACCGCTGGGGCGTCACCCCGGGCCCGCCGCCACGCAAGACCGTCTGGGCCGAACTCACCCTCTGACCACGAAGCACCGGGTTCCGACATCTCGCGCTCCGGTGCCGCGGGCGGTCTCCCTCAAGGACCACGAGGAGGAAAGAACCCGACCAAGCCCCACCCCTCCCGCCCAAGGCCGCCGCCTCACTCACGCGGGTGAACATCGCCGACTCAGCTGGATTCGGGGGCCATTGCCTGCCCTACGCTCAGCGCAACACAACCGCAGACATGCGACGGCCCCCGCCGGGACGGCAATCCCAGTGCGAGGGCCTGACCACCGAGGAAGAAGAGACCTTCCTGACGGATACGCAGAACCCTAGCGTGCCCTCGCACGCCCACACCCCCGCAACCGGGAAGAAGCACCCGAACCGGCGGCACCCCAAGGCCGGCCTGGTGCACGACAACGCCCGCCACACCACCCGCTTCACGGTGATCGGCAACCACCTCGCCCAGCATCCGGAGCTGTCGCTGCTCGCGATCGGGCTGGGCGTGCACATCCAGTCGCTCCCGGCGGGCGCCCGCATCGACATCAAGTCCCTCGCCGCCCGCTTCCCCGAGGGCACGACCCGAATCGCCGCCGCCCTTAGCGAACTGGAATCCCACGGCTACCTGCGCCGCACCCGCGAACGCGTCCCCGACGGCCGGATCATCCACCCGCACGATCTCCTGCAACCGGCCCGGCCACCGTACGGACGGCACCCACACCCCGGTACGGCCGGCGCCCGCCCCGCGGAAGCGGACCCCCGCGAAGCCCCTCCCCTCCGTCCCCGCCTGCCCCTCCCCCGCCCTCCTCCAGCAGGCCACGGACCTCCTCGCGGACCTCCGCCGTCACAACTCCCGCCTGCTCCTCTCCGCCCGCGACACCGCCCACCTGGCGCCCGGTGTCGCCGCCTGGCTCGAACGCGGCGTCACCCCGGCCGCCGTACGCCAGGCCCTGACCGCCGGCCTCCCCCCGGAGGACCTGCGCCGCGCGGCCGCCTTCCTGGCCCACCGCCTCGCGGCCCAGCTGCCGCCACCGCCCCCGTTCCGGGCGCCCGCACCACCGCCGGCCGTCCGTCACCCGTTCCAGACCTGCGACGGCTGCGACCGCGCCTTCCGCGCCCCGGCCCCCGGCCGCTGCCACGACTGCCGGCACGACCAGGCCGAGCTCTACTTGGGAGCGACGTGAGCCGAAAGCAGCCCGCACAGGTCACAGCCTTCCCTCGCGGCGCCGACGGGACAGCCGGGCCGGGGCACTGCCTGGCAGTGGACACGATGAGCGCTCATGCCGACCACGGACATGAGCTGATCCCCCGCCCTCAGCAGACTCCTGACGCCCTGCGCGCGGCCCTCGCCGCCGTCGATCCGGCCCGGCTGGAAGAGATGCAGGCCACCAAGGACGACGCCTTCGCCAAGGCGGTCGCGTGGCAGTCGCTGAGCCCGGTGCAGAGCTGGGTGCTGACCTGGGCCAGGGACATCGAGATCGCCCGGCGCCCCGACCTGTCCACGCGCTACGCCCAGGCGAAGGGCAACCTCGAGCACGAGGACCCTGCCATCGCCCGAGAGGCCCTGCGCGAACTGAGCGCTGTCCTGGACGAAGCCCTGAAGGCAGTCCGCGGGTGAGCTGGAAAAGGGACGGTGACAGCCCTGGCGCTCCTCGTCCTCGGACAGTCTGCGCACAGCAAAGGGGCCCGCACGACCGAAGTCGTACGGGCCCCTTCGAGCCACTCAGGTCAGTAGACCCTCAAGCCAGTCCGAAGACTCACTTGTTGATCTTGGTGACCTGGCCGGCGCCCACGGTCCGGCCACCCTCACGGATGGCGAACTTCAGGCCCTCCTCCATGGCGACGGGCTGGATGAGCTCCACCTTCATCTCGGTGTTGTCACCCGGCATGACCATCTCGGTGCCCTCGGGGAGGGTCACCACGCCGGTCACGTCCGTCGTACGGAAGTAGAACTGCGGGCGGTAGTTGTTGAAGAACGGCGTGTGGCGGCCACCCTCGTCCTTGGACAGGATGTAGGCCTGCGCCTCGAACTCGGTGTGCGGGGTGACCGAGCCCGGCTTGATGATGACCTGGCCGCGCTCGACGTCCTCGCGCTTGATGCCACGGAGGAGCAGACCGACGTTCTCACCGGCCTGGCCCTCGTCGAGGAGCTTCCGGAACATCTCGATGCCGGTGACCGTGGTGGTGGTCTTCTCGGTCTTGATGCCGATGATGTCGACGGTCTCGTTGACCTTCAGGACACCACGCTCGATACGGCCGGTGACGACCGTACCGCGACCGGTGATCGTGAAGACGTCCTCGATCGGCATGAGGAACGGCTTGTCGACGTCGCGCTCCGGCTCCGGAATCGCGGTGTCGACGGCGTTCATGAGCTCGAGGACGGAGTTGCCCCACTCCTTGTCGCCCTCGAGGGCCTTCAGAGCCGAGACCTTGACGACGGGAACGTCGTCGCCCGGGAACTCGTACTCGGAGAGGAGCTCACGGACCTCGAGCTCGACGAGCTCCAGGATCTCCTCGTCGTCCACCATGTCGGCCTTGTTCAGCGCGACGACGATGTACGGAACGCCGACCTGGCGGGCCAGGAGCACGTGCTCCTTGGTCTGCGGCATCGGGCCGTCGGTGGCGGCGACCACGAGGATGGCGCCGTCCATCTGCGCCGCACCCGTGATCATGTTCTTGATGTAGTCCGCGTGACCGGGGCAGTCGACGTGGGCGTAGTGACGCGTCTCGGTCTGGTACTCGACGTGCGCGATGGAGATGGTGATACCGCGCTGGCGCTCTTCAGGAGCCTTGTCGATCTGGTCGAAGGCCGAGGCCTCGTTCAGGTCCGGGTACGCGTCGTGCAGCACCTTGGTAATGGCGGCCGTGAGGGTCGTCTTACCGTGGTCGATGTGACCGATGGTGCCGATGTTGACGTGCGGCTTAGTCCGCTCGAACTTCGCCTTCGCCACTGGGGTCCTCCTGGGGAGTGGTTCTGGTACGCCTTACTCATCGGCGCCAGGTGATCTTTGCTGGAAAGCCCGGGCCCCGGGGCATTCTCACCACGATTGCGGCGGAATGCCCCTCAAGGCTCCGGAGTCAAGCCTACGGCGTGTAGACGCGGTGCGTTACTCGCCCTTGGCCTTCGCGATGATCTCCTCGGCGACGTTCCGGGGAACCTCGGCGTAGGAGTCGAACTGCATGGAGTAGCTCGCACGGCCGGACGTCTTGCTGCGCAGGTCGCCGACGTAGCCGAACATCTCCGAGAGGGGCACGAGGCCCTTCACGACGCGGGCACCGGCCCGCTCCTCCATGGCCTGGATCTGACCACGGCGGGAGTTGATGTCGCCGATGACCTCACCCATGTAGTCCTCGGGCGTGGTGACCTCGACGGCCATCATCGGCTCAAGGAGCACGGGGGACGCCTTGCGCGCGGCCTCCTTGAAGGCCTGCGAACCGGCGATCTTGAACGCGAGCTCGGAGGAGTCGACCTCGTGGTAGCCACCGTCGATGAGCGTGACGCGGACGCCCGTCATCTCGTAGCCCGCGAGGATGCCGAACTGCATGGCCTCCTGCGCACCGGCGTCCACCGAAGGGATGTACTCCTTCGGGATACGGCCACCGGTGACCTTGTTCACGAACTCGTACGAGGCGTCGCCGCCCTCGATCGGCTCGATCGCGATCTGCACCTTGGCGAACTGGCCGGTACCACCAGTCTGCTTCTTGTGCGTGTAGTCGACGCGCTCGACGGTCTTGCGGATCGTCTCACGGTAGGCGACCTGCGGCTTGCCGACGTTGGCCTCGACCTTGAACTCACGGCGCATACGGTCGACCAGCACCTCGAGGTGCAGCTCGCCCATACCACCGATGATGGTCTGGCCGGTCTCCTCGTCCGAGTGGACCTGGAAGGACGGGTCCTCCTCGGCCAGGCGCTGGATGGCGACACCCAGCTTCTCCTGGTCGCCCTTGGACTTGGGCTCGATGGCGACCTGGATGACCGGCGCCGGGAAGTCCATGGACTCCAGGATCACCGGGTTCTTGTCGTCGGACAGCGTCTCACCGGTGGTGGTCTGCTTCAGGCCCATGACGGCGACGATGTCGCCGGCGCCCACCGAGTCGATCTCCTCACGCTTGTTCGCGTGCATGCGGTAGATCTTGCCGATGCGCTCCTTCTTGCCCTTGACGGAGTTCAGCACGGCGGTGCCGGACTCCAGGCGGCCCGAGTAGACCCGGACGAAGGTGAGCTTGCCGAGGTGCGGGTCGCTCATGATCTTGAACGCGAGCGCGGCGAGGGGCTCGTCCTCCGACGGCTTGCGCGCGATGACCTGCTCCGGGTCCTTGACGTCGTGGCCCTCGATGGCCTCGACGTCGAGCGGGGTGGGCAGGTAGCGCACGACCGCGTCGAGCAGGGGCTGAACGCCCTTGTTCTTGAACGCGGTGCCGCAGAACACGGGGGTGACGGTGGTGCCGTCGCCCTTGCCGGACGCGATCGTGATACGGCGGATCGCGGCGTAGAGCTGCTCCACGGTGGGCTCGGTGCCCTCCAGGTACAGCTCCATCAGCTCTTCGTCGTTCTCGGCGACGGCCTCGAGCAGCTTGCCGCGGTACTCCTCGGCAGCCTCGGTGTGGGTGTCCGGGATGTCGACGGTGTCGTACATCTCGCCCTTGGTCGCCTCGGCCGACCAGACCAGGGCCTTCATCGTCACGAGGTCGATGACGCCCTTGAAGTCCGCCTCGGCACCGATCGGCAGCTGCATGATCAGCGGCTGGGCGCCCAGGCGGTCCGAGATCATGTCCACGCAGCGGTGGAACTCGGCGCCGGTACGGTCCAGCTTGTTGACGAAGCAGATACGCGGCACGCCGTAACGGTCGGCCTGACGCCACACCGTCTCGGACTGCGGCTCGACACCGGCGACACCGTCGAACACCGTCACGGCACCGTCGAGCACGCGCAGGGAGCGCTCCACCTCGACGGTGAAGTCGACGTGACCCGGGGTGTCGATGATGTTGATGGTGTAGTCGTTGTCCTCGAGCGGCCAGTGACAGGTGGTCGCAGCAGACGTGATCGTGATGCCACGCTCCTGCTCCTGCTCCATCCAGTCCATGGTGGCAGCGCCGTCGTGGACCTCACCGATCTTGTACGACACGCCGGTGTAGAACAGGATCCGCTCGGTGGTGGTCGTCTTGCCCGCGTCGATGTGGGCCATGATCCCGATGTTGCGGACCTTGGCCAGGTCAAGTGAAGTGGTAGCCATAAGGCTTCAGTCTTCTCTCGGTCTCGATGTGGGTAGCGACTACCAGCGGTAGTGCGCGAAGGCCTTGTTGGACTCGGCCATCTTGTGGGTGTCCTCGCGCTTCTTCACAGCGGCACCGAGGCCGTTGGAGGCGTCGAGAAGTTCGTTGAGCAGACGCTCGGTCATGGTCTTCTCGCGACGGGCGCGGGAGTAACCGACCAGCCAGCGCAGCGCGAGCGTGTTGGCGCGACCGGGCTTGACCTCGATCGGAACCTGGTACGTCGCACCACCGACACGGCGGGACTTGACCTCGAGGGTCGGCTTGATGTTCTCCAGCGCGCGCTTCAGCGTGATGATCGGGTCGTTGCCCGTCTTCTCACGCAGACCCTCCATGGCGCCGTAGACGATGCGCTCGGCGGTGGAGCGCTTGCCGTTCAGCAGCACCTTGTTGATGAGCGACGTGACCAGAGGAGAACCGTAGACCGGGTCGATGATGACCGGGCGCTTCGGGGCGGGGCCCTTACGAGGCATTCTTACTTCTCCTTCTTGGCGCCGTAGCGGGAACGGGCCTGCTTGCGGTTCTTGACACCCTGGGTGTCGAGGGAGCCACGGATGATCTTGTAGCGAACACCCGGCAGGTCCTTCACACGGCCGCCGCGCACGAGCACGATGGAGTGCTCCTGCAGGTTGTGTCCCTCACCCGGAATGTAAGCGGTGACCTCGATCCCGCTGGTCAGACGCACACGCGCGACCTTACGCAGGGCCGAGTTCGGCTTCTTCGGGGTGGTCGTGAACACACGCGTGCAGACGCCCCGGCGCTGAGGGGAACCCTCGAGTGCGGGCGTCTTGTTCTTCTCGACCTTGTCCTGCCGGCCCTTGCGGACCAGCTGCTGGATCGTAGGCACTACTTCTCCGGTTTCTGTGTGCCGAATGGTGAAGCTAACCTGGAACATCTCCGACCCACGCGGTCGGGTGTGTCGAATCCCGCGGACTCCCGCCGCCAGGCAGAAATAAGCGCAGATTGCGATGGCCGGTGTCAGCTCGCCGTGTGGTTCATGGCACACACGCAAGCCAGGGCACACCCCAGGCACAAGGTCTGAGCGTACCTACCGCATTCGCTGCGGTCAAAACAAATGGGCACCGCCCGCATCGCCATGCGGGACATGTCAAGCCCCCGAGCCGTTGTCGATCTTCAATTCGGCGGCGAGTGTCCGATATGCATACGTTCACGATGCTACGACGGACACCACCGTGAGCAACACCAGAACGAGTGCCCAGCCTGCCGTGGACAACCACCCGAGCACCAGTCCGGTCAGCGCGAGCCCGTCCCCCAGCTCTCCCCGGCTGCGGATCTCGGCCCGGGCCACATGCCCCAGCACGACGGCCGGGATCCCGGTCAGCCCCATGGTCGGCACGCACAGCAGTCCGCACACCCCGGCCGCGACGGCCTTCCCGTTGGTCCGCGGCCGCGGCACGGGCAGGAACGTCGGCGGCACGGGCACGACCGGGGCCGACTGCGACAGCGGCCCCTGCGGCAGATCCGCGACGAGCAGCGCCAGCTCCCCCACGGTCCGCGCCGCGTACGCCCGCCCCACCCGCTCCTCGAACTCGCCCTGCTCCATCCGCCCCTCGCCGTACCCGGCTCTGAGGACATCCACGGCCCGCTCCCGATCGGCGTGCGACGCGAGCATCGACGGGGCCCCGGAGCCCTGCCAGGGCTGCCAGGACGGATAGGGCGGCTGCGACACGGAGCACCTCCCCCGGGGGGCCTGAGTCCTTCCATGATGCGCCGAAGCGGGGGTTCCGGCACAGAGGTACGGCCACGGAAGGGCACCGCGTGTCGGCCGGACGGCCGGCAGCAGCCACCGCGCCCGGGGGCGGAGATCCGCCCCCGGAACGCCGAAGGGCGGCCACCCCCGTGAGGGTGGCCGCCCTTCGGCTCAAGCGACTCGCTTACTGGTTGTACGGACCGTAGTCGTAGTCCTCCAGCGGAACGGCCTGGCCGGAGCCCGTGCCGAACGGCGAGTAGTCGATGTCGTCGTAGCCGACGGCCGAGTACATCGCGGCCTTGGCCTCCTCGGTCGGCTCGACCCGGATGTTGCGGTAGCGGGACAGACCCGTACCGGCCGGGATGAGCTTACCGATGATGACGTTCTCCTTGAGGCCGATGAGGCTGTCGGACTTGGCGTTGATCGCCGCGTCCGTCAGGACTCGGGTCGTCTCCTGGAAGGAGGCGGCCGACAGCCAGGATTCCGTCGCCAGCGAGGCCTTGGTGATACCCATGAGCTGCGGACGACCCGAGGCCGGGTGACCGCCCTCCTGGACCACACGACGGTTCTCGTGCTCGAACTTCGAGCGCTCGACCAGCTCGCCGGGCAGCAGCTCGGCGTCGCCGGACTCGATGATCGTCACGCGGCGCAGCATCTGCCGGATGATGATCTCGATGTGCTTGTCGTGGATCGACACACCCTGCGAGTTGTAGACCTTCTGGACCTCGCCGACCAGGTGGACCTGGACGGCACGCTGACCCAGGATGCGCAGCACGTCGTGCGGGTTGGTGGCACCCACGGTGAGCTTCTGGCCCACGTCGACGTGCTCGCCCTCGCTGACCAGGAGCCGGGCACGCTTCGAGATCGGGAACGCCGTCTCGTCGCTGCCGTCGTCCGGGGTGACGACGATCTTCTTGGTCTTCTCGGTCTCCTCGATCCGCACCCGGCCCTGGGCCTCGGAGATCGGGGCGACACCCTTCGGGGTACGGGCCTCGAAGAGCTCGACGACACGCGGCAGACCCTGGGTGATGTCGTCACCGGCCACACCACCGGTGTGGAAGGTACGCATCGTCAGCTGGGTACCGGGCTCACCGATGGACTGGGCGGCGATGATGCCGACCGCCTCACCGATGTCGACCAGCTTGCCGGTGGCCAGCGAACGGCCGTAGCACATCGCGCAGGTGCCGACGGCGGACTCGCAGGTCAGGACCGAGCGGGTCTTGACCTCCTCGACGCCGCGCTTGACGAGCTCCTCGATGAGGACGTCGCCCAGGTCGGTACCGGCCGGGGCCAGCACCTGCCCCTCGACCACGATGTCCTCGGCGAGGCAGCGCGCGTACACGGACGTCTCGACGTCCTCCGTCTTGATCAGCGCGCCCTCGGCGTTGCGGTCGGCGATCTTCAGACGCAGACCGCGCTCGGTGCCGCAGTCCTCCTCGCGAATGATGACGTCCTGGGAGACGTCGACCAGACGACGCGTGAGGTAACCCGAGTCGGCGGTACGCAGAGCGGTGTCCGCCAGACCCTTACGGGCACCGTGCGTGGAGATGAAGTACTCCAGCACGGACAGGCCCTCACGGAAGGAGGCCTTGATGGGACGCGGGATCGTCTCGTTCTTCGCGTTCGACACCAGACCACGCATACCGGCGATCTGACGCATCTGCATCATGTTGCCTCGTGCACCCGAGTTCACCATCATGAAGATCGGGTTGGTCTTCGGGAAGTTGTCGTTCATCGCCTCGGCGACCTCGTTGGTCGCCTTGGTCCAGATCGCGATGAGCTCCTGCGTGCGCTCGTCCTTGGTGATCAGACCGCGCTCGTACTGCTTCTGGACCTTCTCGTCCTGCGCCTCGTAACCCTTGACGATCTCCTTCTTCGCCTCGGGAACGACGACGTCGGAGATGGCCACGGTGACGCCGGAGCGGGTCGCCCAGAAGAAGCCGGCCGCCTTCAGGTTGTCGAGCGTCGCCGCCACGATGACCTTCGGGTAGCGCTCGGCGAGGTCGTTGACGATCTCGGAGAGCTGCTTCTTGCCGACCTCGTAGTCGACGAACGGGTAGTCCTCGGGCAGCAGCTCGTTGAAGAGCGCGCGGCCCAGGGTGGTGTTCAGCCGGAAGGTGTCACCCTGCTGCCACTCGGGCTCGCCCTCCTCACGCGCCGGCGGGGTCCAGCCACGCGGCGGGATGGTGCCGACCGGGAAGCGGACGTCGATCTTCGACTGGAGCGAGAGCTCGCCCGCGTCGAAGGCCATGATCGCCTCGGCGACCGAGGCGAAGGAACGGCCCTCGCCCTTGAGGTCGCGCATCTCGCCGTCGGTGGTGAGGAAGAACAGACCGAGGACCATGTCCTGGGTCGGCATCGTCACCGGGCGGCCGTCGGCCGGCTTGAGGATGTTGTTCGAGGACAGCATCAGGATGCGGGCCTCGGCCTGCGCCTCCGCGGACAGCGGCAGGTGCACGGCCATCTGGTCACCGTCGAAGTCCGCGTTGAACGCGGTGCAGACGAGCGGGTGGATCTGGATGGCCTTGCCCTCGACCAGCTGCGGCTCGAAGGCCTGGATGCCGAGGCGGTGCAGCGTGGGCGCACGGTTCAGCAGAACCGGGTGCTCCGCGATGACCTCTTCCAGCACGTCGTACACGACCGTGCGGCCGCGCTCGACCATGCGCTTGGCGCTCTTGATGTTCTGCGCGTGGTTCAGGTCGACCAGGCGCTTCATCACGAACGGCTTGAAGAGCTCCAGCGCCATCGCCTTGGGCAGACCGCACTGGTGCAGCTTCAGCTGCGGACCGACGACGATCACGGAACGCGCGGAGTAGTCGACGCGCTTACCGAGCAGGTTCTGACGGAAGCGGCCCTGCTTGCCCTTCAGCATGTCGCTGAGGGACTTCAGCGGGCGGTTACCGGGACCGGTGACCGGACGGCCACGGCGGCCGTTGTCGAACAGCGCGTCGACGGCCTCCTGGAGCATGCGCTTCTCGTTGTTCACGATGATCTCGGGCGCACCGAGGTCGAGAAGGCGCTTCAGGCGGTTGTTCCGGTTGATCACACGGCGGTACAGGTCGTTCAGGTCGGAGGTCGCGAAGCGGCCACCGTCCAGCTGCACCATCGGACGCAGGTCCGGCGGGATGACCGGCACGCAGTCGAGCACCATGCCCTTGGGGCTGTTGCTGGTCTGCAGGAACGCGGAGACGACCTTCAGGCGCTTGAGCGCACGGGTCTTCTTCTGGCCCTTGCCGGTACGGATGATCTCGCGGAGGCGCTCGGCCTCCTCGTCGAGGTCGAAGGACTCCAGGCGCTTCTGCAGCGCCGCGGCACCCATCGAGCCGTCGAAGTACGTGCCGAAGCGGTCACGCAGCTCGCGGTAGAGCAGCTCGTCGCCCTCGAGGTCCTGGACCTTGAGGTTCTTGAACCGGCTCCACACCTCGTCGAGACGGTCGATCTCGCGCTGCGCACGGTCGCGCAGCTGCTTCATCTCGCGCTCGGCACCCTCGCGCACCTTGCGGCGCACGTCGGCCTTGGCGCCCTCGGCCTCGAGCTCGGCCAGGTCGGTCTCGAGCTTCTTGGCGCGGGCCTCCAGGTCGGCGTCGCGGCGCTGCTCGATCTGCTGGCGCTCGACGGAGACGTGGGCCTCCAGCGAGGGCAGGTCGCGCGTACGGCGCTCCTCGTCGACGTACGTGATCATGTACGCCGCGAAGTAGATGACCTTCTCGAGGTCCTTGGGAGCCAGGTCGAGCAGGTAGCCCAGCCGGCTCGGGACACCCTTGAAGTACCAGATGTGCGTGACGGGCGCGGCGAGCTCGATGTGGCCCATCCGCTCACGACGCACCTTGGCGCGGGTGACCTCGACGCCACACCGCTCACAGATGATGCCCTTGAAGCGGACACGCTTGTACTTGCCGCAGTAGCACTCCCAGTCCCGGGTCGGACCGAAGATCTTCTCGCAGAAGAGTCCGTCCTTTTCGGGCTTGAGCGTGCGGTAGTTGATCGTCTCGGGCTTCTTGACCTCGCCGTGGCTCCACTGACGGATGTCGTCAGCGGTGGCCAGACCGATCCGGAGCTCGTCGAAGAAGTTGACGTCGAGCACTATGCGTCAATCCCTCTCAGGGTTGTAAGTCATGGGGTCTGATACGGGGGTCCTGGGGCCGGAGGCCTTCATGGTGAAGGCCTCCGGACTCCCGTCAGACCTCTTCGACGCTGCTCGGCTCACGCCGGGACAGGTCGATGCCAAGCTCCTCCGCAGCGCGGAAGACGTCCTCGTCGGTGTCGCGCATCTCGATGGACATGCCGTCCGAGGACAGCACCTCCACGTTGAGGCACAGGGACTGCATCTCCTTGATGAGCACCTTGAAGGACTCGGGGATGCCGGGCTCGGGAATGTTCTCGCCCTTGACGATGGCCTCGTAGACCTTCACGCGGCCGGTGACGTCGTCGGACTTGATGGTCAGCAGCTCCTGGAGGGCGTACGCGGCGCCGTAAGCCTCCAGCGCCCACACCTCCATCTCACCGAAGCGCTGGCCACCGAACTGGGCCTTACCACCCAGCGGCTGCTGGGTGATCATCGAGTACGGACCGGTCGACCGGGCGTGCAGCTTGTCGTCGACCAGGTGGTGGAGCTTCAGGATGTACATGTAGCCGACGGAGATCGGCTCCGGGAACGGCTCGCCGGAGCGGCCGTCGAACAGCGGCGCCTTACCGGTCGGGAGCACCATGCGCTCGCCGTCGCGGTTCGGGATGGTGTGGTTCAGCAGACCGGCCAGCTCGTCCTCACGCGCACCGTCGAAGACGGGGGTGGCGACGTTCGTGCCGGGGGCGACCTGGTCGGCCTCGATGGCCTGCAGGCGCTGCGCCCAGTCGTCCGCGAGGCCGGAGACGTCCCAGCCGCGGCTGGCGAGCCAGCCGAGGTGGATCTCCAGGACCTGTCCCGGGTTCATTCGGGACGGGACACCCAGCGGGTTGAGGATGATGTCGACCGGGGTGCCGTCCTCCAGGAACGGCATGTCCTCGATCGGCAGGATCTTCGAGATGACGCCCTTGTTGCCGTGACGGCCGGCGAGCTTGTCACCGTCGGTGATCTTGCGCTTCTGCGCCACGTACACGCGCACCAGCTGGTTCACACCGGGGGGAAGCTCGTCGCCCTCCTCGCGGTCGAAGACGCGGACGCCGATGACCTTGCCGATCTCGCCGTGCGGCACCTTCAGCGAGGTGTCGCGCACCTCGCGCGCCTTCTCACCGAAGATCGCGCGGAGCAGGCGCTCCTCGGGGGTCAGCTCGGTCTCACCCTTGGGCGTGACCTTGCCGACGAGGATGTCGCCGGCGACGACCTCGGCACCGATACGGATGATGCCGCGCTCGTCGAGGTCGGCGAGGACCTCCTCGGAGACGTTCGGGATGTCCCGGGTGATCTCCTCCGGGCCGAGCTTGGTGTCACGGGCGTCGACCTCGTGCTCCTCGATGTGGATCGAGGAGAGGACGTCGTCCTGCACGAGGCGCTGCGACAGGATGATCGCGTCCTCGTAGTTGTGACCCTCCCACGGCATGAACGCCACGAGCAGGTTCTTGCCCAGCGCCATCTCGCCGTTCTGGGTGGCCGGACCGTCGGCGAGGATCTGGCCCTCGATGATCCGGTCGCCCTCGTTGACGATGACCTTCTGGTTGACCGAGGTGCCCTGGTTGGAGCGGGCGAACTTGGCCAGGCGGTACGTGATGTACGTGCCGTCGTCGTTGGCGGTGGTGATGTAGTCCGCGGAGACCTCCTGGACCACACCGGGCTTCTCGGCCTTGACCACGTCGCCGGCGTCGGCCGCGGAGCGGTACTCCATGCCGGTGCCGACGAGCGGGGACTCGGACTTAATCAGCGGCACGGCCTGACGCATCATGTTCGCGCCCATGAGGGCACGGTTGGCGTCGTCGTGCTCGAGGAAGGGGATCATGGCGGTCGCGACGGACACCATCTGGCGCGGCGAGACGTCCATGTAGTCCACGTCCTCGCCACCGACGTAGTCGACCTCGCCGCCCTTGCGGCGGACCAGCACGCGGGCCTCGGCGAAGCGGAGTTCGTCGGTGAGCGGCGCGTTGGCCTGCGCGATGACGAAGCGGTCTTCCTCGTCGGCCGTGAGGTAGTCGACCTGGTCGGTGACCTGGCCCTCGAAGACCTTGCGGTACGGGGTCTCGACGAAACCGAACGCGTTGACCCGGCCGTAGGTGGCGAGCGAGCCGATCAGACCGATGTTCGGGCCTTCGGGCGTCTCGATCGGGCACATGCGGCCGTAGTGCGACGGGTGCACGTCACGGACCTCGAAGCCGGCCCGCTCACGGGACAGACCACCCGGGCCGAGCGCGGAGAGACGCCGCTTGTGCGTCAGACCCGACAGCGGGTTGTTCTGGTCCATGAACTGGGACAGCTGGCTGGTGCCGAAGAACTCCTTGATGGAGGCGACGACCGGCCGGATGTTGATCAGGGTCTGCGGCGTGATCGCCTCGACGTCCTGGGTCGTCATCCGCTCGCGGACGACACGCTCCATACGCGCCAGACCCGTACGGACCTGGTTCTGGATGAGCTCGCCGACGCTGCGCAGACGGCGGTTGCCGAAGTGGTCGATGTCGTCGGTCTCGACGACGATGTTCGTACCGCTGTCGCCGACCGTCTCGGTCTCGCCCGCGTGCAGCTTCACCAGGTACTTGATCGTCGAGATGATGTCCTCGACGGTCAGGATGCCCGCGTCCAGCGGAGCGTCCGCACCCAGCTTCTTGTTGACCTTGTAGCGGCCGACCTTGGCCAGGTCGTAGCGCTTGGGGTTGAAGTAGAGGTTCTCGAGCAGCGTCTGCGCGGCCTCACGCGTGGGGGGCTCGCCCGGACGCAGCTTGCGGTAGATGTCGAGCAGCGCGTCGTCCTGACCCTGAGTGTGGTCCTTCTCCAGGGTGGCGCGCATGGACTCGTACTCGCCGAACTCCTCGAGGATCTGCTCGGTGGTCCAGCCGAGCGCCTTGAGCAGGACGGTGACGGACTGCTTGCGCTTGCGGTCGATGCGGACACCGACCATGTCGCGCTTGTCGATCTCCATCTCCAGCCAGGCACCCCGGGACGGGATGATCTTCGCGGAGAAGATGTCCTTGTCGGACGTCTTGTCGATGGAGGAGTCGAAGTAGACACCGGGCGAACGGACGAGCTGCGACACCACGACACGCTCGGTGCCGTTGATGACGAAGGTGCCCTTGTTCGTCATGAGCGGGAAGTCGCCCATGAAGACCGTCTGGGACTTGATCTCCCCGGTCTCGTTGTTCGTGAACTCGGCGGTGACGAAGAGCGGGGCCGCGTACGTGAAGTCGCGCTCCTTGCACTCGTCGATGGAGTTCTTCGGCGGCTCGAAGCGGTGGTCGCGGAAGGTCAGCGACATCGACCCGCTGAAGTCCTCGATCGGGGAGATCTCCTCGAAGATCTCCTCGAGCCCGGACTTGGTGGGGACGTCCTGACCGTTCTCGAGAGCCTCCTCGACCCGACTCTGCCAGGCGGTGTTGCCGAGCAGCCAGTCGAAGCTCTCGGTCTGCAGCGCGAGCAGGTTCGGAACCTCGAGAGGCTCCTTGATCTTTGCAAAAGAGATGCGCAGCGGGGCAGTGCTGGCGGCGTTGTTCGTATTCGCGGTCGAGGCGTTGCGCGAGGCGGCCAAGAGGGGGTCCTTCCGAGGGCTCGGACTCACTACGCGCGTACCGGCCCCTCTCCCGTACACAGAGACAAGCTGTGTCCCTCCGGCCTTAAGGCCAGGTCAGACAGATCTTGTCGTCGATGCTCGGGCGAGGGCAGACCCCTGGTGACGGGCAGGGGACAGCTAACAGGCAGCGCAAAGGGTCAGTGTAGCCACTTGGCACACTGATGTCCAGTGCGGGTCGTGAAACCCGTGTTCACCCTCGTTGTTCCACTCCTGCGACAAGGCGCTGCCCTCAACGCACGTTAGTACTGCCCTCTTCGTCGCCGATCCATGCCTCGGATTCGGATCCTGTGACGACGCGTCCTGAGAATTGCGCGCTGCGTGCGGTTCGTCAAGGGCCCCCTGCCCGATCCGGGGCCGCCCGGAGACACGACGAAGATCACCATACCCCCCGTCACCGGGGCTTCAAGGCAACCGTGGCCGGCCCCCGAGAACGCCGAAGAGCGACCACCCGGATGGATGATCGCTCCTCGGCGCTTGCGCGTTACACGTCCAGCCGGACGTGTCGTGGATCCTGGCGGATCCGAGAGGTGTTACTTGACCTCGACGGAGGCGCCGGCGCCCTTGAGGGACTCGGCGGCCTTCTCGGCGGCGTCCTTGGCGACCTTCTCGAGAACGGGCTTCGGGGCGCCGTCCACGAGGTCCTTGGCCTCCTTCAGACCCAGGGAGGTCAGCTCACGCACGACCTTGATGACCTGGATCTTCTTGTCGCCGGCACCCGTGAGGATGACGTCGAACTCGTCCTGCTCCTCAGCGGCCTCGGCGGCGGCGCCACCAGCGGCACCACCGGCGACGACGACCGGCGCGGCAGCGGCGGCGGTGACGTCGAACTTCTCCTCGAACGCCTTCACGAACTCGGAGAGCTCGATGAGGGTCATCTCCTCGAACTGCGCGAGCAGGTCTTCCTGGCTGAGCTTCGCCATGATTGGCGGTCCTTCCACTAAATCGGCAGGTGCCGGATGTACATGTGAGGCGGGCGTACTACTGGCCCGCTACGGTCGCCGCGTTCAGGCAGCGGCGGCCGGGATGCGAGCCGAGTTACTCGGCACCGCCCTGCTCGTCCTGCTTGGCACGGAGCGCGTCCACGGTGCGGACGAGCTTCGACGGCAGCGCCTGGAAGACAGAGGCAGCCTGGGACTGCTTGCCCTTCATGGCACCGGCCAGCTTGGAGAGCAGAACCTCGCGGGACTCGAGGTCCGCAAGCTTCTTGATCTCATCGGCGGACAACACCTTGCCGTCAAGGACGCCGCCCTTGATGACGAGGTTGGGGTTGTCCTTGGCGAAGTCACGGAGACCCTTCGCCGCCTCGACCGGGTCACCGGTCACGAAGGCGACGGCCGACGAACCCGTGAAGAGGTCGTCCAGCGTCGTGATCCCGGCCTCGTTGGCCGCAATCTTGGTCAGCGTGTTCTTCGCCACACGGTACTGAGCGTTCTCACCGAGTGAACGACGCAGCTTCTGGAGCTGCGCGACGGTGAGACCGGTGTACGCGGTAACGACAGCAGCGTTGGAGTTGCGGAACTTGTCCCGCATCTCCTCGACGGCATCGACCTTGTCAGGCCTCGCCATGAGCCTCGGCCTCCTTCCGGGTGATTCGGACCGCGCGGACCCGAAGGAGGACTGGGGAAAACGAAACGCCCCGGCGCAAGCGCACGGGGCGTAGCTCGACCGGCTTCACGCACGCACGAGGCGGCGGGCTCCGGGAGCTTCTCCAGTGTCACCTGCGCGGGTCGTCCGCCGTTCAGCGGATCCTTCGGCCACCACGCCCTCTGATGAGCGCGCGGTAACGACCAGCGGTCTTTGGCTTCTGTAGGAGAGTACGGGAACGGATCGCCGTCAAGCAAATCCGCCCGTACGGCTGATCAGCGGTGGCGGCTCAGCCCTGCTCCAGCTCCTTGAACATCTCGCGACGGCCGTCGCGGGCGGCATCTCCGGCGACGGGCCCTCAGGGCGTACCGGTCTTCTTCCGCATCAGGTCCTCGAAGTCCCCGGTGTCGGACTGCGGGGGCCGCTCGGCGCGGACTGCCACGCCGTAGTCGGCGTAGTGCGCGGTCTGCGTCATCAGGCCTGTGGTCATCCGCGCCTTCTCGACCTTCTTGACCAGCAGGTTCCGCCGGTCGATCCAGATGTCGACGGTCTCGGTGGTGACACCGGCCTCGGTGAGCTGCTTCCTCAGACCGGCGTCGGCGACGTCGGCCGCCGCCACGGTGCCGGACCAGTGCGTGGCGGTCCGGCCTCGGACGGTCTCCGCACCGACCTTCCTGACGTCGCCGGAGGACAGCAGGAGCTTCACGGACTGGTTGGGCGTGGTACTGCGCATCTGGTCGCCGAGGTGGCCGCCGGAGCCGCCGCCGAGGGCTTTCAGATCGTCGTAGTCGTACCGGATCCAGTGTCTGCCGCCGGCCTGCTCGGCGAACTTCTCGCCCATGCGCGCGTAGTAGGCGTCGGGCAGGTAGCGGGCCTCCATGGAGGTGCTGCCGAGTCGGCGCATGGTGTCGGCGATGGTGCCGCCGGTGTACGTGATGGTGAGGGTGCCGGTGATGCCGTCGCTCCAGCCGAGGGCGCCGTCGGCGGTCATGGACATCAGTGAGCCCATGGTCGTCGTGGACTCGACCCGGGCGGACGCGGCGTGCTCGGTGGCGCGCTCGGCGGAGCGCAGGGCCGCGAGGGACCGGCCGCGCGCGGCGCGGTCCTCCTGGCCGGGGCCGTCGGAGGAGTCCTGGGACGTGCAGGCGGCCACCCCCGTCAGCGCGCTCGCCACCGCGAGCACCAGGCCCACGCGACGCACGGTCGTGCCCTGCATACGTCCCCCGTTCGTATCCGGTTCCCGCACGTTAACCCAGGCCACCGGCGTACGTACCGGAAAAGGGAACGGGCCCCGCACCTGTAAGAGGTGCGGGGCCCGTGACCGGTCGGGTGAGCCGTCAGGCTCAGACCGCGGCCGGGTCCTCCTCGACGAGGAGGTTGCGGGTGCGGTTCGGGTCGACCGGAATGCCGGGGCCCATCGTGGTGCTGATGGCGGCCTTCTTGATGTAGCGGCCCTTGGCGGCGGACGGCTTCAGACGGAGGATCTCCTCCAGCGCGGCGCCGTAGTTCTCCACCAGCTTGGTGTCGTCGAAGGACGACTTGCCGATGATGAAGTGCAGGTTCGCGTGCTTGTCGACACGGAACTCGATCTTGCCGCCCTTGATCTCGGTGACGGCCTTGGCGACGTCGGGGGTGACGGTGCCGGTCTTCGGGTTCGGCATCAGGCCACGCGGACCGAGCACGCGGCCGAGGCGGCCGACCTTGCCCATGAGGTCCGGGGTGGCGACGACGGCGTCGAAGTCCAGGCGGCCCTTCGAGACCTCGTCGATCAGTTCGTCGGAGCCGACGATGTCGGCGCCCGCGGCCTCCGCGGCCGCAGCACGGTCACCGGTCGCGAAGACCAGGACCCGGGCGGTCTTGCCGGTGCCGTGCGGAAGGTTCACGGTGCCACGGACCATCTGGTCGGCCTTGCGCGGGTCGACACCCAGGCGGAAGGCGACCTCGACGGTGCCGTCGAACTTGGTCGTGGAGGTGTCCTTGGCGAGACGGACGGCCTCGAGCGGGGCGTAGAGCTTCTCCCGGTCGACCTTGGCGTCCGCAGCGCGAAGGGACTTGCTGCGCTTGCTCACTACTGCTCCTGTGGATTCTTAGGAGTCGTGGTCCGGGCCGAGCAGGCCCCGCCACTTCTGCTGATGGAGGTTGGGGCTCAGCCCTCGACCGTGACGCCCATGGAACGGGCGGTGCCGGCGATGATCTTCTCGGCGGCGTCCAGGTCGTTGGCGTTGAGGTCGGGCATCTTCGTGGTGGCGATCTCGCGGACCTGGTCACGCGTGATCTTCGCGACCTTGGTCTTGTGCGGCTCGCCGGAGCCCTTCTCGATGCCCGCGGCCTTCAGGATCATCTTCGCGGCCGGCGGCGTCTTGGTGATGAAGGTGAAGGAACGGTCCTCGTAGACCGTGATCTCCACCGGGATCACCCAGCCACGCTGCGACTCGGTCGCGGCGTTGTAGGCCTTGCAGAACTCCATGATGTTCACGCCGTGCTGACCCAGCGCGGGGCCGACCGGCGGGGCCGGGTTGGCGGCACCGGCCTGGATCTGGAGCTTGATGAGCCCCGTGACCTTCTTCTTCTTGGGAGGCATAGCTCTCCGGGTCCTTTCGATTCGGGTCCTGCCTGCGTACGGGGACCACCCGGACGCAGGCATACCGCACAACGATAACGGGTATAGATGCGCGGCCAAAAACCGCGCAGGTCAGGCGGACGCTCGAGCGATCGCCTGACCTGCGCGGAAGCGGTGAGTCCGGAAGTCAGTTCTTCTGGATCTGGTCGAAGGAGAGCTCGACCGGCGTCTCGCGACCGAAGATCTCGACGAGGCCCTTGACCTTCTTCGAGTCGGGGTTGATCTCGTTGATGGTCGCCTGCAGCGTGGCGAACGGGCCGTCGGTGACGGTGACCGAGTCGCCGACCTCGAAGTCCAGCACCTGGACCTCGACCTTGCGCTGCGGAGTCGGCTTGCCCTCGGCCTCGGCGGCCTCGCGGGCGGCCTTCTCCTCGGCCTCCGGGGCGAGCATCTTGACGATCTCGTCCAGGGTCAGCGGGTACGGGTCGTAGGCGTTGCCCACGAAGCCGGTGACGCCGGGGGTGTTGCGGACGACGCCCCAGGACTCGTTCGTCAGGTCCATGCGGACGAGGACGTAGCCCGGGAGCTTGTTCTGCTTGATCGTCTTGCGGTCGCCGTTCTTGATCTGGACGACCTCTTCCTGCGGCACCTCGGCCTGGAAGATGTAGTCCTCGACGTTCAGCGAGACGGCGCGCTGCTCCAGGTTGGTCTTCACGCGGTTCTCGTAGCCGGCGTAGGTGTGGATGACGTACCACTCGCCGGGCAGGACCCGCAGTTCCTCGCGGAGCTTCTCGATCGGGTCGCGGTCGTCCTCGGGCTCTTCCTCGAGTTCTTCCGCGGCCCCTTCGGCGTCCTCGGTCTCCGCCTCGGCGGCGTCGTCCGCGACGGCGTCGGCAGCCTCGACCTCGGCGGAGGCCTCGGTGTCCTCGCTGTCCGCGCCCTCGACGGTGTCGAGCTCGTCCTCGACGGACTCGACAGGCTCGATGGCGTCGTTCACGTTCGGGTCAGACACGGTGGCTGCTTCTTCCTGGATACATAGGGGTGGAACATGCGAAAGGAGCGCCGGGTACCTCGGCGCTCTTCGCGGACTGCTCAGCCGAACACGTACTTGGCGGCGTTGCTGAGCCCATAGTCAATCACGGTGACCAGGCCGATCATGATGACCACGAAGATGATCACCACGGTCGTGTAGGTCGTCAGCTGGTTGCGGGTCGGCCAGACGACCTTGCGCAGCTCCGCCACGATCTGGCGGTAGAAGAGGGCAAGGCGCTTCAGCGGGCCCTTCTTGCCGCGCTTGCCGCCCTTGCGGGCCTTCTTGGACTCCGGCGCCTCGTCCTGGGCATCAGGCATGTCGATGGAGCCCACGGCGTCCGTCACTCGTCCTCACCTGATTCCGGGTCGTGGCCGTGCCGCGCCCGGTCTGAGCCGCACGGCGGTGCATTGCTGTACGTACATGCGCACACATCCTGGCGAAGGTGTGTGTAGCAGGGCCGGAGGGACTTGAACCCCCAACCGCTGGTTTTGGAGACCAGTGCTCTACCAATTGAGCTACGACCCTTTGTGTGTCCCCCAACGTACCGCATCCGTCCGGATGCTTGGTGTGCACCGGCCGGGCGCGGCCTGCTGAAGGCCAACGAGGTGAGAGTGTACGTGCTCTGCGGCCGGTCGTCGAACAGAAAGGGCCCACGGGAGGGCTCGTTGGCGGAAGATCGCCTCGGGAACGGGGGGCGGACTGACGTGAATCCGCTGAAGATCGCCCAGGCCGCGTGGGCGGTTCGCACTGTTGTTCAAGGGTTTGCCCGACGTTGTTCACTCTGTGAAACCCCCGTGCCGCGCGCGTTTCCGGTCTGAAACGATGGGGCCCATGAGCGCTGCAACCCCTCCCACCGAGCGCCGGGTCTCCGCCCGAGTCGGCGCGATCTCCGAGTCCGCCACCCTCGCCGTGGACGCCAAGGCCAAGGCCCTCAAGGCCGCAGGGCGGCCGGTGATCGGCTTCGGCGCCGGTGAGCCCGACTTCCCGACCCCGGACTACATCGTCGAGGCCGCGATCGAGGCCTGCAAGAACCCGAAGTTCCACCGCTACACGCCGGCCGGCGGGCTGCCCGAGCTGAAGGCCGCGATCGCCGCGAAGACGCTGCGCGACTCGGGCTACGAGGTCGACGTGTCGCAGATCCTCGTCACCAACGGTGGCAAGCAGGCCATCTACGAGGCCTTCGCCGCGATCCTCGACCCGGGCGACGAGGTCATCGTGCCCGCGCCGTACTGGACGACGTACCCCGAGTCGATCCGTCTGGCCGGGGGTGTCCCGGTGGAGGTCGTCGCGGACGAGACGACCGGCTACCGGGTGACCGTCCAGCAGCTGGAGGCCGCCCGTACGGAGAAGACGAAGGTCGTCCTCTTCGTCTCGCCGTCGAACCCGACCGGCGCGGTCTACAGCGAGCAGGAGACCGAGGCGATCGGCCACTGGGCCGTCGAGCACGGCCTGTGGGTGATGACCGACGAGATCTACGAGCACCTCGTCTACGGCGACGCCTCCGCCGTGTCGCTGCCGGCGGTGCTGCCCGAGCTGCGCGACAAGTGCGTCGTGGTCAACGGTGTCGCGAAGACGTACGCGATGACCGGCTGGCGCGTCGGGTGGATCATCGGCCCGCAGGACGTCGTGAAGGCCGCGACGAACCTGCAGTCGCACGCCACGTCCAACGTGTCCAACGTCGCCCAGGCCGCCGCGCTGGCCGCCGTCTCCGGCGACCTGGACGCCGTCGCGACGATGCGCGAGGCGTTCGACCGGCGCCGCAAGACCATCGTGCGGATGCTGAACGAGATCGACGGCGTGGTGTGCCCGGAGCCGGAGGGCGCGTTCTACGCGTACCCGTCGGTGAAGGCCCTGGTCGGCAAGGAGATCCGGGGGCGCCGGCCCAGGGACACGGTCGAGCTGGCCGCGCTGATCCTGGAGGAGGCCGAGGTCGCGGTGGTGCCGGGTGAGGCGTTCGGCACGCCCGGGTACCTGCGGCTGTCGTACGCGCTGGGTGACGAGGATCTGGTCGAGGGTGTGAGCCGGATCCAGAAGCTGCTGGCGGAGGCGCGGGACTGACGTCCGCATCGCCGGTCTCCGGCCATGGGGCACATACCGAGTTCGGTATGTGCCCCATTTGTTTGTGCGAGCAAGACCACGAAAGGGGAAACGGCTACCGGGAGGGCTGGGACGTACGGCAGGATCCTGGGATGGAGCGTGTACGTGATGTCTCTGAGCTGCCGAAAGCCCATCTGCACCTGCACTTCACCGGGTCCATGCGGCCCTCGACCGTGCTGGAGCTGGCCGACAAGCACGGGGTCCGGTTGCCCGACGCGCTGACCGAGGCGCTCGTCGGCGGGGAACCGCCGAGACTGCGGGCGACGGACGAACGGGGCTGGTTCCGCTTCCAGCGGCTGTACGACGCGGCGCGCTCGTGTCTGCGGGAGCCGGAGGACATCCAGCGGCTGGTGCGGGAGGCCGCGGAGGAGGATGTGCGGGACGGGTCGGGGTGGCTGGAGATCCAGGTCGACCCGACGTCGTACGCGCCGCGGCTCGGCGGGCTGATTCCGGCGCTGGAGATCATCCTGGACGCGGTGGAGACGACGTCGCGGGAGACCGGGCTCGGGATGCGGGTGCTGGTCGCGGCGAACCGGATGAAGCACCCTCTGGACGCGCGGACGCTGGCGCGACTGGCGGCGCGGTACGCGGACCGGGGCGTGGTCGGGTTCGGGCTGTCGAACGACGAGCGGCGGGGGATGGCGCGGGACTTCGACCGGGCGTTCGGGATCGCGCGTGAGGCCGGATTGCTGTCCGCGCCACACGGGGGTGAGCTGGCGGGGCCGTCGTCGGTGCGGGACTGTCTGGACGACCTGGGGGCGAACCGGGTGGGGCACGGGGTGCGGGCGGCTGAGGATCCGCGGCTGATGAAGCGGCTGGCGGACCGGCAGGTGACGTGCGAGGTGTGCCCGGCGTCGAACGTGGCGCTGGGGGTGTACGAGAAACCGGAGGACGTGCCGCTGCGGACGCTGTTCGAGGCGGGGGTGCCGTTGGCGCTGGGCGCGGACGATCCGTTGCTGTTCGGGTCCCGGCTGGCGGCGCAGTACGAGATCGCGCGGCGGCATCACGGGTTCACGGACGCGGAACTGGCGGAGGTGGCCCGTCAGTCGGTGCGGGGGTCGGCGGCGCCGGAGGGCGTGAAGACGAAGCTGCTGGCGGGGGTGGACGACTGGCTGGCGTCTTAGCGCCCCATCGCCGTCGAGGTCGGGGACGCGTCGGGGGGTGTCCGTCCTCGGAACGGCGCAATGGGGCCGAACGCCGGCTGACTGTCCGTTGACGCGCCACCCCCTGCGGGCGGACGCCCCCCGACACGTCCCCTTGCGTCGTGCGGCGGCTGCCGGCGCGTGGGGGCGGGCCCCCGCTTCCGCTGGGCTGCGGGCGATCGTGCCGCCAAGGGCGGCACGGGTGGGCGCAGCGGCACCCCGTTCCGCCGGGTGGCGGACCCACCCGGCCCCAGCACCGAGGCACGGTGCCTACAGGCTGACCCCGACCGTGACCGGCTCGTTGACCAGGGTGACCCCGAAGGCCTCGCGGACTCCGGCCACGACCTCACGGGCCAGCGCGAGGAGGTCCTCGGTGGTCGCACTCCCCCGGTTCGTCAGCGCCAGCGTGTGCTTCGTGGAGATGCGGGCGGGGCCGTCGCCGTACCCCTTGGTGAAGCCCGCCTTGTCGATCAGCCAGGCCGCGGAGGTCTTGGTGTGGCCGTCGGCGGCCGGGTAGGCGGGAGGCTCCACCCCGTCGCCGAGCCGCTCACGCACGCGTGCGCGGAACGTCGCGAAGTCCGTGTCCGTGAGGATGGGGTTGGTGAAGAAGGAGCCGGCCGACCAGGTGTCGTGGTCCTCGGGGTCCAGGACCATGCCCTTGCCGGCGCGCAGCTTGAGCACCGTCTCGCGGGCCTGCGCGAGGGGGACGCGATCGCCCGCTTCCACGCCGAGGGCGCGGGCCGTCTCGGCGTACCGGAGAGGGGCGGAGAGGCCGTCGGCGTCCTCCAGGGAGAAGCGGACGCGCAGGACCACGTAGCGCTCGGGGTCGGACTTGAAGCGGCTGTGGCGGTAGGAGAAGGCACAGTCCTCGTTGGCCAGAGTGACCGTTTCGCCGGTGCGGCGGTCGTGGGCCACGACCTCGGTGATCGTGGAGGAGACCTCCTGGCCGTAGGCCCCGACGTTCTGGATGGGGGTCGCGCCCGCCGAGCCGGGGATGCCGGCGAGGCATTCGATGCCGGCCAGACCCGCCTCGACCGTGCGGGCGACGGCGTCGGTCCAGACCTCGCCGGCGGCCAGCTCCAGCGTGGTGCCGTCGAGTGAGAAGCCCTTGGTGGCGATCACCAGGGCGGTGCCTTCGAAGCCCTTGTCGCCGATCACCAGGTTCGAGCCGCCGCCGATGAGCAGCAGCGGGGTGCCCGCCTCGTCGGCCTCGCGGACGGCGGCGATCACCTCGTCGTCCGTCGTGGCGGTGATCAGCCGGGTCGCGGGGCCGCCCAGCCGGAAAGTCGTCAGCGGGGCGAGGGGGGCGTCGTGGAGTTCCTGCACGGGCTCAAGAGTACGAGACGGCACTGACGGCGCCGGGCACGTGTGGGTGCGGCCCCTTTCCCGGGGAAAGGGGCCGCACGCGCGCGTGGTGGCTGTCAGGGCAGCCGGCGCAGCGCCTCGGACCAGGGCAGCGGGAGTTCGTCGCTGCTCACCTGCCATGTGGTGAAGGCCGAGTCCCTCATCTGCGGGGCGAGGCCCCGTGCGGCCGGGCCGTGGGCTCCCGCGCGCACGAAGGCGTGGAGCGCGTCCTTGGACTCCCAGGCCGACAGGGTCCAGAAGGTCCGTTTGAGGGGCTTCGCCCTCAGGGTCGCTCCGTAGGCGCCGGGGCTCCGGCGCACCTGCCGCCAGACGGCGGGCGTCCCGGCGAGGAACTTCAGGGCTCCCCACAGCGTGCGGGTCTCGAAGCGGGAGGCGAAGACGTACACCTCGGTGTCGCGGGGCGGGGTGGGCGGAGTGTTCGGGACGGTCCAGGGAAGGGTGGGCATGCCGCTTCTCCTTGTCGAGTTGCTGCGGGGTCAGTGGGCGGCCGTCTCCAGAACCGGCGGCGGTTCGGCCGGGGCCGCCTGTCGCTCGGTGTGCCGCCGGGTCGGTATCAGTAGGGCGGCGATGCCTGCGAGGGCCACCACAGCGGAGCCCGTCACCAGGGCCGGCCGCATGCCGTCGACGAAGGTCTGGCCGGTCTCGTAGCCGCCCTGGGCCGCGAAGATCGACCCCATGACGGCGATGCCGAGCGCTCCGCCCACCTCGCGCAGGGCGTTGTTCGCGCCGGAGGCGATGCCCTGCTCGTGGCGCCGGACGCTGGACATCACCAGGTGTGCGGCGGGGGCGAAGAACAGGGCCATGCCGGTGCCGCTGATGATCAGGGCGGGCAGCTGGGCGCTGTAGGAGGCGTCCGCCGTGGCCACGACCGCCATGTAGCCGAGGCCCAGTGCCTGCAGGAAGAGGCCCGCCGCGACGACCGGGCGGCCGCCGACGCGGTCGGCCAGGATGCCGGCGATCGGGGCGACCAGCATCGGCATGCCCGTCCAGGGCAGCATCCTGAGTCCCGCCTCGGTGGGCGAGTAGCCGAGGACGCCCTGCATGTACTGGCTGAGCAGGAAGATCGAGCCGAACATGCCGAGGAACATCAGCAGGCTCGCCGCGTTGATGCCGGCGAAGGCACGGGAGCGGAAGAGCCGCATCGGGAGCATGGGGTTCTTGGCGCGGGTGCTGTAGAGGATGAAGCCGGCGAGCAGCGCGGAGCCCGCGAACAGGCCCGTCAGGACGAATGGGCCGGTCCAGCCGTCGGCCGGGCCGCGTACCAGGCCGTAGACGATGCCGAAGAGGCCGCCGCTGGCGAGCAGGGTGCCCGGGATGTCGAGCGGGGCTCCGGTGCCGTGGGACTCGGCGAGGCGGAGGCGGGCGAGGGGCAGGAGGGCCAGGCCCAGCGGGACGTTCAGCCAGAAGATCCACTGCCAGGAGATGTGTTCGGTGAGGGTGCCGCCGACGAGCGGTCCGGAGGCGACGGCGAGTCCGTTGACGGCGCCCCAGATGCCGTACGCCATGCCGCGCTTGGCGGCGGGCACGGCGGCGGTCAGCAGGGTGAGCGTCAGCGGCATCATCACGGCAGCGCCGACGCCCTGGACGGCGCGGGCGGCGATGAGGGAGTCGATGCCGGGCGCCAGGGCCGCGGCGGCGGAGGCGCCGGTGAAGACGGACAACCCGGCGATGAACAGCCGGCGCCGGCCGAAGCGGTCGCCGAGGGCCGCGCCGAACATCAGCAGGACGGCGAAGGTGAGCGTGTAGGCGCTCACGGTCCATTCCAGGTCGTGGAGTTCTCCGCCGAGATCCTCGCGGATGGAGGGCAGGGCGGTGGTGACGACGAGGTTGTCGAGGGCCGCCATGAATCCGGCGACGCTGGTGATGACGAGGGCCCAGGCGGCTCCCCCGCGACGTGCGGTCTGCTGTGACATCGCTCCCCCAAGGAGAGAATCAAATCTGCGATGATCGATTAGTTATTGATTACTAACTTTCGCGGTCATGAAGACGCGCGGAAAACCGCACCCTTCCCCGTCAGTGCTCCAGCCGGCCGTCGCTGCGCGCCGAGGGGTACATCCCCTCCCAGACACGGTGCCCGGGCGGGAAACCCATGGCCGTCAGGCAGTTGATGAGCATCCCGTACGCCATGAAGGTCGTCGTCTCCTTGGCGTCGGCCCCGAGCGGCAGGTGGACGGTGTCCCACAACCGCATCCATCCGCTGCGCACCGACTCACCGAACTCGTGGTCGCCCTCCTCCTCGGCGGCCTTCACGGCCACGTACATCTGCATCTGCATCATGAGCCGCTCGGGCCGCTCTTCGATGACCTCGGTGTACGCGTTGCCCATGGCATGCAGGGCCTCTTCCCCGTGGAGCCCTTCGGAGGCCTCCGCGAAGGTGCGGATACTGTCCTCCACGCAGCGCTCGGCCGCGGCCAGGAAGATGGCTTTCTTGCTCGGGAAGAGCCGGAAGAGGTACGGCTGCGAGACACCGACCCGGCGGGCGATCGCCTCGGTCGAGGTGCCGTGGTAGCCACCGCGGGCGAACTCCGTCGTCGCCGCGCGGATGACGCTCTCACGCCGCTCTTCCGCACTCATCCTGACCATGCATGCGAAGTTAGTGCTCAATCACTAACCATGTCAACCGGTGGTCTGCACGCACCCATGTGTAAGGGGCGCGCCCCAGTGGAGAGCGCCCCTTACGTCGTGTCGCGGCCGTCTCAGGCCAGGCGTACAACCGCCCTCGACATGCCCAGCACCTTCTGCCCGGCGCTGGTCGCCGTCAGGTCCACGCGGACCGTGTTGCCGTCGAGCTTGGCGGCGACCTTGCCGGCCACCTCGATCACGGCACCCTGGTCGTCGTTCGGGACGACGACGGGCTTGGTGAAGCGGACGCCGTACTCGAGGACCGCGCCCGGATCGCCGGCCCAGTCGGTGACCACGCGGATCGCCTCGGCCATGGTGAACATGCCGTGCGCGATGACGTCCGGCAGGCCGACCTCCTGGGCGAACTTCTCGTTCCAGTGGATCGGGTTGAAGTCGCCGGAGGCGCCCGCGTACCGGACGAGGGTCTCGCGGGTCACGGGGAAGGTCTGCGCCGGCAGTTCGGTGCCGACCTCGACGTCGGAGTAGGAGATCTTCGCGGTCATGGGGTCGCTCACGCCTCCTCGGCCGCGCGGGCCACGAGCTTGGTCCAGGCGGTCACGACGTGCTCGCCCGCCTCGTCGTGCACCTCGCCTCGGATGTCCACGATGTCGTTGCCCGCGAGGGACTTGACGGCCTCGATGGTGGAGGTGACCGTGAGCCGGTCGCCGGCGCGGACCGGGCGGCGGTAGGCGAACTTCTGGTCGCCGTGCACCACGCGGCTGTAGTCCAGGCCGAGCTGCGGGTCCTGCACGACCTGGCCGGCAGCCTTGAAGGTGATCGCGAAGACGAAGGTCGGCGGGGCGATCACGTCGGAGTGCCCGAGCGCCTTGGCGGCCTCCGCGTCCGTGTACGCCGGATTGGCGTCCCCGACCGCCTCGGCGAACTCACGGATCTTCTCCCGGCCCACCTCGTAGGGCGCGGTGGGCGGGTACGTCCGCCCCACGAAGGACTGGTCGAGCGCCATGGCTCGGTACCTCCTGGTAGCTCTACTGACCGGTACGGGTCCCTCAACGACGCGAGGCCGCCCCCGATCACTCGGGAACGGCCTCGTGTACGAGCCTGTTTTTATCGCGTTTCGCGGTGCGCGGTGTGCGCATTGCAACGCGGGCAGTGCTTCTTCATCTCAAGACGATCCGGGTTGTTACGCCGGTTCTTCTTGGTGATGTAGTTCCGCTCCTTGCACTCCACGCAGGCCAGCGTGATCTTCGGGCGGACGTCGGTGGCAGCCACGTGAGTGCTCCTAAGACGAACGGATGGACATTTAACGCAAGAAGAGTAGCCGATCGAAGGACCGACCCCGCAATCGGCTACTGAGAGTAGCGGTGACCGGACTTGAACCGGTGACACAGCGATTATGAGCCGCTTGCTCTACCGACTGAGCTACACCGCTTTGATGTGATCCGGTCCCGCCTCGCGACGGAACCAGTCACACCAGAGCCCCAAAACGGAATCGAACCGTTGACCTTCTCCTTACCATGGAGACGCTCTGCCGACTGAGCTATTGGGGCGAGCGATGAAGACATTACACGCTCGGCAGCCGTTCACCCAAATCCGTTTCGAGGCACCCGGCCCGGGCACCGGGACCGTCCTCCCGGCTGCCTCGTGGGTGCCTCCCGTGCCATGAGCGGACCACGCCGGTACGACTATTGCGCTCCTCCCCGCCGCGGGCCAACGGCCGTCCTAGGCTCGTCTCACTCTGCGTGATCATGCGTCCTCCGAGCACAGCCCGAGCCCCTGGAGTGCGATGCCCGACAGCCGGCCGCAGCCACCACCGCCCCCGTCGTCCTCCCCGGGTCCGGCCGACCCGTCGTCGCTGCTGCTGTGCGGGGCACGGCTCACGGACGGCCGGACCGTGGACGTACGGCTGGACGGCGGGCGCATCGAGGCGGTCGGCACGGCCGGGAGTCTGCGGGCCGGCGGCACCCGCGCGTGCGGGGCGCGCGTGGACCTCAGCGGCTATCTCCTGCTACCCGCCCCGGCCGAGCCGCACGCCCACGCCGACACGGCCCTGTCGGCCGACGCCGAGGGCCCGGTCCCGTACGAGCCGCAGGACGTGCAGCGGCGGGCGACGGAGGCCGCGCTGCTCCAGCTCGGGCACGGGGCGACCGCACTGCGCGCGCACGTACGCGTGGGGGACGTCCAGGGGCTGGGCGCGCTGGCGGCCGTGCTGCAGGCGCGGCGGGCGCTGCGCGGGCTGGCGGAGCTGACGACGGTGGCGATGCCCCGGGTGCTGACCGGGGTGGCCGGCGCGGACGGGCTGGCGATGCTGCGGGACGCGGTGAAGATGGGCGCCTCGGTCGTGGGTGGCCGGCCGGACCTCGACCCTGATCCGACGGGGTACGTGGAGGCGGTCCTGGAGATGGCCTCCGAGCACGGCTGCCCCGTCGACCTGCACACGGACGCCGGGGACCCGGCCCGGCTGGCCCGGCTCGCGGCGATGGCCGGCGGACTGCGCCCCGGGGTGACCCTCAGCCCGTGCGGGGACCTCGGCCGACTGCCCTCCGAGGTGGCCTCGCGGACCGCCGACCAACTCGCGGCGGCCGGGGTGGCGGTGGTGTGCCTGCCGCAGGGCGGGTGCGGCGGTGTCGACCGGCGCGGGGCGGCCCCCGTACGGCTGTTGCGCGCGGCCGGGGTCCGAGTGGCCGCCGGGAGCGGGGCGCTGCGGGACGTGTCCAACCCGGTGGGGCGTGGCGACCCGCTGGAGGCGGCCTTCCTGCTGGCCTCGCGCTACGGAGTGTCGCCCGAGGAGGCGTACGACGCGGTGAGCTCCTCGGCGCGGGCGGTGCTGGGGCTGCCCGAGGTGCGCGTGGAGGCGGGATTCCCTGCCGAGCTGCTCGCGGTGCGCGGGGACCGGCTCGCGGCGGTGCTGTCACTGGCGTACAGCCGGATCGTCGTGCATCAGGGGCGCGTGGTGGCGCGGACCAGCGCGGTGCGGGAGTACTGCAGTTCGGCGGCCTCGGTGGAACTGGGGCTGCCGCGTCAGGGTCGGGGCGAAGCGCCGTAAGGCCTGCGGCGGGGTGTGGCCGGAGTCGTGCGGCGGGGTGGGGCCGTAGTGCGGCAGGGTGTGGCCGTAGTCGTGCGGCAGAGGGGCCCGAGTCGTACGGCAGGCTGGAGTCCGAGTCGTGCGGCAGGCTGGGCCCGAGTCGTACGGCAGGCTGGGCCCGAGTCGTGCGGCGAACGGTGCTGGCCAGGCGTACGGTCGAAGGCATGCGCATTGTCATCGCTGGTGGTCATGGTCAGATCGCGTTGCGGCTGGAGCGGCTGCTCGCCGCGCGCGGGGACGAGGTGGCGGGACTCATCCGCAAGGCCGAACAGGCCGACGATCTGCGGCAGGCCGGCGCCGAACCGGTCGTGCTCGACCTGGAGTCGGCGTCCGTGGACGAGGTCGCGGAGCGGCTCAGGGGTGCCGACGCCGCGATCTTCGCGGCGGGCGCGGGCCCGGGCAGCGGGGTGGCCCGCAAGGACACGGTGGACAAGGCCGCGGCGGTCCTCTTCGCGGACGCGGCGGTCAAGGCGGGCGTACGGCGCTTCGTCATCGTGTCGTCCATGGGCGCCGACCCGCGCCACCAGGGCGACGAGATCTTCGACGTGTACCTGCGTGCCAAGGGCGAGGCGGACGCGTACGTGCGCCGACTGGACGGCCTGGACTGGACGATCCTGCGCCCCGGCCAGCTCACCGACGACGCGGGCACCGGTCTCGTACGCCTGGAGGCGCACACGGGCCGCGGCCCGATCCCCCGCGACGACGTGGCCGCCGTGCTGGCGGAGCTGGTGGACACCTCCGCGACGGCCGGTCTCACCCTGGAGCTGATCAGCGGGCCGGCTCCGGTGTCGGTGGCGGTGAAGTCGGTGGCGGGGAACTGAGGTTCGACGCCGACCGCATGGCGGAGCCGCTCAGAACAGGGGCAGCTGGCCGGGGAATTCCGGGACCGTGTAGCCGTCCAGGGACGGTTGCTCCGGACCCGGCCGGGCCTGGCGGCGAGAGCCCGGGCAGGAGGTGAGTTCGCCGTGCTCGCGGGCGCCGGGTGGATCGTGGCGCGCGTACCGCCCTGCGACGACGGCGATCTCTCGGCGGCACTCGGGGCAGACTCTGCGGCGGGAGGACATGGGGTCAGTGTGCCGCCCGGCGCACAGGGGCGGGGCACGGTACGCGGAGGGTGCGCGCCGCCCAGCGGCGCGCGGGTCGCGCTGGTGGACATGGCGGGCAACGTGGCCGCCACGACGCGGACCGGCCTCGACTGGGCGTACGCCTCCTCCGACCTGGACACCGGCGCGCACACGGTCATCGCGACCGGTGACCCGCCCCGGGCGGCACCGCTGCGCCGGCGGCCCCGGGCGCCGGCGCGGACGACCACGGCATCGAACTCGCCGACGCCGGCGCCGAGCAGGGCGCCGAGGGGGTGGGGCATGCCGGTCGAGCGCGCCCACATGCCCCACCCCCGGCCCCACGAGCGCGCCCGGCATCCCCCACCCCCCGACCCACACCAAGCACTCTCAGCCGGATGCCGCTCCGAACCACCTCGGCAGTCGGTCGAGCAGTTCCCGTTGGTCCTCGCCGGCCCAGACCACGTGGCCGTCCGGTCGTAGCAGCACCGCAGGAACGTCGAGTTCCGCGCTGACGTCCACGACGTGGTCGACCCGGTCCGACCAGCCCGCCACCGACAGCCGGCCGCCGGTCTGGTCGAGCAGCAGACCGCGCCCGCCGCGCATCTGCTCGTAGAGGCGGCCTCGCTTCAACCGCACGTCCCGCAGCCGCCGGCCGAGCAGTTCATGGCCCTCGCCGAGGTCGTAGCGGACGGCGATCGCGGTGATCTTCTCGATCAGGTACCGGTTCACCTCCTCGAAGTCCATCAGCTCCGCCAGCAGCCGGCGCACGGCCTGCGCCCCCGGCTCGGGTGCCAGGAGGTGCATCTGCGCACGGGTGTTGTCCAGCACGGCGGCGGCCACCGGGTGGCGTTCGGTGTGGTAGCTGTCCAGCAGCCCCTCCGGTGCCCAGCCGCGCAGTTCGGCGGCCAGCTTCCAGCCGAGGTTGAACGCGTCCTGGAGGCCGAGGTTGAGCCCCTGCCCGCCGGTCGGCGGGTGGATGTGCGCGGCGTCGCCGGCCAGCAGGACCCGGTCGACGCGATAGCGCTCGGCCTGCCGGGTCGCATCGCCGAAACGGGAGAGCCAACGTGGCGCGTGCACACCGAAGTCGGTGCCGGCGAACTTCCGCAGCTGCTGCTTGAACTCCTCGAAGCTCGGCGGGACCGTACGCTCCTCGGCGACCCCCTCGGCGGGCACGATGACGCGGTGCACCCCGTCCTTCATCGGCATGGCGCCGAACCGGAAGTGCGTCTTGCGGACCTCGGCCGTCACAGCCGCCAGTTCCTCCGGCGACGCGGCCACTTCCATCTCGCCCAGCAGCGTTTCGACCCTGGAGGGCTCACCGGGAAACCCGACGCCGAGCAGCTTGCGGACCGTGCTGCGGCCACCGTCGCAGCCGACCAGGTAGCGGGAGCGCAGCCGCCTGCCGTCGGCCAGCTCAACGGTCACGCCGTCACTGTCCTGGCTCAGCCCGACCAGTTCACAGCCACGCCGGATCTCGGCGCCGAGCTCGGCGGCGTGCTCGGCCAGGAGACGGTCGGTGAGGGGCTGCGGGATGCCGAGGACATACCCGTGTGCGGTGTCCAGCCGGTCAGGCGACGAACCGGCGAGGCCGGCGAAGAAGCCGCCGACCGGGTGCTTCCTGCCCTCGGCGAGAAAACGCTCCAGCAGACCGCGCTGGTCCAGCACCTCGATGCTGCGCACGTGCAGACCGAGCGCACGCACGTACGGGGTCGGCTTCGCCTCCCTCTCCAGCACGAGCACCTGCACGCCGTGCAGCCGCAGTTCCCCGGCCAGCATCATTCCGGTCGGGCCACCGCCGGCAATGATCACCTCAAGCAAGGCAGACCCCCATTTTCGCCCGTTCCTGGCTTCAGGTCGAAGATTCTGCGACGTAAGGGGGGCCTTGCCGCAAGGCCCCCCTTACGCTATATGTTGAGAGTGGCGAGGAGCGGATGACTCCTTGCCTTTCTTTTTGCACTCCTGCCCCCTATGGCTTTTCTTCATGGAGTGAGCGGACGGCAGCGGTATGCGATGTACCGGGGAAAGGGCGCATCCGGCTCAGTGGCCGGTGGCCAGGTCCAGCGTCCACCAGGGTCCCCCGTCGCCGGTCGCGACGCCGACCCCCGCATGGGTGTAACGGCAGGTCAGGACGATGGCCCGGTGCTCGGGGCTGTCGATCCAGGTACGGACGGCGGAGGCGGGTGTGCCAGGACCGGCGGCGATGTTCTCAGCGATGTGGCCGGGGTGGTAGCCGGCGTCCCGCATTCGCGTGGCCGGGCTGCTGCCGTCGCTTCCTGTGTGGCTGAGACGCTGCCTGCGGGCCATGTCGGCGCTGTGCCTCTGGGCGGCGCGGCTGAGGGAGGCCCGCAGCCGCACGGATCTGCAACCGGCCTGGGCGCGCTGCCGGTTGACGGCGCCGACGACCCCGGCCGCCACATCGTCACGGACCTGGCCCATGTGAGCGTGGGCGGCACTGTCCCGGGGCTGGACCGGCCCGGGCACCGGCAGGGATCACAAAGGCGCCTCGTGATACGGCGGCGGCATCGGCGCGGGCGGCCCTGCCCCGGCCCCGGCCCCGGCCCCGGCCCCGGCCCCGGCCCCGGCGAAAAGGGTGGCTCCCAGGGCAAGCGTGGTCCTGCGCATCCCGGTCATCTTCTCCCTCTTCTTTTTCTGCGTCCGGCATTCCGTGTTTCGCATTTCGCGTTGCACGTTCCATGTGCCGTGTCCGTGTCCGTGTCCGTGTTCCGTGTTCCGTGTTCCGTGTTCCGTGTTCCGTGTTCCGCGAATCGCACTGAACACCGTAGCGATATCCATATCCGCTGCAGAGCCCAGCCGTTCATTCGAGGGAACGAGGTATTACGCGCACCGGTCCGAAGCGTTCCGTTCCCTTCCGTCGGGCCTCGGGCCTCGGAGGATCCCCTGGCCGCTCGGGGTTCGCCGGGCATGTCAGGAGGTGAGCGTCATCTGCGCCCCGGCCGTAGTGGTGGCCTCCGGCCGGTGCGCTGACGTAGACACCCAGGGGCTGCGTCTATGGGTGAGACACCTCACGCTGCCCGCGGCAGGGCCCAACGACCCCCAGAAACGAAAGACCCCCTCTCATCCACGTCTCCGCGGATGAGAGGGGGTCTTCCCCAGTGTGGCGGCGCCAGGATTCGAACCTGGGAAGGCTGAGCCGGCAGATTTACAGTCTGCGCGACGCAACCAGCTTGAGCTGGGCCTTTCCCTCTCTCGGGGGCACCAACCCCACATCGGCCCCACCGCCACTTAGGTGCGGTCTCCAAACCAGTTCAGGATCCCTCGGGCGTCCGTGATCACGTTCGTGGACGCCCCGCTCTGCCCATCGTCGTCCTGATACTCGTAGTCCTGGCGGATGCCGACGTCGTCGGTGAACGTGTCGGTGAACGTCTCGCGACGTGTGTATTTCCCGTCGGAGCTCCAGCCGACACGGCTCGTGGTGCGGGTCTCCGTGCGACCCTTGTAGGTCGCGTCGTACTCGTCGAGGAAGTCGCTGAGGAACCTCGCCTCGTCGTCCGTCAAGCGCGTCCTGGAGACGTCCAGATGCTCGCCGATGTAGTCGCGGAGCCGCTTCTTCTCGTGTCGATCCACGCGTCCCTCCCTGTTCCCGTCCGGTGGTCCGGAGGGCTATCCAGAACGATGTTGATCAAGCCGGGCTCCAGGTCAGGTAGAGCTCGAGTTGGGTGACATTCTCCAAGCTCTCGGGGAGGACCGTCAGCGGTCCGCGGTAGCGGACGCTGAGAATCTTCCAGACGAGCACCAGGTCCGCCGCTTCACCTTGTGGTCACGCTGGGTCACCTCGCCCACGCCTTCCTCGCGGTCGTCCGTGCCGACGAGCACACCCGCCGTCCCGCCCCAGTCGGGCCGATCGCACTCACCTGCAACGAGATCCAGCGCCTGTTCACGACAGCCGAGGTCCGGCCCATGCGTGATGCGGCCCTTCGGCTCGCCTACCACCGCTCCCTGTGCGGCAGGGACCAGGGATAACCGCGCGCCCCGCACCCCCTCCGGACGGCCAACAGGCGGTAGCGCAGCAGCTTTACAGACCGCGGGCACTACAGCGCCTGACCATGGCTTACTTCTGGACCACCGCCCGGTACACCACAAGTGCCCCGCGGGAAGCAGTCCCTGTGGCACGTGCGGCCTCCCCCATCCGAGGCAAGAACACTCGCCGCGAGGGCGGCGGGTGGGGCGCCGCGCTGCACCTCGCTGACACGCCCCCTCCCGCCGGCTCGATCATCGGCAGCAGACGCGATTCGCCAGTAATGGAGAGAGATGCTTCGGGCCGTCGCAACTTAACGGGTGGTCCAGTAGCGCCGCCCCTGGTTCAAGGGTGGCGAATGTTGGCGAACAGACGCGTCTACTGCCGAACTTTTGACGCCCCGGACGCAGAGCAGGCAGCCAACCCGCGCGCCTTCCCAAGTAGAATGCTGCGCCGAACGTTGCCGCACAATGCGCCAGCGCTTGACGATGGGTGCGCCGGATGCAAAGATCTTCGTATCCGGCGCCTCGCAAGGGGGCACCGGCAGGGGAGGAATGAATAAATTGACCACCGCTGTACGCAGGACGTCCCTGGTGAAGGTCGCCGAGTTCGTGGCTTCCAAGGGGGTGGGCGGCAAGTTCAGCAAGCTGGAGCTGTTCGAGGCAGTCCCGGACGTCTCACAGGCCGACCGCCGCATGCGGGACCTCCGGCCGATGGGCTGGAAGATCGACAACTACAAGGTCAACCCGAACCTCAAGCCGGACGAGTACCTGGTCCGCGAGATGGGAACGCGGGTCGACCTCGGCGAAACGCCGCCGAAGACCATCCGCAAGAACATCACCGGACCCAAGCGCCGGCGCATCCTGGAGCGCGACGGCCACATGTGCCAGGTCTGCGGAATCCGCGCCGGACAGGAGTTCCCGGACGCCCCCGGCCGCACCGCTGTCATGACCATCGGCCACATTGTCCCGGTCAACCGCGGTGGCCAGAACGTCGATGACAACCTCCGCGCCGAGTGCCAGCGCTGTGGCGACGAGTCCCGCGACATCACCGTGGACCCGCCCACGGGCCAGCAGGTCCTTGCCCACGCCACCCGCGGAAGCCTGAAGGACAAGCGCACCCTCTACGGCTGGATGCAGGCCGGACGGCGTACCCCCTCTGACATCGAGAAGGTGTTCCAGGAGTGGTCCCGGCTGCCCGGAGCCGAACGCGTGCAGGTCATGACCGCACTGGCCGAGCAGGTCATCAAGGAACTCGAAAGCTAATAGCCGCCCCGCCTGGCAGGCAGTTGAGCAGTACGGCCGCCTGCCAGGCGGGGCCGCAAGGCGCAGTCACTCCGGCCCGCGGGAGCCTGCCCCGAGAAGCAGGCGGTCTTGTCAGTCCCCTGCGGCACACTGGCCATATGCGTGCACCCAGAGCCCAATGTCCTATATGCGGCCGCTCAGTGGCCCTCATGCCGACACGACGGCCCGGATACGGGACCATTCATGATCACAAGAAAGACCGCCGCTCACTCATTCTGTGCGCAGGCAGCATGCAGCACATGGCCCTGTCCGAGGCGCTTGTCTGGCAAGACGCCCTGCCCGGGACCAGCGAGGAACACGAACCGGCCCCAACACTCTTCTGACGGCACACAGGACGGCTACTGCTGTGGACGCTCTGTCTGTCCACCCCCCGGCAGGGGATAGCGGTAGGCGGTAGCCACAAGCTCCTCACGTCTCGGCATCCAGTCCGCCCACATGCGCCAACGCCCGCCATGACAGCGGTGGTTGTCGTCGAGATCGATCTGATCTATCACTATGAGATGGGTGCTGACACCTTCGGCGTGACGGACCTCGCCTTCGGTGAGGTCAATTGCCTCGCGGCTGGTGGTACTGCCCTTCACCTCTATGTGCGTCTCCGTTCCGCCTCTTCGGACGGTGATGTCCCATGGCGAGCGATCACCCACGTCCTCGACCTCGTAGCCCAGCGAGCGATAGTGATCGAGCACCAGATCCATCGCGTACCGTTCCACGGCCCGTCGCCGCCGGGCGTCTTGCTGGCGGCCGTACCCGGTGGATCCCGCCGGCTTGGGCCGGGAAGCGGATGGACGGTCAGGTACTTCCGGTTCGTGGGGTTCAGAGATCGCGGTCTGGCGCAGTTCCAGAAGCTCAGGAAGGTGTTCCACCAAGGCCCGGGGAAGTTTGGTGAGGTAGCCCTGTGCTGCCCGAAGGGGCCGAGTCTCAGACAGGGCGAAGGGGAAGTAGACCGGGCCGTCGACTGACTCTGCGAGGTGGTCCCGCAGGGACCGGATGCGCGATTCGATCTCACGCAGACGTGCCTGTGTGACCGGCTGCTTCAACTGCCGGTACCCGCCGAGCGGTGCCTGCCAGGCTGCCTCTGGTCCTGACGCATTCCGTTGCCGGCCATAGGTGCCCCGGCTCTGCCAGGTGATGGTGGATGCGAAAGGCTCGCCCAGCACGTGGGAGTAGCCAACCACGCCCGGCCCATGGTTCTTGTCCCAGTGCAGGACGAGGTCACCTGGCCGCACCTCACGGACGAGGGCGTACGACCAGTACTCCACGCCCTGGTCGTTGACCTGCGGTGCAAGCAGATTGGTGCCGATGTCGTCGCGGTTTGTGATCTCCAGCCAATAGCGTTCGCTCGGATCTCGTCTCCACCACCGATTTACAGGCATGCCCCCACCCTGGTTAACGACTCGGCTCATTGCCGATCATGCCAGGCACAACCGATGCCGCGAAGCCGAACGCAGCCGCGGATGCGGCTGAACGCCGCCTTCCTGCCCGGAAGACTGCGCCTACACGACGCTTCCGTACGGGTCGGCCTCACGGTCTCGTCGCGATGGTTGTTCCCCTTGCGGATGCGGCGGGATCAGGCAGCTCATAGATCTACAGACGCGCGACAGTCAGCGCGTGAGCTGGTTTTCGGCTACTTGATGTGCCGGTGCCCCACAGAAGCCCCAGGGGGCACCGACTGCAATCCCTTGGCTGGCGCCGTACCCGAACTGGCGACGGCCCGCCCGCCCTTACCCATTAAGCCCGATGCTGGGCACCCGCAGTGCGGCCACGGCGACCAACACCAGCGTCACGGCCGACAGCATTGAGCGACCTTGTGCACACCAACAGTTCAGGATGTGCGCAGGCGCTCGATAATCTGCATGGGGCTCTTCTCCAATGTGAACCAATCCGCGACGATGACCCGCCCCGCGTCCTGGGTGTGCTTCAAGGCGGCATCCAATGATGACTGCAGATCTGCGCTGACCAGGTCTTGTTCGCAAGCATGCAGAGGGTGCTTGGCTACGACAGCATGAGGCCGCCCCCTGACGTTGAAGGTCAGCCCGGGCATGTCTGCATCCAGGTAGTCGCCTTTGTACAGACTCTTGAGTGTTGTCAGAGATCTGCGAGCACGGCCTGTAGAGGGGGCGAAGCGTTCACCGGACAGGACAGTGAGCAGGTCCCCTGCGAGACGCCAGTCGAGCAGAGGGTGGTAGGCCATATTCGAGTAGTCGCGCAGACAGCGCGGGCACGAAGAGGTACAGACGCCTGCATGTTCCTCTTCCTGCAATTTCTTCAAATATGTGCCGACAGTCCCCATGTAGTCGTCGACGATTCTCGGGTCCCCGAGGTGCGTGCTGAACCCGGCACCATTCTCCAGCGCGTCGGCGAGAAAGGCGTACACGACGTGGCCGTCGGGATGTGCTCCAGGGTGGATGCCGGCGAGGAGCTCCTGGCGGCCGACGTCGAGGTAGACGGCCGCTGAACTGCGGAGAAGGAAGGCTAGTGAATACCAGGCCGCCCTGCGGCCCTCGCTGATGTCGGCCCCATAGGCAGGGGCACTGCTGGTGAGATTCAGGCGGTAGCGGTTCCGCTGGTCAATGCTCGCGGCAGGACCTAGAAAGAGGAAATCAGTGGGTAGTACAGCTCCGAGGGCGACGTGGAGTGGGTCGCCGTAGCTGCCGCCCGAGGCGCCTGCGGCCAGGTACCCGCCCCATGAGCCTGAGGCCCTGCGGAGGGAGAACAGCTCTCCGTTGTTGTCATTGACGACGTACCGCTTTCCAGGGCCCGCAAGCACATGGGCACCCTTCCATGGCGTGAAACCAAGGGCGGAGAGGTTGGTGGCTGCCCGTGAGGAAATGGTGTAGGGCGACCAAGCGAACACTCCGTCAAAGTCCCGGGATTCGCTGGAGCGGAATCCTGCCGGCTCGCGCAGGTCGACGACGCTGTATTCCGCAGCACGGCATACCGGGCAGGGGCCCTGGGGTGAGGGGTGCTCCTCGACGTGATTGCAGACTCGGCACAGTCCCACTGTGCGCGGATTCTCCAGTGGTTCTGCAACTGGCCTAGGGCCGCGGGGCAAGGGCTCGAACTCTGTAACCCCGGTGACGGTGAACACTTGGCCGTCCTTGACGATCTCGCCACCGAGCGCAAACTGCGAGACCGCCATAGCGATATCACGGTCAATCGCCGCGTCGGGCGGCCACGGGTAGCGGTTCTCCGGAACCTCTAGGTAGAGCTGCCGGACTCTGGTTGGGAATCCGAACATGGGCAGGATTCCTGCATGTGCCAACCGCTCTGCCAGCTGTTGGGCTCCAGTCGGAGATGCCGCGACTTCTGTGACGCTCTGGAGTACCTCCTCCATCCATGAGCTGTCGAGAATTTCGTCCGGTTGCAGCGGTGTGTAGGCGGTGAGGGCTTGTGCGGTCCGGGTCAGAACCTTGGTTTCCTGGCCGATCCATCCACGGACATCGGCGAGAGCGGCAGCCCAGTCCTGGGCCAGGCCGAACTCTCCGTGCACGCTTCCTGTCCCCCCATGGTGTTCGAGGTCCCGGAAGGCAAGCCTCAGGATCTCGGCGGCCATAGCTCGTTTCAGGATTTCTGGACGCTTGAGGGCAAGGTATGGCGCGGGTGTGGGGTCGTTCGTGATGGCTGACGGGTTGGCGAAGTAGTGCTCGTCATGGCTTCGCCCACGGCAGACGGTCAGTGCAACCGCAACCGGTGAGGAACGTCGTCCGGCTCGTCCAACACGTTGCTGGTAGTTGAATCGACTGGGAGGCATGTTGGCCATGAGGACAGCGGAGAGCGGTCCGATATCGACTCCGGCCTCCATGGTGGTGGTAACCGACAGTAGGTCGATCTCGTGCACGAGGGGAATTTCGGGTGGATCACTGAGGAAGACATGCTGGAAGCGTGCTTGGCGGGACTGGGCTTCGATCCGGCCGGTCTGCCCTGTGAGTTCGGCACAGTTCAGACGGAATGCTGACCGGTTGCCAGCGGCCTTCCAAGCGTAGTAGTCGCTATCTTCCGGAGTGCCGTTCTGCGACGGTTGTGCGGGCAGCTCGCTGCGGCACCGGGTGCAAGTTCCGGCGCTTTTTGTGAGGTGTCGGCGTCCGCAGGTGGGGCAAAGCCAGACCTGCCCAGTTGCAGCCCGTACGGCTACCTTGCGAGGGTCAATGAGAAATGAAGATGAGACGGCGTCGCCCCACGCGGATTCGGCCTCTCGTTGGACGTCGTCGTAGTCCACACCCCAGTGTGTGGCTACGCTCCGCCAGAATTCCTTAAGTCGGGGCGGCGGTGTGACCCGGTCGTCGTTTCGGAGGTAGAAGAATCGGCGTAGCTCGGCGAGTATTCTCATACTCGCCTGTCCGATTCCTTGAGGATCCAGTGCGGGCTTTGCCGGAACGATTGCACCCATTCCGAGGGATTCTACGTCGCGGCCAGCACCAGAGAAGAGAGCCTCGATTGTATTTTCGAGGAGTTCATCTTCTGAAGAGAGTGCTGCCTGTTGGGCGGCTGATGTGCCAGCTTTGAGGACAGGGGGAGTTTGAGCCCAGTCAAAAAGATCGTGCCATTGAAGTGTGCCGGCGGTCTGCACGCTCGGTTTTGTGCCAGCGGGATTGACACCCAGGGAGAGCAGCCGTGCGTTCACGTGCACTTTTGCGAGGGACTCCAGGGTTGGTGGTGATGATAGACGCTCGACGACAGCATTTGCGGTGTCTTCGTCGCCATCCATAAGGGCGCCGCGCAGCATATTTAGATCTTGCTTACTGCGTTTACGCAGCCGCTCGACGGAAGCGTCAATCGCGTCAGATCTCTGACCGTTCACCTGCGCCCGGATGGCGTCAAGATCCTGAGGGGAGACAGCGGATGCTCGCAGTTCGTCGAGGACTAGGAGGCGGACGAGGTCCTGGTAGTGGCGCAGTGCCATTCCGGCCGAGAGTTTCGCTGCGTCTTGCCGACTGTCTGTAAAGACAATCAGTTTTCGCTCTCGGGCGTCGGAGAACTGCTCTGCCAGTTCATCCGAGAGTACCTGGTTGATTTTCTCGAAACCGGTACGCATAGTCCGTACCGGCGAAGTCAAGCGAGCAGGGTCCGTGATTGGGCGGGTTCTGCTTTCTTTGGTATATCGGCGCTCCCAATTCGCCCCGCAGCATGGACTGCGGGTTGGGAAGGGAGGGAGCAGCGAAACATCAAATTTCGGGACGCCTGTCTTCTTGTCGACGGGGCTGGTGACGTGGAAGCTCCAACCGGTCGCACCAGAATCCTGGTTTTGGAGGTGACCGCTCGCAGGATCGTAGAGGCTGCGGTGGAAGGTGAAATGGATGCTGCTGTTCTCGGCAGTCCACCGGGCGTTGTCGTCGGCCCGCTGAGGTTTCGTGGATGGCCAGTAAACGACGTAGTTGGCTGCGGTGCGATCCCGGCCTGACTGGTCAGGGACACGGGAGAGGTCTGGGCTGTCCGGCAGGAGGATGGACTTGAAGCGCTTTGCGCGGACCGCACGGCGTGGGGCGTAGCCGCCCAGCATCGCTTCACCACAGGACTGGCAGTAGAGCAGTTCCAGGACCCGTGCCCCGCAGTCACAGGAGGTGCGGGGGACGGAGAAGATCTTGCCGATCGCGCGGTCGGCGTGCTGGAAGCCGTGCGGAACCTCGGAGCAGGCGGGGTCAGTGCAGGCCCACATGCCGGCGACGTTACGGAAGAAGAGGTGGATGCGGATTCTGGGCAGACCGGCGGGTTCTGCTGTTGCTGCGGCCCGGATGGCTGCTGCTGTTCCTCGGAGAGCCAGGTCGGCTTCCTCTCGGCTGCTAGCGGGGAAGAGTCTCCGAGCCAGGAGGGAGGCCGCCATGGAGGGTGCGGATGGTGCGTTCGTCCCCGCGGTGAGGATGTCGGTCATTGCTCGCGCGGCGCCTGTAGCGGCTAGCAGTTGTGCGGCCTCGGGTGCGTCCGGAAGCGCCTTGTAGGCCTTCGCTAGCCTGGGGGCTGTAGCGGCGATGTCTCCAGGCCCCTTATCGCGAGGCGCTGCTTCGCCTGGGATGAAGTGGAAGGAGGCCTGATCGCGGGCGAAGAAGTCCTGGAGGAAGCGGCGATCCGAATCGCGTGTCTCGTCGAGAGAAGCCGATGCCGCGAGGATGCGGACTTTGTCGGGACGGCTGGTCAGCCCGAGCCTGTGGATGAGGTTGCGGATCAGATAGGCGATCTCTGTGCCTTGCGTGCCGCGGTACATATGAAGTTCGTCTAGCACCAAGGTGAACCGGGCGTCGTCGTATGAGTCGAGCCACTGCTTGGTGCTGAGGAAGAAGTCTTCGTCCCGGCTGCGCTGCAGCATGACGTTCAGCATGGAGTAGTTGGTGATGAGGATGTCGGGGGGCGTGTCGTACATGTCCCACCGGCTGCGCATCTCCGCACCGTCCAGGCGTGGGGCGAAGTAGCGAAGATTGTTGTCTTGGCGCTCTTCCGCTGCCTGCCTGGCGCGCAGGCCGCGCTTGCCAGTGTCGTTCAGGTAGGCGCGCAGCTCATCGACGGCAAACTGCTGGTGGGGGCTACCGGTAACAGGAGTGCTGCCGGTGAAGCGGCCGAAATAGAAGCGGTGACCGGACCGATGATCGTCAAGCCAGGTGCGAACTTCATCGCCGTCCAATGCACGCCTGAGCCGTACCAGCTGGTCGTCGACCAATGCGTTCATAGGGTAAAGGATCATGGCTCGGACTGCGGTGGGCCGCCCGTGCTCGCCCTGCCTCTGAGGCTGGAAGTCTGCCGAAGCGCGTTCCCACCAAGGCTGGTGCGGAGCGCGACTGCCTTTCCAGTCACGCGACTCGCGTAGCAGATCAGCCAGAATTGGCAGAAGGAATGCTTCAGTTTTGCCGGACCCGGTGCCAGCAGTGACGACTGCGTTCTGCCCGCTCTGCATGGTGCACGCGAGTGCTCGCTCCTGATGCGTGTAGAGCTGCATGTCAGGCTCGAAGAGGCCACGTTCCGCAAATGCAGCCAATTCCGCTCGGGCACCTACGAGTTCGGCCGACTGGGCCAAGGTCCGCCCAGTGAGGGCGTACTCCGGGCGCAATTCGATGAAGGGATCAGCGAAGACGCCGCCGGGGCGGTCTAGTAGGGCGCGGCGCTCAGCCTGGAGCGTCTCGTCGCGCAGGCGGAAGGCGGTGTCGTAGTAGCGCCGGTACGCCTCGCGCAGCGCATCGTGGGTCCTGAAGGCGTCCAGGCCGGGCGGGGGCGTGCTCATGAGGTCTCCAAGCGGCGGTGCAGGGAATGAGCGATGCGGTCAGCTATACGGAAGGGGACGCCGTCGTAGCGTTCCCCGTCCGTGGTGCGAAGGGCGGCGAGTCCGGTGCACGAGACAGCGACGCGTTCCTGTGCAAGTGGAAGCGGGGCTGTCCAGCTGGCAGTGAGGCGCCCCAGGGTTGCCGGGCTGACGGGACCCGCCTTTGAATAAGGCCTCCACTGCAGCGGAAACGCCGTTGGCGGGAGAACATGATGGATCCCCGCTCGCCGGTCAACTTGGTGCCACGTCTCTTGCGCAGGAACAGCGGGGTCATGCTGGTGGTGTCTTGTTTGCCGGGATGGCTGGCGCAGCAGGGCGTAACGATGCAGACGCCCAAACAGTGCATATCTGTACAGGCCGGGCAACGGTCTTTGTCTTGTCAGATCGGCAGTCGTGAAACGCCCCGTGACGGGATCAAACTTTTCCACGGAGCCGCTGCGTGCCGGAGGGTCGCTGCTAGGTCCAGGGTCGAAAGGGGCAAGAGACCGGGTAAGGACGTCAGCTGCACATGCCCCCACGTTCGCGCCGGTGGCCGCTGCGAAGTCACGCACCTGGGACGGCTCGGTGTACTGCAGCCATACCGTGGCAGGCAGGGGGAGCTGGAGGCCCTCCGGCGGAGGCTGCTCAACCACTGCTCCCAGGTGATCATAGAAGGCGGGACTCGCAGGGCGAGCACCCGTGAGGAGGGCCGTCTGGGTCCCTCCAGGCAGGTCAGTGATCTCGCAAGGATTTGAGGTCCACTGGGCCCTACGCCAGTCGACGGTCACCACCCCGAGAGCCTGCAGACGGCGGATCCATCTGTTGACGCTCTGGCGGTCCCCACCGCTGGCCCAAGCGACGTCGCGCACGAGTGATGACAAAGTGCCGGTGTGCTGTTTCGCCATCCAGGCGACAAGAAGATCAGGGTCAAACATGGCCGAACCTCACTTGCTGAGACCGGCTGAAAACAGCTTGCCGATAGCGCCGCCAGAGTGCGGCGTGCGGGCGTCCTGCCTGGTCGAGCAGCATGATCTGACTCCAGAAGTCCTTGGCTGCCCGGCTCAGTACACCGATTTCCGGTTCTTCGTGCCGTAGCAGAGTCACGGAGGGCACTCCAGATTCAGGAATGACTACCAGCCAGACTGCTGTCGGCGGGATCGGTACCCGAGCGGTTCCCCCACCGCACAAGCCAGGAGCGCGCTCTTGCCACCACTGTGGCTCCTGAGGCCTGGGGATGTGGAGGTAGCGGCCTTGAGCTGTAAGGAAGCGCGCATCGCCGGACAGCGGCACGGCCACGGCCGCAGAGGACCCCTCAGGACTGCGGGGAACCGGATCCACCGGCTGAGGGGGGATGAGCTCCTCAAGGTAAAAGGAGAGCTCGGCACCGTCAGCCGCGAGCACATGGCGGCCAGGCGTCAATCCCATTCCGCGCAGAGAGGCAACGCCCTCGGCAGGGACACTCAGGGGACAGTCGTCCAGCGTCACCGACCCAGGTTCCCGCAAATCCTCTGGCACCATAACGTCTGGCTCGCCGCCCGCGAGGTAGTGCGAACGTCCGCCCCATTCCCGCCGCACATGCAGCCCATTGCGCAGCCCCAGACGGCGCGCGGCAACGTAGCGGAGATTCCGAATGCCGACATGGGCCAGAGCCGCAGTGAGTGCTGACTTGTCCTTGAACTCCAGGTCAGGCGTGAGCTGCCAGCCTGGAATCGGTGCTTCCTCGGGCTGATACCAGCGCAGACCGGCAGCAGTCAGGAACGACCGGATCAGGTCCGTGCCGGCTGGGCTGACGAGGAAAACGTAGGGCTCGAAGACCGTCAGCACGTCGGTCTCCGTCCAACCGCCGGCGACCGGATCTTCCTGCAGGGCGAGAAAGCTCCGGCCGCTTTCGACGCGTACCGCAGCCCTCGCACCCCTTGCAGTGAGCCCGAACTTGAGTACGTCCGCCGGATCAGGCACCGCTCCGGTGAGTGCGTACGCCTGATCCCCTGCTTCCGACACAAGCCCAAATTCTCCACCGGGATGCTTCAGCACATCCCGTTCCACGCCGGGCACCGTATCCGCGTGCCAGCGGAGTTCCCACCCTGTGAATCCGTCGTCGAGTACCAATCGCAAGGGCACTTGGCGGAGACCATCAACAAACCCTGGCGAAATCTTCCCGTCCCAGCCCTCAACAAGAGCAGCCAGCAGCGGCTCTAGCAGAGGCCTGTCGGTATCAGAAGCCAGCGCCCGAAGCAGCTCCCGAGACAAGCCCTGCCTGTGACGGTCACTCCACGCGGCGAGGTCTCGCAACAGCCTCGCACTATCAACTGGCTGATTCGGTGTCAAACCGACTGCATGAAAGAACCGTGTCAAAGCAGCGTGATCGTAAGCCCGAATCAGCGCCTGCGACTGGGCATATCCGATCAACCTGCGCGACGGGTTCTTCTTGATCGTGCTGACACCGTGCGCCCCGGCCTTCTCCCGAAGCCAGTCGTCCAAATCGTCCCACAGGAAAGCGACATCTTCGTAATAGCGCCGAAGCCGCTGCTCGTGCTGGTCGCCACCCCATGAGGGCTGAAGCACTTCGGCGAGGCGCTCGTAGTATCCGGGAGCCCCTGGTCCCGGAACAGTCCGGCGCATGTTGGCCGCCGCCAAGACCGCTGCGCCCAGCAGAGGCAGGGAAGGAGGAGGGTCCTCCCGCTCACCTCGCTTCCATGCACGGCAGCGTTCAACGACGGGTGCATACGGGTCGTCATGCCAGGCAAGTACGGAGCTGACTACAACCCCGAGATCCTTCACGTCCTCGCCGTCACGAAGAGCCAGCAGCTCCGGCTCGTCAACGTAGAAGAGGACCGGTGTGCCTGCGCGATCCTCCCCGAAGAACTCCTGTGCCAGGCGAGACTGCCACCACCCGTAGTCCTGCCACGCGCTTCCTTGGCGAAGGCCATGTTCCGCGCTCATTGACTCACTCCGCCGCCGGAGCTGTTGCCTCTGGCCCGGAGCCCCTCCCCGTACAGGCCAGCGGACGAACAACATGTACCTGCATAGCAGCCCCCCAGGCTCACAGAAAGTGCTGGTCAACAGACAGCACGTCACAGATCTACCACTTGGCATCGGCCGTCGATACCCACATGCCTCATTTTGACGCAGGTCAGGCGCGCCAGCCACCGAGCTCCGCACCTCAGTCACTGGGCCGAAGTTCCCTCCTGGCTGCGCCCTGGTTCGCCGGTGGCTTTTTCTGGTGGACTCCTCGGAGGACGAGGACCCGGGCGAAGCCGCAGCCTGAGCACCCGAGCGAAGGGGCACCGCGGCTTCTCATTCCTATGCGGTGCCGACACAGCCGCTTCAGAACGTCTCTGCTACCGCTCACCTGCGGAAATGCAACCTGCGGGGCGGGGGCGGCACGGGCGCCCCCGCCGACCCTGGAACCGTGGCAGACTCCGAGCTGATGCAGCCGAGCCACGACGCAAATCAATAGATCGCGGGCGAGGACCCCTGACAGGCGCAGCCGCTACAGCACTCCACCATCTCGCGCGGGCAGCTACGAAGCAGTACTGATCCAGGTCTTCCTGACGACTGCCGGTGGTACGGCGACAAGCTCGACATCGCCAAGCAGATCGGCAATGCCGTACCGGCCGGGCTCGGTTCCGCACTCGCCGGTGCCATCTGCAAATATCTGGCAGCCGCGGGCTACCCCGGGGCTGCCCGAGCGTTGCTTCCGGCGCGATGAGGCCTGGCCAACGCCCGGAGGTGGTTTTGAGTGTCGGAGTCGGTTGAGTAGAGGCGCGTGCCTCGGGTTCCGCGCGTGGCGAGGACGCGGTAGGTGTTCAGCGCGTAGCGCAGGTACTGCCGTGGCGACAGTCCCTGAAGGGCGGGATCACGGCTCTTCTTGGGTCTGGCCTGCCATCCGGTGGGGGTCCAGGTGATGTCGTCGCCGAGAATGACGGCGCTGTAGTCGTATTCCATGCCCTGGGCGGTGTAGACGCAGCCGATCTGCTGGTGGCCGCCCTGGTCGGTGGCCCAGAAGGCCCGTCCCGGGGTGTCGGTGCCTGCGAGGATGCCGCCCGCGCCGGAGTTCCAGGGCCGTTGCCACAGATGGTCGCCAGTCTCGTCGGTCCAGGGGATGGAGACTTCTGGCGTGAGGGGCGGGGTGAGGGGTGATTTCCAGGGCCAGCAGAAGCCGGCGGTGATGCGTGCACTGCGGCCCGCATGGTGGTGGGTGGTGACCCAGTCTTCGAGTTCGGCAGGGGTGGCGGCGATGGCGAGGTCGTAGTCGGTGCCCTGCCATGCGGGTGCCTGGCCGTCTTCGGTGAGCAGGGCATCGATCCAGTCGAGATAGGTTCGCGAGCCCCCGCACCGGAACTGGGTGGTCAGGTCGATGTGGGCGAAGGTGTAGCCGCGGGCGCGGGCCAGGCGGCGGAGTTCGTCGAGGGTGGTGCCTTCGCTGGGGCGGACGATCTGGCGTTCGTCGAGGAAGAGGACGAGTGCCGCGCAGTCGCGGATGAGCCGGGTGAAGAGGTCGGGGAACTCACTGTTCCGCCGCAGCGGGTCGGTGCGTGCCCGGTGGGCCTCGTCCAGCAGGACGATGCTGCTGTCTCTGCTCAGGCCGCGGGGCAGCGTGGTGGTCAGGGTGGTGATGAGGCCCTTGGCTGTGTCCCCGACGGCGCGGGTGAGCTGCTGGGTGAGTGTTCCGGACGGGGACAGGAGCCTGGGGTTGGCGTCCTCTCTGAGGCAGAGGTCGCCCAGGACGCGGGCGGCGATCGCGGTCTTGCCTGTGCCCGGTCCGCCTGTGACGGCCACGATGTGGCCGGGCGTTCCCCGCTCAATGGCCTCGATCGCGCGATGGATGGTCTGGCGGGCCTTGTCTTGGTCGCCGATGAGCCGGAAGCCGTCGAGGCCTTCGATGGTGCCGGCGACCCTGGCCAGCAGGGATGCGGAGGGACGGTGCTGGGCCAGCAGGAAGTCGCTGACTGCTTGCCGATCCGCGGGCTCTACGTCTGCGCACTGCAGCCGTCCGGCCAGCAGCGAGGCTTCGGCGTCCTTGGGAAGGTCGTCGGCTCCCAGCAGCGGGAAAGCGGCGCTGGGGCCGCCAGCGGCGAGTGCGCTCAGGTGCCCGGTCAGCTCTGCGGATGCGTTGTGCAGGAAGGCCAGGCCGCGCACCTCGAGGTCCAGTTCGGCGGGAACCCAGTCGTTGAGGTAGGCGACGTATCCGCCGACCTGGCGTCCGGGGTGCAGAACCTCGCGGTCCCCCACCATGAGCATCCCCGCTCCCACCGGATGCGGTGCGGCGAACGTCCACTGCTTGAGTTCGATCACGACAGCCACGAGGCGGCCCGCACGTTGGCCAAGGAGGAGAGCATCGATCCTCTGGCTGGAGCCGGGCAGCTCGTACTCCAGCAGCAGATGCAGATCCTGCAGCCCGGCAGCAACCAGCACACGCACCAGCGCCGGCCAGCTCTCCGACCAGCTCGTCAACTCCCCCTCCCCCGGCGGTCGGCCGTGCACGGCGGCGTACCGCTTGGCGCACTGCGCGACGAAGCCCGGATCGGCAAGCCGGACCGAGGCTTCCTCCACGGTTCCCTCGAAGACATGCATGCACGATCTATAGCAGCTGCAACTGACGGTGCCCGCACGCAAGTTCGTCGCCAGTCGGCACGGCTGTCAGAGGCGCCTGGTAGGGATAGAGGCATGACGATCCGAGATCTCCAGGAAGAGCTGGCGCAGTTCGCCCGCGAACGCGACTGGGAGCAGTTCCATACACCGAAGAACCTCGTCATGGCGCTCGCTGGCGAGGCCGGAGAACTGGCCGAGATCTTCCAGTGGCTCACCCTGGAGCAGTCGCAGGCCATCATGACCACGCCCGGCCAGGCCCAGGCGGTGCGCCAGGAGATGGCCGACGTCCTGGCCTACCTGCTGCGGCTGGCGGACGTCACAGGCATCGACCTGGAAGAGGCGCTGGCCGAAAAGATCGAGCTGAACGGACAGCGTTACCCGGTCGGCCTCGCCTACGGCCGCGCCGACAAGTACACGAATTTGGGGGCCTAGCAAGCATGCGGATCCTTGCACAGCCGGCGAGACGCTCGGACAAGACCGTCGAGAAGCACTACCAGGACACCATCGCCAGCCCCGTCGCCTTCGACCAGCACGCCGACCTGCTGGATACGGCCACCCTGGACGTGCTCAAGCAACTCTTCCCGGACGGCGCCGCCCCGATGTGGGGCGTCATGCCCGGCAAGAACGGGGCCAACCTCCCCGAGATCCGCAAAATGGAACCCGGATCCTGGGTCTTCTTCAGCGGCGACAAGCACCTCTACCTCGGCGGCACGGTCGCCCTGACCTGGCGCAACCCAGAACTTGCGGCACGCCTGTGGGACACCGACGACGCCGGCGAGACCTGGGAGTACATGTACGCCCTCTCCGGAACCCGCGGCTTCGACATCCCCATCGAGGAAGTCCGCGACCTGCTCGACTGGAAGCCGACCCGCAACATCATGCGCTTCCAAGCCTTCAAAGACACCGAAGCCGACCTCCTCCAGAGCCTCCTGACACTTGAGCCCGCCCAGGCCGTCCAGCCCGAGGACGAGGAAACCGCAGCCCAGCAGGCCATCGCCGACTACACCGGCCCCCTGGAGCGCAGTGCGGAACGCGCCCACCGAGGAGAACAAGCGCACCTCAAGCGCGCCCTGCTCCCCGGCCCCACAGGCGAGTGCGCCCTGTGCGGGCGCACCCTGCCGGCCGCCTTCCTCATCGCCGCCCACATCAAAAAGCGAGCCGCCTGCACCGACGACGAGAAACGCGATCTGCAGAACGTCGCAATGCTCGCCTGCCTGCTGGGCTGCGACGGCCTCTACGAACGCGGCTTCATCACCGTCGCAGACGGCGGACAGATCCAGGTCAGCCCACTCGCTGCCTCAGCACCAGCAGTCGCCCAACACATCCAAGACCACCTAGTCGACCGCACAACCGCATGGTGGACGCCAGAACGTGAGCAGTACTTCGCCTGGCACCGCGCACACACTTTCCGAAGCGCCCCTGCGCCTTGAGCCCGCAGATTTACAGCGGGCTCGGTTCACCGCCTACGACCTGTGGCTTCTCGTGAGCCACCTACTTGTGGGGAATGCCTGGGGGAGGCAGAGGTCAGCCGAAAGGTCTGCGCAGGGGTCCATGGCCGGCAGTGACCACCGCTTTAAGGAGCGAGGTGGGGGTACCTGCTCTGTGACCTGCGGGCTCACTGCTGCAAGCCGTACAGGGCTCCGCCCCGCTTCGTTCCGCTGTTCCCCGTGACGCCCCGCCTGTTATGGCACGCGAGTGGCACGTCCCTACGGCACCGTGCGCCCCGGATGCCCTCTTGCGCGCCTCACCCCAATACACCAGCCGGGAACTCGCGACCACCGCCGACCGAATGGGCATACGCCTGTCGGTCGGACGGACCGGAGTCTGCTGGGGAAACGCTCTCGCGGAGTCCTTCTTCGTTACCCTCAAGCGCGAACTCGTCCCGGCCGACGGCCACATGTGGACCAGCAAAGCCGCCGCTTGTGCCGCGATCTTCGAGTACGTCGAAGGCTGGTACAGCGTCTGCACAGCAGCCTGGGCTATCGCAGCCCCACCGACTACGAAACCGCCCTCGCGGCCTGACCGACGCAACCACCGTGTCCGTCAAAGCAGAGCAAGCTCACCTGACACGCCTCACGGCATCTGATGACTCACCGGTCGTCGATGTCTACCTCAGCGGGACCCCTGCGGCGTGACTAGCTTGGTGGGGTGGGGGGCACGTCCGGACGGCCGAGGTGAGGGTCCGGGACTGTCAGATGGACGGTTTACAGTACGCCATAACGTCGTTCAAGGCTCGCGCATGTGAAATATTCGCGCGTTGCAAGAATTCCATAAGGGGTGGGAGTGAGTCGCAGCAGCGACACCCGTGTCGCCATTTGCACAGCAAGCGGACTCGGCTGGCGATGCAGTCGCCCAGTCAAATATATATCAAGCGCACTCTGCGGGGCGCATTACCAGCAGGCAAATGCCGGTAAGCTGCTCACGCCAGCTAGAGAAATCTACAATGATCCCACCTGCGCAGCGAGCAGTGATCACCCTTCCGCCGGTGAAGGATTCGGCAAGTGGCAATGCCCCCGGCCGCGCCAGGCCAGGGAATGGTGCAGCGGTCATTACGGACAACTACGCGGCACAAACCGCATCGGCTACCTTCGCCCAATTCGCGACTACAGTCAATACCGCTCAGACGGGGCGCGCAAGCGCTGCGTGAGCTGCGAAGAAGTGAAGCCGGTCTCCGGATTCTACCCGTTCTCAAAAGCGGCAGACGGACTCAAAAGAGAATGCATCGAATGTAACTGGGTTTACAACATAAAAATAAGATTCAACATAACGGCGGAACAGTACGAGCGCATCCTCGCGTCGCAGGGGGGTGGTTGCGCTATTTGCGAAAAAGATGCCGCTCTAAACCCAAACGGAAACCGCCTCGCCATTGATCACTTGCATTCTTGCTGCCCCAAGGATAAGTACACCTGCGGCAAATGTGTCCGCGGCCTCCTCTGTACGAGCTGCAATACAATGCTCGGCAAGTACGAATCGCTACCAGTTCGATTTCAGGATTCTGCCCATTTGAACGCATACCTGTCTGATCCGCCAGCTAGCAAGGTTCTGCTTGAAGGGGCCTGAACCCGCCACTCACCTCGGCTCCCATCCCGTCTGCCGTCGACCCACACACCGTGGAGCAAGCGCGGTGCCTGGCGTCCAGGTGGAGCGCGCCACTGTACGAACGACCTGGACGCCAGGTGCCGTGTCTGCTTGGCTCTGCCTGGGTGGACGGCAGGCGGGATGGGAGCTCCCCGCGCCCGCCACCTTCGGCCGGCACTCGCCCGCGGCGCCCCCCCGCACCCCGGAGCCTGAGCGCCCCCGCCGGAGGCATGTCCTTCACCACGGCACCATGCGTGCGGCGCTCGCCTATCGCCTCGGCCCTGCTCCTTCCGTGGGCGCGCGTCGGCGTAGCGTGCGCGGAGCGGGCCGGAGGCAGGAGCGTAGCGCGACGCGGAGCCGGGAGCGCGCCCGGCGGAGCGGAGCGCAGCCGGGCTTGATGAAGTGGAGAAAGTTGTACCGCGCTGGCGGCGCGGCGGTTCAAACGTCCTCGCTCAAGAGATGGCAAATGGCCTGCTCTGACCAGTGACCAGCGGCACCGGGGCATGCCGCGACGTATGAGGCCACCGCCTCTACGTCCCATGCGCCGGCGGTCAGTAGTCCTGAAGCCAAGAAACACACGTAGGCGGCGGAAGGGGGAACCCATTCAACGTCCTGCACGCCCCACGGGGCGGTGAAGGTCAGGACCGGCAATCCATCGACCTGACCAGCGCACACAAGGGTCTCGTAGCGGCCCTCACCTAGCACTGCGCGGCCCTGTGCTAGCACGTCCACCAGATCAAGGCCTGCGCCCGGTTGCCTATACATCTCTTGAGCAGCGATGTCATAAAACTGATCGGTAGTCACCAGGTGAGCCCTGGCCAGCACTCGCCCACTCACCTGGGGGTCGTAGAAGGCCCTCCCCCCTCCCCACACAGGTGACTCGGTGGCGAAGTACATTGCGCCGGTCAGTTCAACTGGGATGGATTGGGTGGGCATTGCCGGGTTTCGGCACCCTGGGTACTCCCTCGCCGCGCCGGGCGGGCGACCGCCTTGGATGTACGCGGCGAGTCGATCGAGATGCATGTTCGAGCCGTAGGACGTGTACCAGACCCGTTCCGGGTATTGGTCGGTCGGCAACGCCGGATCGATGCTGTGTAGGGCCTTCACTCTTACCTGCTCCTGGGGGACGCGCTCAGTCTGCCGAAACGTCGTACCTGATGACATGACGGTCTCCCGGAAGGATCGTGATCATTACTCGTAGGGGCCGGTTGTTCTCGTCGTAGCCGGTGCGCATGTGCACAGCGACAGGGGTCGCGGAGGGCAGAGACAGCTTTTCGACCTCAGCACGAGTCGGCATCCGCACAGTGATCTCGTCCCGATAGCGAGCTTGGACAAGGCCGACGCTGGCCAGCACGCCACCCGGCGCTGACACGTCCTCGGGCAGCATCAACGGCGTGCCTCGGACTAGCTCTTCCGGGAAGTAGGAGTCAGCTAGGGCATACGGGTCGTGATCCACTATGCGCACTCGTTCCCGGACGACAGTCAGCGCGGTCTCAGGATCCAGCTCCAGACGTTCCGCCACTTCGGCTGGTGGGCGCCGGATGGATACACGAACTTCCTGGCGAGGCTGGCGACCACTTTCGGCCACGATGCTGGCCCACTGGTCACCGCGATCGTTGGACTGGTGCCGGGTCCGTGACTCCAACACGGACCAGTCCCAGACGGCCGGTGTCAGGCTGCGGCGAACGAAGCTACCCCGCCCCTGACCAGCGATGATGAGCCCTTCTTCAGTCAGACGTCGTAGAGCAAGGCGGACCGTGTTGCGACTCGCTTCGTATCGCTCGACCAACTCGAACTCCGTTGGGAGCTGTTGACCCGGTTCCAGCTCTCCCCGCTCGATCTGTCCTCGCAGGTCATCCGCGATTCGGTGATACCTGGGGCGCTGCTCCCGCACGGTGCCTCCCTGCTAGTTGGCTGACTTGTGCCAACAACATACGCCCTCTGCCTTGACGGTCGTAGCGACTTGAGGCAACACTCAGGGCACCAGTTGTTGGTACAACACCACCAACACCGTTGAGTCAGTCTTTATGCCGGACAGGGTTACTGCGGTTCGCCGTAAGTCCCTGAACTGGATGTTCCTTGACAACTGCATGGGGATCATGCCGCCTCTCCTCGGCCAAGTAGGCGGCCACGCGGAATTTCCGCGTGACGAACAGCGCGATACGACCTCTCCGCAGCCCTGAGCGGCTGCGGGCCGGTTGCCTCCCCCGTCCGTCCGGCTCCGCACCTGGTGCGCGTGCCGTACGGGCGGGGTGTGGGGAGCCGCGAGGGCTTCACCCTTCATCAGTCGAGAGGACTGTTCATGGACCGCCTGAAGGCACAGGCCTCGAAGAACCGTGAGGCGGCGCAGGTGCTGCGTAGCCGTGGCAAGGACGCTGCCGCGAAGCAGATGGAGGACCGGGCCGACGAGCTGGAGTCGGGCCGGGTCACCGACTGCACCGACGCCGTCAGTGGCCTCATCTCCTGGGCCTTTCGCCGCTGACTTTCACCCCGCTACTTCCTAAAACGGCGCGCCCCCGGAGCAGGCACTCCGGGGGCGCTGTCGGGCCGTACACCTGTGAGAGGACACGACCCAATGAAGATCATCGTTACTGTTCAGGACGCTGTTACCGCGTTCGCTCCGTTCATGGAGCCGACGGATGCGGAGCTGGATGCCATCGAGCGTGAGGCTCCGCTGATTGAGGCGGAGCTGGAGCTGCTGGACGTGCAGATTGGGCTGCTGGACCGGCCGGCGTCCGCGCTCGGTGCGCGGCGGCTGCGCCGGGCGGCGAACAAGGTGCTGGCCGAACGGGCGGCGCTCGCCAACCGCGCCACCGGCCCCGCTGAGGCCGCTGGGGAGGTGGCTGACGGTGCTGTCCTGGCTTCCTGAACTCCCCTCCGGCCCCTGGCTATGGCTGGCGGGCTCGGTCACCGCGCTCGCCCTGGCGATGTGGGGTGTGGGGCAGCTACGCAAGTCATCATGGCTGTCCGGCATCGGCCCGCAAGCGATCGTCGCGCTGGGGGGTGTGGCGGTCAGCGTGCACGGCCTGTGGGGCTTCGCCACCGACACCTGCAACCTGCCGGTACCGCTGGCGGTGGCGTTCATCGCGGTGTTCGATGCCGCGGAGATGACGCTGCTGGTCATGATGTACCGCGCGGCCGACCCCGAGCAGGGGTGGACGCGTGAGCTGCGGCTGATGCACCGCACCGCGTGGATGCTGGTTGCCTTCTCGGCAGCCATGAACGCGGTACACGCACCGAACTGGTGGGCCCGTCCCGTGCTGGCCGCGGTGCCGGCGCTGGCCGCGTGGCTGATCGAACTCCAGCTGCGCAGCAAGCTGCACCACATCCGCCCCGGCCACGACGACGACACTGCTCGTCCGGGCCCGGCCCGGATGGTGGCGCTGCTGTGGCAGCACGCTTGGGCTGAGCTGTTCGCCCTGCTCGGACTGGATGCCCGCACGTCCTCGTCGGCGATCGCGCGGGCTGCATTGGCGCAGCGGGCCGCGCTGCGCGTCTACCGGCTGCGCCTGGCCCTGCAAGGCGGCAAGGCACGGAAGGTGCGCCGCTGGCGCCGCAAGGCACAGAAGGCGCTGGATCGGGCCGACGTGGCCGTCGACCGCGAGCAGGCGCTCGCGCTGGCGCGCAGGCTGGCCTGTCTGACGGGCGCGGACGCGTTCGCCGCTCTCGATTACCGGCAGCCGGCCACCATCCTGGCCCTGATCGAGGATCTCGCGATCACCCCGGCCGTGGAGCGTGAGCAGGTCTCCACACTGGCGGAGCAGGCGGAGGATGCGCGGCAGCGCGCGGAAGCCGCGCGGCAGGAGGCCGAGAGCGCGCGGCAGCGCGCGGCCGAGGAACTGGCCGCCGCGCGCAATGAGCTGGAAGACGTTCGCCGGCAGCAGGCAAGTCTGCTGGAGCAGGGCGACGATGTGGCCGGTCGCGCGGAAGCTGCGCGGCAAGAGGAGCAGGCCGCGCGGCAGCGCGCGGAAGACGCGCGGCTGGACGAACAGCACGCGCGGCAGCGCGCTCAGGAGGTCATCAACGAGGCGCAGCAGAAGGTCGACGCCAAGCGGCAGACCCTCGATGCGCTTAACGCTCAGGCCGAGCAGGCTCAGGCCAACTACCAGGCCCGGGTGCGCGCGGTGCAGGCGCTGGACGGACAGATCAACGAGGCCAGGGCCCTGTATGAGCGACTGTGCGGCGACCTGGCCGCCCTGAACCCGCAAGGCCCGGACGGGTCCATGGTGGGCGGGGAGACGGCGTGGAAGTCGCCCGCCAAGCAGAACGGCTGGGTGTACTACCTGAACGCCCTCAGCGGCCCCGACCCTGTTGAGCCGACGGCTGCGGAGCTGGCGGAGCGGTTCGGGGTGGACCCCGGAAACGCGCGGAACTGGCTGCGGGACTTCCGTGCCGCGCGCGCCGCGCAGCTTGCCGCGCAGCCGCGCGCGCTGAGCACCGCCTGACGCCATGGCGAGCATCCCCACCTACCCGTGGCGTCTGGCCCCGGAAGGACTAGCGACCCTGCGGCAGCTCCGGGCGCGGGGCTTGCGGCCCGGCGGGCAGGACGTTGCCGCGCAGATCGAACGCCCGCGACGGCGCCGCGCACCGCTGGTCGCCTACCTCTACCGCATCGACTCCGCCAAGCCCGTCCGGCCGATGACGCCCGCGAAGTGGGCGGCGCTGGCCAAGGCGAACGCTGCGCGCCGCACATGCCCCGAGTGCCGGCGGGATGCCGGATACGTCGTCGCGCCCTCGCTCGGCATGTGCGCCACCTGCGCCTACCCCGACGAACAGCGCGCCGCATAAACCCAGTTGCCAGGCCCGGCCGATCGCCTCCTACAGCCCCGGCCGGGCCCTACTCCCTTAAGGAGTGCTCTCAGCATGACGGAACTCAGCACTGAGCCGGTAGCCGTCGAGGCTCCCGCACCCGCACCGCCCCCGCCCCCACCTGCACCAACGGAGCCAGCTCCGGCCCCGGTTGTGGCCGAGGTGGAGCACACGCCCGGCGGCTGGCCGGTCGTCCCGCTCGCCCTGTCCGGGGCGAACAGCACCGTGGGCATGGTTGCCACAGCGGCCCTGGCCGGCGGCCCGGTCGCTGCGATGGTGGCCGCGACCGGCGCCGTCGTTCTCGGCACTGTCGCCGCCACTCGCAGCCGCCAGGCCACCCCCCGCAAGGAGGCCCGCCGGGCCGCCGCCCGTAGCGCGGGCCTGCGCCGCAGCGGTGCAGGAGCCCTCGGTAGCCGCACCGGGGGGCGTTCGTCTGCCTCTCGTGCCGGTTCCGGTGGCCGGCCGGGCAGCGTGCTCGGCCAGCAGCGCCGCGGATCCGGCTCGTCTGCCCGGCACGGCAGTACCGCCGCGGCCGGGAAGACCCGCTCCAAGGCCGGTCAGGGTGCGTCCAGGCGCGCGTCCGGCGCCCTGGGTAAGGCTGCGGGCCAGGCGGGTCAGGTCAAGGCTCTGCGGTCGGCGCAGCAGGCTGCGGCCGGATCCCGTGCCGGACAGCGGGCGCAGATCACCGCCGCGCGCCGCGCGGTCGCGGACGCTCGCCGCAACGCCAAGGCCCGCACCGCAGGTGGCGCCGGGGTCACGTCTCGGGCAGGGCGCCGGGCCGGCGGCCTGGCAGGCCGGATGCTCAGCAGCGCCGCCCGCAAGGCCCGCGCCGCGCGGGACGGGGCGATCGCCAAGACCCGCGCCCAGCGGGACGCCAAGGCGGTCGGCACGGTCGCGGCCAAGCGCGCCGCGGTGCGCTTGGCCCCGGCCCGCCGTGCGGCCCGGCAGGCGTTGCGCCGGTCTGCAGCCCGCTTCCACGGCCGTCGCCTGCTCGCCGCCCTGCTCGCCCTCCCGGCCGGCCTGCTTGGGCTGATCACCAGCCCGATCGGCCGCAAGCTCAACCTGCCGTGGCTGATCCACCCCGGCCGTCGCCTGTACCGGCGGCTGGCCGGTGTCGCTGCCGAGCAGCGGGCCGCGCGGGATGAGGCGATCCGCCAGGAGCAGGCCGAGCAGGAAGCCGCCGCCGATGCGGAGGCGGTCAAGGACGGCACCGGCGGCATCGCGGACGGCGTCGAGCGCCCCGCATCCACCGTTCCCACCAGCACGAATGACCCGTTGATTGAGGGAGAGCACGTGTCCGGTTTCCGGTTCGAAGAGGCCGCCGCCGAGATGGAGCAGGCCGCCACCTCCTATGACCCCGACGGCTGCATGGAGATCCTGGCGATGGTCGAGAGCCTGCCCTCCGCACTGGCCAGCGTGGCGAACGTGATGAAGATCCTCGCCGAGCGCTCCGACAGTGAGTTCCCGCTGGAGAAGCAGATCGCCGACAACTTCAACGACATCTTCGGCGCCCTGATGAGCGCCGTCGCCGTGGCCGAGGACATGGGCCCGGTGTTCCGTCAGGTCCACGCCCAGGACATCGCCCGGCACGAGGACCCCCGCAACGGCACCGAGGCCGAGAAGGGCTGGAACGTCTGATCATGTCCACCACCGCCACGAAGCAACAGCAGCCGAGTGGCCCGGTGCTGGACTGGGCGGCCGGTCACGGACCCGTGACCGGCGCCCTGTCCGCCACCACCGGAGCCTTCGCCGTCGCCACCACCGGCGCCGCCACCTCCATGCCCCCGGGCTGGGCCCTGGCCGTAGGTGCGGCCGGCGCCCTCGGCCACACCGTGGTCGGATTGCGGGTCCGCAACGCCGGCCGCACCCTGGCCACCCGCGCCGCCTCTTGGCTCGTCGGGGCCGGATGGACCACCTGGGCCATGACGAACGGTCCCCTGACCTGGGCCGCCCTCGGCTCCCTGGCCACGATGGGTGTCGGCATCGGTGCCGCCGCCCGATCCAGTGCCCTGTTCGAGGAGGCCCGCGAGGAGGAGGCCCTCGCCGCCGAGCAACGGCAGATCGCTGCCGAGCTATCCGCGGATCGCCGGGCCATCGCCGCGGAATGGGTCGACCGCATCCAGCGGGTCTGCTCGATCACCGTGCGCGTGGTCGGAGTCGAGCAGTGGGAGACAGGCGCCGGATACTCCATCGACGCCGAACTCCCGCCCGGCGGCGCCACCTGGAACAGGGTCGCCGCCCAATCGCCAGCGCTGTCCGCGGACGCGGGCCTGCCACACGGCTGCACCGCCACCGCCTCCCCCGGCATCCACCAGGGCCGCGTCATCATCGACGTGACCACCGTCAACGTCCTGGAGCAGGAGCGCACCTACCCCAGCGACTACGGCCCTCTGTCGGTACACACGGGCATCCCGTGGGGGTATCGGACCAACGCCGAGCAGATCCTCACCTACCTGCGCGAGCAGTGCGCCCTGATCGTCGGTCCGACCGGATCGGGCAAGACCAACATGATCCACTCGATCCTCGCCGGGTTCGCCCGGGCCGACGACATCCTGACCTGGGTGATCGACCTCAACGCCGGATCCGCGGGCCTGCCCTGGGTACTTCCCGCGCTCAACGGCGAGATCAAGGCCGAGGACGGCAGGCCCGTCCGCCCTGGCATTGACTGGCTCGCCGGGACGTACGACGAGGCCATGACCATGCTGGACACCGCCGTACGCGTGGCCAAGCACCGCAAGATGGGCTACCAGGACCTGCTGGCCAAGGCCAACACCGACCTGCTCCCCATCAACGCGAAAATCCCGCAGATCATGCTGGTCATCGACGAAGGCGCCGAGATCCTCTCCAGCCCGGACCGGCAGGTGCGCAAGCTCGGAGAGAAGATCCTGGAAGTGATCCGGATCGCCCGCGCCATGGGCATCCGCACCGTCCTCACCGCCCTCGGCGCCACCGGCAGCGTGCTGAGCAACCTCATGATCCGCCGGGAGGCCAAGGTCAGGGTTGCCCTGACCGGTGGTGAGACCGAGGGCATGGACCTGTCCAAGATGTTCCCCGGCTCCCGCGGCCTGCGCGTCGACCAGGCACCCCACAAGGGCGCCGGGTTCATGGGCACCCCGGAGTCGCCGGCCGCGCTGTTCAAGGCCTGGCGCATCCTGCCCAACCAGATCCGGGAGATCATCGCCGCCACCTCCGACCGGCACCCCACCCTCGACGCCGTGTCCGCCAAGGCCGCCGGGCCCGCCTACGCCCGACGCTGGGACAGCGACCGCACCGCCTGGATGCGCGAGCAGGCCTCCAGTGACGCCGACACCAACACCACCGGCACGGTGGCCGCGGGGTTGAACCTGTCCGCCCTGAACGGCCCGGAGCAGGCTCCGGGTTCGCCGGAAGACGAGATGCTGCGTCGCTTCCGCGAGCAGATCGACGCACAGTTCGGCACCGCCCCCGAACCGCAGCCCCCCGCGGGAAGCGACCGGCCACCGGCCGCGGGCGGGCTGAACCTGTCAGCACTGCGGGGCGAGCAGGACAACCCCGCGCAACAGGCCGCCCTGGCGCTGCTGCTCGCCGCCGGCCGTGACGGCACCGGAGCCTCCGCGATCGCCCGGGCGCTCGCCGACGAGCACGGCACGTCCCGTCAGACGGTCGTCGGCTGGCTGCGTGACTGGGTGAAGGACGGCACCGCCGTCCGCGTCGGAGAGGGCACCAAAGCCCGCTACGTCCACCGACACCACGCCCCCGAACAGCCCCCCGAGAGCTGATCACTCGTCGCTTGTCGCCCCGCCGGAGCATGAGCCGCTTACCGCCCCCCAGAGACCCGGAAACGGCTTGTGACCTGCAAGGCGACAAGCGACAAGACAAGACAAGCGACAAGCCACACGACAAGGGAGACGACAAGCAACGCGACAAGCACAGCCAGCCATACGAGCGGGCCTGCACCACCTGTTGGTGCGGGCCCGCGACTCACCCAAGGAGCCCCGAAATGGACCACCACACCCCGCCGGGGAATATCGCCCCGCACATACCCGCCGACGACTGGCAACGCGCACAAGCCACCGGACAGCCCGTCGTCATCGTCGTCCACGACACTCATCCGACCGGCATCCCGTGGCGCCGAGTCCTGATCCCGTTCGCCATTGCCGGTGCCACCGTCGCCGGCGGCTGGGGGCTGGTCGCCGCCTTGTGCCTCCTGCTCGACGCCGCGGCCCACACCGCCACCGTCATCGCCAGCGTGGCCGGACCCATCGGCATCGGCGGCATCACCCTCAAGCTCGCCCGCAGCAAGACCTAGCTACGCCAAGGGCGGCCCCCTCTCGCCAAAGAACCGGGGCCGCCCTTGCCCAACCGTCCTCAACAGACCTGTTGGAGGTCTCCCAGCATGACGCAACCCGCCACCTTCCGGCGAGTGCACGGCCACCGGCCGCGCTTACTGGACCTGTACTGCTGCCAGGGCGGCGCCGGCAAGGGCTATGACGATGCCGGGTTCGACGTGACCGGCGTCGACAAGGACCCGCAGCCGCGCTACCCGTTCCGGTTCGTGCAGGCGGACGCGATCGCGTTCGTGCGCGAGCACGGGGCCGCGTTCGACTTCATCCACGCCTCGTGCCCGTGCCAGCACGACAGCGAGTGCCAGCGCATCCAGGCAAACGACCACCCTGACCTGATCGCTCCCACCCGTGCGGCGCTGGAGGCGACCGGACGTCCGTGGGTGATCGAGAACGTGCGGGGCGCGGTGCCCAAGCTCCGCACCCCGGTGATGCTGTGCGGGCAGATGTTCCGGCTGGCCAACTACCGGCACCGGTACTTCGAGACCGGCGGCGGATTCACCCTCGCCCAACCGGACCACCCCCCGCACCTTGTCCCGCAGGCCAAGATGGGCCGCCCCGTCCCGCCCGGCCACTACGGACAGTTCGTCGGCAACTTCTCCGGCGTCGACCTCGCCCGCCGCGTGCTCGGGGTGCCGTGGATGAACCGCGACGGCATCCGCGAGTGCATCCCCCCGGCCTACGCCGAGCACATCGGCCGCCACGCACTCTCCCAGCTCGCCCCCGTGCTGGGGGTGGCGGCATGAGCAGCATCATGACCGTCGATCTGGCCTGCCTGCCCCTGCTCGCCTCCGCGCTCACCGCGGCGGAACGTGGCTGGCCCGTCATCCCGCTGATCCCGCGGGCCAAGCGCCCGGCAGGGCATGCCGAACGGGACTGCCCCGGCACCGGCCGCTGCGCCAGCGGACACCACACCCCTGAGCAGCGCGCCACCACCAACCCTGAGCTGATCCACCTCACGTGGGCTACGCGCCCGTACAACGTGGGGATTGCGACCGGTCCGGCCGGTCTGCTCGTGGTCGATCTGGACGTGTGCAAGCCCGAAGAGCCGAAAGGAGCGCCTGACGGCGCAGCTTCCCTTGGGGCGCTCTGCGAGCGCACCGGCCAGACCGTCCCCACCACCTACCGGGTGCGGACCGCGCGCGGTGGGGAGCACCTGTACTTCACCGCACCCGCCGGGGTGCGGCTTAAGTGCAGCGCGAACCGGCTCGGGCCGCACATCGACACCCGCGCCTGGGGCGGCTACGTCGTCGCCCCAGGCAGCACCACCCCCGACGGGGACTACGAGGTGACCGACGATGCGCCGGTCGCGCCGCTCCCGGAGTGGCTGGGCGCATTGCTCACCGAGCCCCGCAAGCCCACCGTGGTGGACCTGGCCCCGCTACGGGACGGCACCAAGGCCGCCCGGGCCGCCCTGGAACGGGAGTGCGCGGTTATCGCCGGGACGAGCGAGGGCGGGCCGAACGGCCGCAACAACACCCTCCACAAGAGCGCCTGCAAGGTGGCCCGGTTCGTCGCGTGGGGCGACCTCCCCCGGGATGCGGCGGAGCAGGCAATCCAGGGGGCGGGGGAGGCCAGCGGACTGCCGCCGACGGAGTGCCGCACCACCATCCGCAGTGCCATGGACTGGGTCATCGCCCACGCCACCCCGCGGCAGGCAACCTCATGACCGCCCCCGACTCCCCCCGCCTGGATTGCCCTACATCCCGCCCCACCGGGCCGCGCGTCGCTCCACAAGCTTTGGACGTGGCGTGCGTGGGCGAGCCGAAAGGCGCCGCCCGTCAGGGCGTCGTCACTGCTCTTGGTCGCTCGAACCGCTCCCCGGCCTGGCCGGGAGCCAACCCGGCGCCGGACCAGCCTGGCATCCGCATCTTCGCCCCACCGGTCTACCGCCACCACTACGACGGCGCCCGCTGGTCCACCCGGCCCGGAGTACTGCCCACCGCCGCATACGCCTGCACCTGCGGACTGACCGGCACCGCCACAGGCCCGGAAGCCGTGGCCGCGCTGGTGGCCGAGTACGAGACCCACAAGTCCGCCTGCACCGGGGCGCCCGCCGCGCCCGCCGAAGGGAGGAACGCCGCATGACCCCCATCAACGCCATCAACGGTGCCGCGCTGCTCGACGAGGTGGAAGCTTTCCACCGGCGCTTCAACGTGTTCCCCACCGAACACGCCTACGTCGCCGTCACGTTGTGGGACGCGCACGCGCACCTGCTCGACTGCTTCGACTCCACCCCCCGACTCGCCTTCCTGAGCCCCGAGCCGGGGTCGGGCAAGTCGCGGGCGCTGGAGATCGTGGAGACCCTCACCCCACGAGCCGAGGCCACCGTGAACGCGTCTCCCAATGCCCTGTTCCGGCTGGTGGACGCGGCAGAGGGACGACCGACGCTGCTGTTCGACGAGATCGACACGGTCTTCGGTCCCAAGGCCGGTGACAACGAACCCGTCCGGGGCTTCCTCAACTCCGGATACCGGCGCATCGGCACCATGCTGCGCTGCGTCGGAGACGGCGCCAACCAGAGCGTGCAGCGCTTCTCCTCGTTCTGCGCCGTCGCCATGGCCGGGCTCGGCTCCCTGCCCGACACGATCCTGACCCGCTCCGTCATCATCCGCATGCGCAAGCGCGCCCCCAACGAGAGGATCGAGCCCTACCGCCAGCGGCTCAACGAACACCAGGGCCATGCCCTCCGTGACCAGCTCGCGAAGTGGGCCGACAGCGTCCGCGAGCAGGTCTCCGGGGCCTGGCCCGACCTGCCCGAGGGCGTCACCGACCGACCGGCCGACGTATGGGAGCCCCTCCTCGCCGTCGCGGACGCAGCCGGCGGCGACTGGCCCACACGGGCACGGGCCGCCTGCCTGGAACTCGTCAACGCCGCCCACGACAACGACGAAGCGTCCCTCGGCGTGCGGCTGTTGACCGATCTGCGCGACAAGGTGTTCTGCGGCGCCGACCGCGTACCCACCGCCGTCATCCTGGAAATGCTGCTCGCCCTGGACGACGCCCCTTGGGCCGACGTGGACGACAAGCCGCTCAACTCCCGGATGCTGTCCAAGCTACTCGGCCAGTACGTAACCCCTGCCAACAAGCCCATCAAGCCCCGCGGAATCCGCACCCCCTCGGGCTTCCCCAAGGGCTACTACGCGGAAGACCTCACGGACGCCTGGACGCGGTACTGCCCCCCACCCCCCGAAAAGTCCGCCACGTCCGCCACGTCCGCCACGCCGCAGGTCAGCAGGGGGGAATCCGCGGCGGATACCACCACAGCCATCCGCCACGCGGCCGCGGAAACCGCCACACAGCCCACGCTCGCCAGCTAACTCGCTCGGCAACCGTCAACGCAGCCACACCCGCCGGGTGTGGCTGCACCTATCCGCCACAAAACCGCTATCCGCCACACGACCAAGGTCCTGACCTGCGATGTGGCGGCGTGGCGGACGTGGCGGATTCCCCAGAAGAGAGACCGAGACAAGGAGTGCACCTTGGCCCGCCCCCAGATGCTCAAGCTCCCCGAAGTCCTCACTGAGATCGGCATGAGCCGCGCCGCCTTCTACCGCATGCGTGCCCGTGGGCAGGCGCCGCGACTCGTGAAGCTGCCCAACGGTCACCTGCGCGTCCGCCGCAACGACCTGGACGACTGGCTCAACAACCTCGACTCCCCCGCCTATTGATCGCTCGACTGACCAACCCACCCACGGGGCCCGGCTCATACCGGGCCCCGTTCGCAGGAAGGCCCCCGATGGGGAAGACGTACGACGTTCGAATCTGGTCCGTCCGGCAACGGAAGGACCGAGGGCAGACCTCCGCGGAACTGCGCTGGAAGACGGGGGAGACTCCGCACTCGCAGACGTTCCGCACCAAGACGCTGGCCGAGGGCCGACGTGCTGAGCTGCTGCGGGCGGCACACGCCGGCGAGCCGTTCGACGAGTCCACCGGGGTACCGCTCTCTGAGTTGCGACAGCGCAACGACGTGAGCTGGTACCAGCACGCCCGCGAGTACATCGAAATGAAGTGGCAGCACTCCCCCGGCTCGACTCGCCGGACGCTCGCGGAAGCCATGGCCACCGTGACGCCAGCTCTCGTCAAGGACACCAAGGGCATGGCCGACGCCATGATGGTTCGGACAGCTCTCTATAGCTGGGCATTCAACGTGAGCCGCCGCGACCAGGACCCACCCGACGAGGTGGCCGCCGTACTGGCGTGGTTCGAGCGGAAGTCCCTGCCCACTTCCGCGCTGGCCGACCGCATGAAGGTACGCGCCGCTCTGGACGCCCTGACCAGGAAGCTAGACGGCACCACGGCGGCGGCCTCGACCATCCGCCGGAAGCGGGCCATCTTCCACAACTCACTCGGCTACGCCGTTGAGGCCGGACGCTTGACGGACAACCCCCTGCCACAGGTGCAGTGGAAGGCTCCGGAGCAGGTAGCTGAGGAACTGGACCCCGCTTCAGTGCCAGAGCCCCGGCAGGCTCTCGCCCTGCTCAATGCCGTGCGTACGCAGAGCCCCCGCGGGCGGCGCTTGGTCGCGTTCTTCGGCTGCATGTACTACGCGGCAGCACGGCCGGCGGAAGTCATCGGTCTCCGTCTCCAAGACTGCGACCTGCCCCGCCGGGGATGGGGCACTCTGCGACTGCGGGAGACCCGTCCCCGCTCGGGGTCAGCCTGGACGGACAGCGGCGAAGCGCACGACCGGCGAGGGCTCAAGCACCGGCCCCGGAAAGCAGTCCGCACCGTGCCGATCCCGCCCGACCTCGTGAACCTGCTGCGGTGGCACGTCACGGCGTACGGCGTCGCCCCCGACGGGCGGCTGTTCCGGACGCAACGAGGTGGACTCATCCAGGACACCGGATATGGCGAGGTATGGGCGGAAGCCCGCGCGCGTGCTCTCACACCCGCTCAGTGCGCGTCACTGCTCGCGAAGCGTCCATATGATCTTCGCCACGCGGCTGTATCCACGTGGCTTAGCTCTGGAGTGGAACCGCAGGAGGTAGCCGCGCGCGCCGGCCACAGCGTGGCCGTGCTATTCCGGGTGTACGCGAAGTGCCTAGACGGCGGCGCCGCCACGGCGAACGCCCGGATCGAGCGGGCGTTGAAGAATGGCAGCTAGGAGGGCTGGAAGCTGCCCCACGCCTGCCCCACACGGGCTGGTCAGCACCCGAATCAGGGTGAGACACACTGGGAAAAAGCACACATAGCGACCGATGCGTGTCCGTGAACGCCGAAAGGGTCTGTGACCAGCATTGCTGCTGGTCACAGACCCTTTCGGTCTTGTGGCGGCGCCAGGATTCGAACCTGGGAAGGCTGAGCCGGCAGATTTACAGTCTGCTCCCTTTGGCCGCTCGGGCACACCGCCTGGGTAGCTGCCCGTCGAGCCGCTCTTCCGCGGCGCTCCGTGGCAACGACGTAAACAATACCTGATGTGGAGGGGTGCTCCGCCACCCGATTGATCGGCGCTCGGAGGGCCGGGGGTGGCTAGGCTTGTCCGGATGCGGCCCGGGACCTGAACGGGCCCTGCGACCGCCCCCATACGCCGGTTCGCACGATACGCACCCCGATACAAGGAGCCACAGGACATGGCCGACTCCAGTTTCGACATCGTCTCGAAGGTCGAGCGGCAGGAGGTCGACAACGCACTCAACCAGGCCGCCAAGGAGATCTCGCAGCGCTACGACTTCAAGGGCGTGGGTGCCTCGATCTCGTGGTCCGGTGAGCAGATCCTCATGGAGGCGAACTCCGAGGACCGGGTGAAGGCCATCCTCGACGTCTTCCAGTCCAAGCTGATCAAGCGGGGCATCTCGCTGAAGGCTCTGGACGCGGGCGAGCCCCAGCTCTCCGGCAAGGAGTACAAGATCTTCTCGTCGATCAAGGAGGGCATCTCCCAGGAGAACGCCAAGAAGGTGGCGAAGACCATCCGCGACGAGGGCCCCAAGGGCGTGAAGGCTCAGGTGCAGGGCGAGGAACTGCGTGTCAGCTCCAAGAGCCGTGACGATCTGCAGGCCGTCATCACCCTGCTGAAGGGCAAGGACTTCGACTTCGCGATTCAGTTCGTGAACTACCGGTAGGTCCGGTCTCGCGGGCTCTCTCCCGCACGGATACGAGAAGGGTGGGCACTTCCGGTGCCCACCCTTCTCGTCTGCCGGCTGCCATCGGCGGGCGCGCTCAGTCGCGCGAGTTGCCGAACAGGAGGCGGTAGGCGATCAGAAGGACGAGCGATCCGCCGATCGCCGCTGCCCAGGTCGCACCGTCGTAGAAGTCCTTGGTGATCGGGTGGTCCATCCAGCGGGACGATATCCAGCCGCCGGTGAACGCGCCCGCGATGCCGATCAGGGTCGTGCCGATGAGGCCGCCCGGGTCCCTCCCCGGCAGCAGGAACTTCGCGATGGCTCCGGCCAGCAGTCCCAGGATGATCCAGCTGATGATCGTCATGCGGTGAACCTGCCCTTTCACGCTGTGCCCGCACTGTCCCGGCCATGTGATCTTGCTTTCGTTGAGGCCGAACCCGTGCGTCGTACGTCGGGCGTCCCGCGCACAACCTCCGTGCCACGCATGTTCACGCCCTCTTGGTGGGGAGGACGTCCCGGCCGCATCCGCCGGTTGCACTGATCAGTAGGGTGCGACGCATGACAGCCTCTGGTCCTGGTCTGCGCCGCACCCTCGGCGTGGGCGACGCCGTGGTCATCGGGCTCGGCTCGATGGTGGGAGCCGGGATCTTCGCCGCTCTCGCGCCGGCCGCGCACGCGGCCGGCTCCGGTCTGCTCATCGGGCTGGCCGTCGCCGCTGTGGTCGCGTACTGCAACGCCATGTCTTCGGCTCGCCTCGCCGCCCTCTATCCGGCCTCGGGCGGCACGTATGTGTACGGGCGGGAGCGGCTCGGGGAGTTCTGGGGATACCTCGCGGGCTGGTCGTTCGTGGTCGGGAAGACGGCCTCCTGTGCGGCGATGGCGCTCACCGTGGGCATGTACGTCTGGCCGGGGCAGGCGCACGCGGTGGCGGTCACGGCCGTGGTGGCGCTGACCGCGGTGAACTACGGCGGTGTCCAGAAGTCCGCGTGGCTGACGCGGGTGATCGTGGCGCTGGTCCTGGCTGTCCTCGCTTTCGTGGTGGTCGTGTGTCTGGTGTCCGGTGAGGCCGATGCCGGGCGGCTGGACGTCGGGGCCTCGGGCGGGACGGACGGGGTGCTGCAGGCGGCCGGTCTGCTGTTCTTCGCCTTCGCCGGGTACGCCCGGATCGCCACACTCGGCGAGGAGGTGCGGGATCCGGCGCGCACCATCCCGCGCGCGATCCCGCTGGCGCTGGGTATCACGCTGGTGGTGTACGCGTGTGTGGCGGTGGCTGTCCTTTCGGTACTCGGGTCGGGCGGTCTCGGGAACGCGACGGCGCCGCTGGCCGACGCGGTGCGGGCGGCCGGAGCGCCCTGGCTCGTGCCGGTGGTGCGGATCGGTGCGGCCATGGCCGCGATGGGCTCACTGCTCGCGCTGATCCTGGGGGTGTCGCGGACGGCACTGGCCATGGCCCGGGACCGGCATCTGCCGGGCGCGCTGGCCTCCGTGCATCCGCGCTTCCAGGTGCCGCACCGGGCGGAGCTGGCCGTGGGTGCGGTGGTCGCGGTTCTGGCCGCCACGGTGGACGTCCGGGGCGCGATCGGGTTCTCCTCCTTCGGTGTGCTGGCGTATTACGCCGTGGCCAACGCGTCGGCCTGGACGCTGTCATCGGCGCCGGCGGCGCGGGTGGTGCCGGTGGTGGGGCTGGTCGGGTGCGTCGTGCTCGCGTTCTCGCTGCCCGGGGTGTCGGTGGTTGTGGGCGCGGGGGTGCTGGTGGTGGGGGCGGTTGCGTACGCGGTGCGGCGGCGGTTGAAGGCCGGGGCGGGCAGGGGGTAGGGCAGGGCCTCCGCTGCATCCCGGGCCTTCGGGAGCCTCACGGCTCGGGCCTTCGGGAGCCTCACGGCTCGGGTCGTTCAGAGCCTCTCGGCACGGGTTCTCCATAGCCTCCCGGCAGGAGTCTTTCGGTGCCTCTCATCGGGTCGGGCGGCTCTGGACGCGACGGACCGGTCCCCGGGCAGGTGTTGTGGGTCTCGGACGTCACTCGGGTCGGCAACTGCTCGATCGCGGTCATGGGTCCATCATGCAGGCCGCCGCCGGCAGCCGGGCGGGCCTGTGGATAACCACTGACCTGTGGAAATCAGAGGAGCGTCGCGCCTCCGTCAGCGCACCGCGAAGGGCTCGTCGGTCCGCACGATGTCCCGGCCGAGCGGGAGCAACGACACCGGAATGAGCTTGAAGTTGGCGATGCCCAGCGGGATGCCGATGATCGTGACGCACAGGGCGATGCCGGTGGCGATGTGGCCGAGGGCGAGCCACCAGCCCGCGAGTACCAGCCACAGCACGTTGCCCACGCAGGACGGCGCGCCCGCGTCATGACGCTCGATCGTGGTGTACCCGAAGGGCCACAGGGCGTAGACGCCGATGCGGAAGGCCGCGATGCCGAACGGGATCCCGATGATGGTGATGCAGAGGAGCAGGCCCGCGAGCATGTAGGCGAGGAACAGCCAGAAGCCGCTCAGGACGAGCCATATGACGTTGAGAATGGTCCTCACTGATTCCCACCTGCCATCTTCTCGAGCCGGGCGATGCGTTCCGCCATCGGCGGGTGTGTGGAGAACATCTTGGAGAGGCCCTGGCCGGGCCGAAACGGGTTCGCGATCATCATGTGGCTGGCGGTCTCGATGCGTGGCTCGGGCGGCAGCGGGAGCTGCTTCGTGCCGAGTTCGAGCTTGCGCAGGGCGCTGGCCAGGGCGAGCGGATCGCCGGTGAGCTGGGCGCCGGAGGCGTCCGCCTGATACTCCCGGGAGCGGCTGACGGCCAGTTGGATGAGCGAGGCGGCGAGCGGGCCCAGGAGCATGATCAGCAGCATGCCGAGCAGGCCGGGGCCGTCATCGTCGTCCGAGCGTCCGATGGGGATCAGCCAGGCGAAGTTGACCAGGAACATGATGACGGAGGCCAGGGCGCCGGCGACCGACGAGATGAGGATGTCGCGGTTGTAGACGTGGCTGAGTTCGTGGCCGATGACGCCGCGGAGCTCGCGCTCGTCCAGCAGGCGCAGGATGCCGTCGGTGCAGCACACGGCGGCGTTGCGCGGGTTGCGGCCCGTGGCGAAGGCGTTGGGTGCCTCCGTCGGTGAGATGTACAGGCGCGGCATGGGCTGGCGGGCCTGGGTGGAGAGCTCGCGGACCATGCGGTAGAGCGCCGGCGCCTCGAACTCGCTCACCGGGCGGGCGCGCATCGCGCGTAGCGCCAGTTTGTCGCTGTTCCAGTACGCGTACGCGTTGGTGGCCAGTGCTACCAGGACGGCGATGACGAGCCCCATGCGGCCGAAGAAGCTGCCGATGACGATGATGAGTGCGGACAGTCCTCCCAGGAGGATCGCTGTCCTGAGCCCGTTGTGCCGGCGGTGCACGGTACGCCCTCCAAGTGGTGCGGCAGGGGACCCTTGCTTGCTGAATCTGCGGTGCCACTGGTGCCGCGATCTCACGTCCAGTGGACCCTCCCGTACTGGTCAACGCCAGGCGGGAGGCTCAAGTTCCCTTGTGTGCGCAGCGGCGGGTGTGGACCGTCCGGGTGACGGCGACGGGAAGCGGCACGCGCGCGTGGGAGCGAGTGCCCCACGCGCGCGGTGCAAGCGGCCGGTCTTCTGGCAGGCCCGGTCTGTTCAGAAGAGCCCGGTGTCTGTGAAGCGCAGGACCAGCTGGGGCGCGCCGGACAGGACGATGCCGAGGACGCCGGTCAGGGCGATCGCGGCGGTGACCGGGCCGGGAACGCGGTGCTTCTCGGGTTCGCCCTCGGGGGCGCGGAAGAGCAGGGCCGTCCACTGGAGGTAGTAGAAGAGCGCGATGACGACGTTGACGGCCATGACCACGGCCAGCCAGCCGAGGCCGGCGTCGACGGCCGCCGCGAAGACGGTGACCTTGGCGAAGAGGCCGATGATGCCCGGCGGCAGCCCTGCGAGGCACAGCAGGAAGAAGGCCAGGAGCAGCGCCGACAAGGGGCTGGAGGCGTACAGGCCGCGGTAGTCGGCGACACGGTTGAGGGACTTCGTCCGGCCCACAAGGGCGGCCACGGCGAAGGCGCCGAGGTTCACGGCGCCGTACATCAGGGCGTAGGCGACCGTGGAGCCGATCGACTTCTCGGCGTCCCCGGAGTAGGCAGCGGCGGCGATCGGCACCAGGAGGTAGCCGGCCTGGCCGACGGAGGACCAGGCGAGCAGGCGTACCGCGCTGTACGCGCGCGTGGCCTGCTGGCGCAGGGCTCCGGCGTTGCCCACGGTCATGGTGAGCACGGCCAGGGCAGCCAGAGCCGGGCCCCATACGTCGGCGTACGACGGGAGTGCCACGACGGTGATGAGGATCAGGCCGCTGAAGCCGACCGCCTTGCCGATGACCGACAGGTAGGCCGCGATCGGCAGGGGCGCTCCCACGTAGGTGTCGGGCACCCAGAAGTGGAAGGGCACGGCGGCCGTCTTGAAGGCGAAGCCGACGAGGGTGAGGACGACGCCGGTCTGGGCGAGTGTGTGGAACTGCCCGCCGACATCCTGGATACGGTCGGCGATCTGGGTGAGGTAGAGGGTGCCCGTGGTGGCGTACACGAAGCTGACGCCCATCAGGCTGACCGCGGTCGCCGTGACCGAGGACAGAAAGAACTTCAGGGCCGCTTCGGAGGACTTCCGGTCGCCGTACCGCAGGCCGACCAGCGCGAAGGCGGGCAGGGAGGCGACCTCCAGGGCGACGATCAGCGTCGCGAGGTCGCGGGAGGCGGGCAGGAGAGCGGCGCCGGCGGCGGAGGACAGCAGCAGGAACCAGTACTCGCCTTCGGGGAGCTCCTTGCGGGAGTCCTTCAGGGCGGTGACCGACAGGAGGGCGGAGAGCAGGGCGCCACCCAGTACCAGGAACTGGATGACCAGGGTGAAGCGGTCGGCCGTATAGCTGCACACAGCGGCGTCGCCGGTCAGGCAGAAGGTACTGCGGTCGCCGTTCAGCAGGGGCAGCAGCATCACCGTGGCGGCGGCCAGGCCTGCCACCGACGCCCAGCCGAGCAGGGCCTTGCGGTGCTCGGCGACGAACAGGTCGGCGACCAGGACCACGAGTGCGACGACCGCCGCGATGGTGGGGGGCGCGATCGCCAGCCAGTCGACGGACTGGACCAGCGACGCGGCCAGGGGCTGGGCCGGGGAGCTCATCGGGTGCCTCCTGCGAGGAGCTGCTGGACGGCCGGGTCGCTCAGGCCGAGGAGAGCCTTGGGCCACAGACCCGCGACGACGGTGAGGACGACGAGCGGGGTCCACGCCGCGAACTCGTACGAGCGGACGTCGGTGAGCCGGGGGGCGTCCTGAGACAGAGCGCCCATGCAGACGCGCCGGACCACGACGAGCAGGTACGCGGCCGTCAGCAGCGTGCCGAACGCGCCGATCGCCATGAAGGTGAGGAAGGCGGCGCGGTTGAGGCCCTCGGCGGGCTGGAACGCGCCGAACAGGGCCAGCATCTCGCCCCAGAAGCCGGCCAGTCCCGGCAGGCCGAGCGAGGCGACCGCGGCGAAGGCGAGCAGGCCGCCGAGACGCGGGGCCCTGCCGTAGAGCGCGGCTCCGGTCTCCTCGGCGAGGGTGTCGAGGTCGGTGGTTCCGGTGCGGTCCTTCAGCGCCCCGACCAGGAAGAAGAGCAGGCCGGTGATGAGGCCGTGGGCGATGTTGGCGAAGAGGGCGCCGTTCACGCCGGTCGGGGTCATCGTCGAGATGCCGAGCAGCACGAAGCCCATGTGGCCGACGGAGGAGTAGGCGATGAGGCGCTTGAGGTCGCCCTTCGCTCCCTGCTTGGCGAGGGCCAGGCAGGCCAGCGATCCGTAGATGATGCCGACGACGGCGAGGGCGGCGAGGTAGGGCGCGAAGGTGCGGAACCCGTCCGGTGCGATGGGAAGCAGAATCCGGACGAACCCGTATGTACCCATCTTCAGCAGGACGCCGGCCAGGAGGACGGAGCCGACGGTCGGCGCGGCGGTGTGGGCGTCGGGCAGCCAGCTGTGCAGCGGCCACATCGGCGTCTTCACAGCGAGCCCGATCCCGATCGCCAGAACGGCGATGAGCTGCACGGATGTGGTCAGAGACCGGCCGTTGTCAGTGGCGAGTGCCATCATGTCGAACGTGCCCGCCTTGATCCCGATCAGGAGCAGGCCGAGCAGCATGACCACGGAGCCGAGCAGCGTGTAGAGGATGAACCGCCAGGCGGCCTGGCTCCGGCCCTCGCCGCCCCAGCGGGCGATGAGGAAGTACATCGGGATGAGGACCATCTCGAAGGCCAGGAAGAACAGCACCAGGTCGAGGACGGCGAAGGTCGCGAGTGTGCCGGACTCGAGGACGAGCAGCAGGGCCACGAAGGCCTTCGGGGTCGGGCCCGCGGGCATCTTGAAGTACGAGTAGAGCGCGCAGAGGAAGGTCAGCAGCGCCGTCAGGACCAGAAGGGGGAGAGAGATGCCGTCGATGCCGAGGTGGACACGTACGTCGAGTGCGGGGATCCAGCTGATGTCGGTGCTGGCCTGCATCTTCGACGGCTGGTCGTGGTCGAAGCCGAGCGCGAGGACGATCGCCGCGACGAGGACGGCACCGGTGACGGTGACCCCGTGCCGGAGCACCGCCTGCTCGGGTGACTTCCCCTTCAGCCCGGGCGGGGCCGGCAGAAGAGCCGCGGCGGCGCCGAGGAGCGGGCCGACTACGACGAACGCCAGAACGAACTGCATCACGGACTCGCTGATATCGATCACGCCTGCTCACGCTCCCGTGGCGACGAGGACGGCGGCGACCGCGAGGACGACGGTGCCGGCGAGCAGCGCGCTCACATAGGTCTGGACGTTGCCGGTCTGGGCACGCCGTACGGCGGCGCCGAGCCAGCGGGGCAGTGCACCCGCACCGCGTACGTAGGTCTCGACGACCTCGCGGTCGAGGAACCGGACGAGGCTCGCTCCGGCCTGGACGGGCCGCACGAAGAGAGCCGTGTACACGGCGTCCAGGTGGAAGCCGGCCGCCGCGTGCCGGTGCAGGGGGCCGAGCAGCAGTTGCCCCGGATCGGCCGGGTCCGGCGCGTACGCGATGTCCCCGTAGGCGGGCTTGTGGCTGGCGATGGCCTCGGCCTCGACCTGAGCGGCGTCGCCCTCGGGGTGGGCCGCGACCGCACCCAGGGGGGCTCCGGCGGTGAGCGCGGTGGTGTGCCGCCAAGCGGCGTAGGTGACGATGCCGCCGACCAGAGCCACACCCGTACCGAGCACGGAGGTGGTGAGGGTCGGGGTGAGGTCACGGCCGTCGAACCAGTCGGGCAGCAGGCGGAACGCGAACCCGCCGAGGGCCAGGGACGGGACGGCGAGCACCCACAGCACGACGGTCATCGTCAGCGGCTGCCTGCCGTGGTCCGGGGCTTCGATGCCGCGACCCCGGAAGGCCAGCAGCCACAGGCGCATCGCGTAGGCGGCGGTGAGCACGGCCGTGACGAGACCGGCGACGAGGACGACCCAGCCCGCGGCGGCGGGGGCGTGCTCGGTGTGTCCGGTGACGACGTGCTCGGCCACGCCGAGAACGGCCTCCTTGGTGAAGAAGCCGCTGAACGGCGGAATCGCGGCGAGCGCGAGCAGCGCCACGGTCATCGTCCAGTAGGCGTCGGGGATGCGTTCGCGCAGGTTCCGCATGCGGGACATCGCGGCGAGCGAGTTGGTGCCGACGGCGTGGATGATCACGCCCGCGGCGAGGAACAGCAGCGCCTTGAAGGCGCCGTGGGACAGGAGGTGGAACACGGCGGCACCGCGGTCGCCGACGGCGAGTGCACCGGTCATGTAGCCGAGCTGGCCGATCGTCGAGTAGGCGAGGACGCGCTTGATGTCGTCCTGGGCGAGCGCGGCGAGCGCCGAGCCGGTCATCGTGACGGCGGCCATGACGGCCAGGACGACCATCGCGGCCTGGGACGCCTCGAAGACCGGGAGGAGACGGGCGATGAAGTAGACACCGGCGGCGACCATCGTCGCGGCGTGGATCAGCGCGGAGACGGGAGTCGGGCCCGCCATCGCGTCGGGGAGCCAGGTGTGCAGCGGGAACTGCGCCGACTTGCCCGCCACGCCCGCCAGGAGCAGCAGGGCGACCAGCGTCGGGTGGTCGAGCCCGCCGCTCGCGACGGTGCCGAGGATCCGGGTGATGCGGAACGAACCGGCGTCGGTGGCCAGGGCGAACAGGCCGATGAGGAAGGGGACGTCGCCGAGCTTGGTGACCAGGAAGGCCTTGAGGGAGGCGGCCCGGGCCTCCGGTGTCTCCCAGTAGTGGCCGACGAGGAAGTAGGAGCAGATGCCCATGACTTCCCAGCCGACCAGCAGCACGATCAGGTCGCCGGAGTAGACGACCAGGAGCATCGCGGAGGTGAACAGCGAGACGAGGGCGGCGTAGGAGGGGTAGCGCGGGTCGTGCCGCAGATAGCCCGTCGAGTAGATCTGCACGCAGGAGGCGACCAGGCCGACCAGGACCGCGACGAGGGCGGCGAAGCCGTCGATGTGCAGGGCGAGCTCGATCGGGACCGAGCCGGTGGGGGTGAGTTCCGTGGCCGAGTCGACGGCCGCGTCGCCGCCCTGGCGTACGGCGACGAGTGCGGCGAGCACCAGGGAGGTGAGCGTCGGCAGGACGGCGAGCGGGCGGACGAAGCCCGGTGCCGTGCGGCCGAGGAGCAGACCGGCGGCGGCGCCGAGGAACGGAAGGAGGGGGACGAGGACGGCGAGGGTGGTCGTGGTCACGCGGTGGCCTCAGCCTTCTGGGCCTCGTCGGACTGCTCGGCCGTGCGGGCGTCGTGGTCGGGGTCGTCGGGGTCGTGCCGTTCGGCGGTGTCGCGGAGCTTGTCGATGTCCGAGGTGCCGCGGTTGCGGTGCACGGCGAGGACGATCGCCAGGCCGATGCCGATCTCGGCGGCGGCGATGGCGATGGTGAACAAGGTCAGGGCCTGGCCGGAGTGGAGGGTTTCCTCGGCGCTCCTGCTGAGCCAGACGTCGAAGGCGACGAGGTTGAGGTTGACGGCGTTGAGCATCAGCTCGACCGACATCAGGACCAGGATCGCGTTGCGGCGGGCGAGGACGCCGTACAGGCCCGTGCAGAAGAGGAGGGCGGAGAGCACGACGGGATAGGCGAGGTGCATCAACGGGCCCCTTCCCGCTCGGAACTCTCTGTGACCATTCGAGAACTCCTGGTGGCGTCCGGGGCGTTCACGGGGGGAGAGCTCGACTCCGCCTTCGCCTTGCGGGACAGGACGATCGCGCCGACGAGGGCGGCGAGGAGGAGGACGGAGAGGGCCTCGAAGGGCAGGACCCAGTTCTGGAAGAGGCTCGCGCCGGTGGCCTCGGTGGAGCCGGCGGCGGGGCCGTCGAGGTCGATCCAAGTCGTGCGGACCGCGTCGACGACGACCCAGACCAGGGCGACGGCAGCGGCGACCGCGACGGCGAGGGCGGCCCAGCGGTTGCCGGAGTCGGCTTCCGGGGAGCGGCCGATGGGGGCCCTGGTGAGCATCAGACCGAACAGGAGGAGGACGACGACGGATCCGACATAGATGAGGACCTGTACCCAGGCGATGAACTCGGCGGTGAGCAGGAGGTATTCGACGGCGAGGCCGCCGAGGGTGACCACCAGCCACAGGGCGGCGTGGACCAGCTGCCGGGTGGTGACCGTGACGAGGGCGGCGCCGAAGGTGACCAGGCCGACCAGCAGGAAGGCGACCTCGACGCCGGTCGGGGAGAGAAAGCCGTGGGTTTCGGCGGCGGCCCCGGTGCTCGGACCCGTCGCGAGGAGGGCGGCGGTTGCGGCGAGGGTCATTCCGATCCCTCCTGCCCCGGCTCGGGGTGATCCGCCGGCGGGTGACCCGGCGTCGGGTAACCCGGCCTCGGGGGATCCGGCCTCGGGGGATCCGGCTCTGGCTGGTCGGTCTGCTGCTTGGAGTCGCCCTGCGGCCGCGTGGGCTGTTCGGCGGCGCGGGCCTGCTCGTCGGCGTGGGGTTCGGTGGCCGGCGGGGCCTGCTGGGCGGCCAGCTTGTCGGCGGTCTTGCGGGCCGTGACGAGTTCCTTCGGTTCCTCCGCGCCGGGGTCGAGGGCCGGCGGGGCCGGGACGGTCCACATCCACTCGCGGAGCTTGTCGCGCTCGTGGGTGAGGTCGCGGATGTCGGTCTCGGCGTACTCGAACTCAGGGGACCAGAACAGCGCGTCGAAAGGACAGACCTCGATGCAGATACCGCAGTACATGCACAGGGAGAAGTCGATGGCGAAGCGGTCGAGGACGTTGCGGCTGCGCTCCCGGCCGCCCGGGGCCGCCGCCGGGACCGTCTCCTTGTGGGAGTCGATGTAGATGCACCAGTCCGGACATTCGCGGGCGCACAGCATGCAGACCGTGCAGTTCTCCTCGAACAGGCCGATCACACCGCGGGTGCGGGGCGGGAGGTCGGGCTGGGCGTCCGGGTACTGCGCGGTGACGGACTTCTTCGTCATCGTGCGGAGGGTGACGGCCAGGCCCTTGGCGAGGCCACTGCCAGGAATGGGGGCCATGGTTACTGGATCACCACCTTGACGATGCCGGTGAGGGCGATCTGGGCGAGGGAGAGGGGGACGAGGAGGGTCCAGGAGAGCTTCTGGAGCTGGTCCTCGCGCAGGCGGGGGTAGGTCACGCGCAGCCAGATCACGAGGAAGGCGAGGACCGCGGCCTTCAGCAGGGTCCAGACCCAGCCGAGGCCGTCGGCGCCCCAGGGGCCGTGCCAGCCGCCCAGGAAGAGGACGGTGGTCAAGCCGCACAGAACGACGATTCCGGCGTACTCGGCGAGGAGGAAGAGAGCGAAACGGAGGCCGGTGTACTCGGTGTAGGCACCGAAGATGATCTCCGAGTCGGCGACGGGCATGTCGAAGGGCGGGCGCTGGAGTTCGGCGAGGCCGGCCACGAAGAAGACGATCGCGCCGACGATCTGCCAGGGCAGCCACCACCACTCGAAGGCGTCGAGGATGCCGGGGAGGGAGACGGTGCCGGCCGCCATCGCCACGGAGGCGGCGGTCAGGAGCATCGGCAGTTCGTAGGCGAGGAGCTGGGCGGCCGTGCGCAGGCCTCCGAGCAGGGAGAACTTGTTCGCGGACGCCCAGCCGGCCATGAGTGAGCCGAGGACGCCGACGCCCATGACGGCCAGGACGAAGAAGACGCCCGCGTCGATGACCTGGCCGACGGCTCCCTCGCCGGGGCCGATGGGAATGGCGAGCAGGACGAGGAGGTACGGCAGAAGGGCGACGGCGGGGGCCAGTTGGAAGATCCGGCGGTCGGCTCCCGCGGGGACGACGTCCTCCTTCTGCGCGAACTTCACGCCGTCGGCGATCAGCTGGGCCCAGCCGTGGAAGCCGCCGGCGTACATGGGACCGAGGCGGCCCTGCATGTGGGCCATCACCTTGTGTTCGGTCTGGCCAATGATCAGGGGGAAGGTGAGGAAGACGACGAAGACGACCAGGAGTCGCAGGGCGACGTCGAGCACGTCGTTCACTGCGGGCCTCCTGCGGGATCCTCGGGGCTGTCAGTCGACTCGGCGTTGTCGTCCGTGGGCTTCGCTTTGTCGTCCGTGGACTCGGCGTTGTCGTCCGTGGGCTTCGCGTTGTCGTCCGTGGACTCGGCGTTGTCGTCCGTGTGTTTCGGATTGTTCGCCGTGTCTGGCGGGGCCGGGGTGTCGGAGCTCTCGGAGGTGTCCGGGCTCCCGGAGGTATGTGAGGACTCCGGGCTGTCCGCGGGCTCGGGGGTCTCCGGCCCACCCTGCGTCCCTGGTGCCGGCAACTGCGCTGCCTCCGGTGACGGTTCGGGTGCCGGTTCGTCGAAGGCCGGGCGGGCGTGGTGCCAGGGGGCGTCCGAGCTGCGAGGGCTGCTCGAAGTCCCGCCCGGCCGGCTGCCGCCACGGTCGGCCCCGGTCCTCTGGCTCGCGCTGCCCTCCGATGCGCTGCGCGCCCGGCGCGGCCCAGCCGAGGCAGTCGATGAGCCGGCCCCGGTGGCCGGCGGCTCGGAACCGGTCGTCGGCGTCCCGGAGTCGGGGGTCGCGTCCCCGGAGCCGGTCGCCGGCGTCGCTGGTCCGGTCGCCGCTGCTCCCGAACCAGGGGTGGCGGACTCGGAGTCCGGTTCCGGGGACGCCGGGCCGCTGGGCTGCTGACTGGCCGACCCCTGCGACGCCGAGCGGTTGCGCCGCGGCCCGGCCGATGCCGGTGTGGTCGGCCCGCCTGGGGTGGACTGGCTCGCCGAACCCTCTGTGGCAGAGCGCAGACGCCGCTCCGCAGCCGGAGCCTTCGCACCAGCGGCAGACTGACTCGCAGCACCCTCCTCCGCCGAACGCGCATGCCCTGGAGCAGCCGGCGCCTCCGCACCAGTCGCCGGACCCGCCGTACCGGCAGCCGGGGTCCCCGAACCAGCAGCCGGAGTCTCCGAACCGGCAGCTGACTGGCTCGCGGAGCCCTCCGATGCCGAGCGGGTCCGGCGTACCGGGCGTTCTCCCGCAGGGCGTGCCGCACCTCGGGCGGGGCGTTCGCCGGCGGCGCGGCCCGCGCCACGGGCAGGTCGGGCGGGGGCCGGAGGGAGCTGGCCCTTGAGAGGACCCCATTCGTTGGGGTCGGGGACGCCGGGCGGCAGCATCTGGCGGCGCTTGGGGCCGCCGTGTTCCGACTCGCCCGGCTCCTTCGCGCCGGGCCAGGCCTTGGCGACGCGGGCGGCCAGGACGAAGTCCTTGCGCAGGGGGTGGCCTTCGAAGTTCTCGGGCAGGAGCAGGTGGTCCAGCGCCGGGTGGCCCTCGAAGGTGATGCCGAACATCTCGTACGTCTCGCGTTCGTGCCAGGCGGCGCCCGCGTAGACGTCGACCGCCGAGGGCAGGGCGGCGGCCTCGTGCGGGACGGTCGTACGCAGGAGGAGGCGTCGTACGGGCGAGAGGGCGGCGACGTGTGCCATGACGCGGAAGCCCGTGCCCGGTTCGTCGACCGCGCTCAGCCAGTCGAAGTACGTGCAGCCGAGCCGGTCGCGGGCGGTCTCCAGGGCGGTGATCCAGGTGGCGGGAGGTACGTCGACCGTCAGGACCTCGTAGGACTCCTCGGCCGTTGCGTCCGTGCCGAAGAGCTCCTCGGCGCCGGCGGGCAGCCAGCCGACGGCGGTCATCGTGCCTCCCCCGGCGTCGGGCCGGAGCCCGGGGCGGGGACCGGAGGCTGCACCAGGCCGCTCTGCAGCGCCGCCGCCGAAGGACGCCCCGCCCCGCTGCCGTACCGCTCCCCCAGTGATTCGCGGGCGATCTTCTCCTGGAGCTTGAGAATGCCCTGGAGCAGCGCCTCGGGCCGGGGCGGGCAGCCGGGGACGTAGACGTCGACGGGGATGATCTGGTCGACGCCCTTGGTGACGGAGTACGAGTCCCAGTAGGGGCCGCCGCAGTTGCTGCACGCGCCGAAGGAGATGACGTACTTCGGCTCCGGCATCTGCTCGTAGAGGCGTTTGACGGCCGGGGCCATCTTGTCCGTGACGGTGCCGGAGACCACCATCAGGTCGGCCTGGCGCGGGCCCGGGGCGAACGGGATCACGCCGAGCCGGATGAAGTCGTGGCGGGCCATCGACGCGGCGATGAACTCGATCGCGCAGCAGGCGAGGCCGAAGTTGAAGACCCAGAGCGAGTAACGGCGACCCCAGTTGAGGATCACCTTCATCGGCTCGGGGGCCAGGCGGGCCAGGGCGCCGAGCCGCTTGGGCTCGGGCAGCAGAACAGGCTCGGACACCGAGGGGTTCACGTCCATGCCAGGACGCCCTTCTTGTATGCGTAGAGCAGGCCGACGGCCAGGAAGCCGAGGAAGATGAACATCTCGACCAGGGTCGTCGCGCCGTAGCCGGGGGCGGCGAAGACGGTCGCCCAGGGGAACAGGAAGATCGAGTCGACGGCGAAGATCACGTAGAGGAAGGCGTACACGTAGTAGCGGACCTGGGTGTGGGCCCAGCCCTCGCCGACGGGGTCGACGCCGCACTCGTACGTCAGGAGCTTCTCGGGGGTGGGGACCACGGGCCGGAGCAGGCGGCCGGCCCCGAAGGCGACGGCGACGAACAGCACACCGACCACGGCGAGCAGTCCGACGACCGAATAGGACTGGAAGTAGTCCGCCGCGACGACGGTCGTGGTGACGACGGTCGGTTCCGGCACGTCCGTCCCTCGCTCCCTGAAACTCGGACCTGGATCCTGCGACGATGCTGCGGCTCTCTGGGATGCCGCCGTTCGACGATCTGTACGCACGGGAGTCTAGGCCCTGATAAAGGCAGGGTAAGCAGCCCGTCACGACCCGGCATGCGGGGGGGTGGGGTTTTCCTCAGTCGATCCTGGCGGTCCACCTCATGGCGCCGTCGCCCGCCGCCGGGCACGCTAGCGCATATGACCCAACGCATCCCGTCCTCGGGGACGACGGCGGCCCGGGCGGCCGCCGGGCCGGACGACCGTCCGCCACCGGCCCGGCTCGCCTATGGCCGGCACACCTGGAAGGAGATCGCGCACCTGCTGGCCAACCTGCCGGTGGCGCTGCTCGGTTTCACCTATGTCGTGACGGTGCTGTCCATCGGTTTCGGGCTGACCGTCACAGTGATCGGGTTCCCGCTGCTCGCGGCCGGACTCGTGGGCGCGCGGCAGTTGGGCAGGATGGAGCGGGCGCGGGCCAGGGCGTTGCTCGGGGTGTGGATCGAGGAGCCGAGCCGGCTGCGGCTGCGCGGCGGGGGCGGCTTCTTCCAGCGGCTGTGGATGCAGCTGAAGGACCCGGTGGGCTGGCGCACGGCGCTGTACGAGTTCATCCGGCTGCCGTGGGGCGTGCTCACCTTCACCGTCACGCTGGCCTCGCTGTTCGTGCTGTGGCCGGTGCTGCCGTTCATAGCCCGGGGGCTGGCCAACGCCGACCGGGCCATGGTGCGGGCGCTGCTGTCCCCCTCCGACGAACTGGAGCGGCGGATCGCGGAGCTGGAGTCGGACCGGGGGGTCGTGGTGGACACGGCCGCGGCCGACCTGCGGCGCATCGAGCGGGATCTGCACGACGGGGCGCAGGCGCGGCTGGTCAATCTGGCGATGGGGCTCGGCCTGGCCAAGGAGAAGGTGCTGGAGGATCCCGACGCGGCGGCGGCGATGGTCGAGGAGGCGCACGGCGAGGTGAAGCTGGCGTTGCAGGAGTTGCGGGATCTGGCGCGCGGCATCCACCCGGCGGTCCTGACCGACCGCGGTCTGGACGCGGCCCTGTCCTCGGTCGCCTCGCGCTGCACGGTCCCGGTGAAGGTGACGGTCGATCTGCCGCAGCGGCCGGCCGCGGCCATCGAGGGCATCGCCTACTTCACGGTCTCGGAGCTGCTGCAGAACGTCAGCAAGCACAGCGGGGCGAGGTCGGCCTCCGTGGATGTGTGGCGGAACAGCACCCGGCTGCTCATTCAGGTGTGGGACGACGGGGGCGGGGGCGCGAGCCTCGACGGCGGTACGGGGATGAAGGGCCTGGCGGACCGGCTGGACGCCGTCGACGGGCTGTTCGTCCTGGAGTCGCCCGCGGGCGGCCCGACGACGGTCACGGCGGAACTGCCGTGGCGCGAGCGTGACCGGTCCGGGGCCCCGGGGTAGGGAAAACCCCCCGGCCAAGACGCCGACGGACTCCATGGTCCGCCGACCTGCGGCGGAGCAGGGTGGAGGTACGAGAGCACAGCCGCGGGACGAGGAGAAGGACGGCGCCGATGGCCACGGAGTACGGACAGGGGTACGGGCTGGACAGCGGGCCCGGGTTCCCGGGGAGCACCGAACGGCGGCACCGGCTGCCGGCCGCGCTGCGGGCGCCGGTCGAGCTCCGCACCTGGCTCGAGCTCGCCCATGTGCTGCTGAGCCTGCCGATCAGCATCCTGCTGTTCACGTACGCGGTCACCATGGTGTCGCTGGGGGCGGGACTGCTGGTCACGTTCCTCGGCATACCGGTGCTGGCGGCGGCGCTCGCCGGGTGCCGCGGCTTCGGGGCGCTGGAGCGGATGCGGGCGCGGGGGCTGCTGGGCATGGAGGTGGCCGAGCCGGAGCCGCTGCGGAGGAACAAGCCGGGCGCGATGGCGTGGATGGGGGCCGTTCTCAAGAGCGGCGCCTCGTGGCGGGCCCTGCTGTACGCGGTGCTGCATCTGCCGTGGGCGGTGTTCTCGTTCGTCGTCGCCGTGAACGTGTGGGTGCTGGGCTGGGCGCTGCTGACGTATCCGCTGTGGTGCTGGGTGTTCCCGGTGTACGCCGGTCAGGAAGGGATCCAGCTCTACGGCGACGAGACGCACCGGATCTACCTCGACAACCCCTTCGAGATCACGGTGACCGCGCTGGTGGGTCTGCTGTTCACGATCGCCACGCCGTGGATCGTGCGGGCGCTGACGATGGTGGACCGGCTGCTGGTGCACGGGCTGCTCGGGCCGTCGCGGCTGGCCTCGAGGGTGGTGGAGCTGGAGTCGGGCCGGGGGGTCGTGGTGGACACGGCGGCTGCCGACCTGCGGCGCATCGAGCGGGATCTGCACGACGGGGCGCAGGCCCGGCTGGTGGCGCTGGCCATGGACCTGGGTCTGGCGAAGGAGAAGCTGCAGGAGGACCCGCGGGCGGCCGCGCGGATGGTGGACGAGGCGCACGGCGAGGTGAAGACGGCGCTGCAGGAGCTGCGGGACCTGGCCCGGGGGATCCACCCGGCGGTCCTGACGGACCGGGGGCTGGACGCGGCGCTGTCGGCGGTGGCGTCGCGGTGCACGGTGCCGGTGCAGGTCGAGGTCGACCTGGCGCAGCGGCCGGCGCCGGCCATCGAGGGGATCGCGTACTTCACGGTGTCGGAGCTGCTGCAGAACGTCAGCAAGCACGCGCGGGCCACGTGGGCGGGCGTCGAGGTGTGGCGGACGGCTAACCGGCTGATGCTGCAGGTCGTGGACAACGGCAGGGGCGGGGCCGACGTGTCCCAGGGGTCCGGTCTCGCGGGGCTGGCGGACCGGCTGGACGCGGTGGACGGGATCCTGGTGGTGGACTCGCCGGCGGGCGGGCCGACCCGGGTGACCGCGGAGTTGCCGTGGCGGGGGGAGCACGTGCGCTGACCTTCGCGGGGGCTCGGCTCCCGCGAGCTGTGACGGGGCCAGGGGTCTTCGCCTCTGGCCTCAGGGCTTCCCTCCACCACCCGATCGCACCCGATCGGCCAGTCAAGAAGCCGGTCCCGTCCCCATGGAACCCCGGACCCTGAAATGCTGGACCCGTCGCACGGGTGGGCGCGGAGCCGTTGTGGGCCGCGGACGGGCGGCATCGGGCTGTGGGGGGCCGGACATCGTGGAGGACAGGGTGCGGGTGGTCATCGCCGAGGATTCAGTGCTGCTCAGGGAGGGCCTGACCCGGCTGCTGACCGACCGCGGGCACGACGTCGTCGCCGGTGTCGGTGACGGCGAGGCACTGATCAAGACCATCACGGAGCTGGACGAGCAGGGCGAGCTGCCGGACGTGGTCGTGGCGGACGTGCGGATGCCGCCGACGCACACCGACGAGGGGGTGCGGGCGGCGGTGCGGTTGCGCAAGGCGCACCCGGGGCTCGGGGTGCTGGTGCTGTCGCAGTACGTGGAGGAGCGTTACGCCACGGAGCTGCTCGCGGGGTCCAGCCGGGGTGTCGGCTATCTGCTGAAGGACCGGGTGGCCGAGGTGCGGGAGTTCGTGGACGCGGTGGTGCGGGTGGCCGGGGGCGGTACGGCGCTCGACCCGGAGGTGGTCGCCCAGTTGCTGGGCCGCAGCCGCAAGCAGGACGTGCTGGCGGGGCTCACCCCGCGGGAGCGGGAGGTGCTGGGGCTGATGGCCGAGGGGCGGACGAACTCGGCGATCGCGCGGCAGCTCGTGGTCAGCGACGGGGCGGTCGAGAAGCACGTCAGCAACATCTTCCTGAAGCTGGGGCTGTCCCCGAGCGAGGGGGACCACCGCAGGGTGCTGGCCGTGCTGACGTACCTCAATTCCTGACGTTCGTAAATCCGGACAAGTCCGAACGCGTGATCATCCCCAAGTCGTGTCCAAGATGCGAATGACACAAAGATGGCGAGCGTTGCGGTCGTAGGGTTGATTTTGGGAGGGCCTACGGGAAGGCCCATCCCGGACAGCCGCCTCGAGGAGGTCCAGTTCAGTGACCAGCCAGGTCAGTAGCCCAGCGGAGCAGGCCGACGGAGCAGTCGTAGGAGAGCAGCGCAAAGCGGCGGGTGCGAAGGACGTCCGTCGCCTCGACCGGGTGATCATCAGGTTCGCGGGGGACTCGGGTGACGGTATGCAGCTCACCGGTGACCGTTTCACCTCGGAGACCGCGTCGTTCGGCAACGACCTGTCGACGCTGCCGAACTTCCCGGCCGAGATCAGGGCTCCCGCCGGGACCCTGCCGGGTGTGTCGTCCTTCCAGTTGCACTTCGCCGACCACGACATCCTCACGCCCGGTGACGCGCCGAACGTGCTGGTGGCGATGAACCCGGCGGCACTGAAGGCGAACATCGGCGACCTGCCGCGCGGCGCCGAGGTGATCGTCAACACGGACGAGTTCACCAAGCGGGCGATGCAGAAGGTCGGCTACGAGACCAGTCCTTTGGAGGACGGGTCGCTGGACGGCTACCACCTGCACCCCGTGCCGTTGACCACGCTCACGGTCGAGGCACTCAAGGAGTTCGACCTCAGCCGCAAGGAGGCCGAGCGCAGCAAGAACATGTTCGCGCTGGGCCTGCTGAGCTGGATGTACCACCGGCCCACCGAGGGTACGGAGAAGTTCCTCAGGTCGAAGTTCGCGAAGAAGCCCGACATCGCGGCGGCGAACATCGCCGCGTTCCGGGCCGGGTGGAACTTCGGCGAGACCACCGAGGACTTCGCCGTCTCCTACGAGGTCGCCCCGGCGGCGACGGCGTTCCCGCCGGGCATCTACCGCAACATCTCCGGCAACCTCGCCCTGTCGTACGGGCTGGTCGCGGCGAGCCGGCAGGCGGATCTGCCGCTGTACCTGGGGTCGTACCCGATCACTCCGGCCTCGGACATCCTGCACGAGCTGAGCAGGCACAAGAACTTCGGGGTGCGGACCTTCCAGGCGGAGGACGAGATCGCCGGCATCGGGGCGGCGCTGGGCGCGGCCTTCGGCGGTTCGCTGGCCGTGACCACGACGAGCGGCCCGGGTGTGGCGCTGAAGTCCGAGACCATCGGTCTCGCCGTCTCCCTGGAGCTGCCGCTGCTGATCGTGGACATCCAGCGCGGCGGGCCGTCGACGGGTCTGCCCACCAAGACCGAGCAGGCGGATCTGCTGCAGGCGATGTACGGGCGCAACGGTGAGGCCCCGGTTCCGGTGGTCGCGCCGCGCACGCCGGCGGACTGCTTCGACGCCGCGCTGGAGGCGGCGCGGATCGCGCTGACCTACCGCACGCCGGTGTTCCTGCTGTCCGACGGCTACCTGGCCAACGGCTCCGAGCCCTGGCGGATCCCGGACATCGAGGAGCTGCCGGACCTGCGGGTGCAGTTCGCGCAGGGACCGAACCACACGCTGGACGACGGCTCCGAGGTGTTCTGGCCGTACAAGCGGGACCCGCAGACGCTGGCCCGCCCGTGGGCGATCCCGGGCACGCCGGGTCTGGAGCACCGGATCGGCGGCATCGAGAAGGAGGACGGCACGGGCAACATCTCCTACGCCCCGGCCAACCACGACTTCATGGTGCGCACCCGGCAGGCGAAGGTGGACGGCATCGACGTCCCGGACCTCGAGGTCGACGATCCGCACGAGGCCAGGACGCTGGTCCTCGGCTGGGGGTCGACGTACGGGCCGATCACGGCGGCGGTGCGGCGGCTGCGCAGAGCCGGGGAGTCCGTCGCGCAGGCGCATCTGCGCCATCTCAACCCCTTCCCGCGGAATCTGGGCTCTGTGCTGGAGCGTTACGACAAGGTGGTGATCCCCGAGATGAACCTCGGGCAGCTCGCCACGCTCATCCGGGCGAAGTACCTGGTCGACGCCCGCTCGTACAACCAGGTCAACGGCATGCCGTTCAAGGCGGAGCAGCTCGCCGCGGCTCTGAAGGAGGCCATCGATGGCTGAGACGTCCACGACAGGCACCCGCACCGTCGAGGCGCTGTCCCTGGTCCCCAAGGCCGAGGGCAGACAGTCGATGAAGGACTTCAAGTCCGACCAGGAAGTGCGCTGGTGCCCCGGCTGCGGCGACTACGCCATCCTCGCGGCGGTGCAGGGCTTCATGCCCGAGCTGGGGCTGGCGAAGGAGAACATCGTCTTCGTCTCGGGCATCGGCTGTTCCTCCCGCTTCCCGTACTACATGAACACGTACGGGATGCACTCCATCCACGGCCGCGCTCCCGCCATCGCCACCGGGCTGGCCAGCTCCCGCCGGGACCTGTCGGTGTGGGTCGTCACCGGGGACGGCGACGCGCTCTCCATCGGCGGCAACCACCTGATCCACGCGCTGCGCCGGAACGTCAACCTCAAGATTCTGCTGTTCAACAACCGGATCTACGGTCTGACCAAGGGCCAGTACTCGCCGACCTCCGAGGTCGGGAAGATCACGAAGTCGACGCCGATGGGCTCGCTGGACGCGCCGTTCAACCCGGTGTCGCTGGCGATCGGCGCGGAGGCGTCGTTCGTGGCGCGGACGGTGGACTCCGACCGCAAGCATCTGACGGAGGTGCTGCGCCAGGCCTCCGCCCATCAGGGCACGGCTCTGATCGAGATCTACCAGAACTGCAACATCTTCAACGACGGCGCCTTCGACGCCCTGAAGGACAAGCAGCAGGCCGAGGAGGCCGTGATCCGGCTGGAGCACGGCAAGCCGATCCGTTTCGGCAGCGATCTGGCCAAGGGCGTCGTCCGGGATCCGCTGACCGGTGACCTGAAGGTGGTCGCGGTGACGCCGGACAACGAGGACCAGGTGCTCGTCCACGACGCGCACTCCCCGTCCCCGACCACGGCGTTCGCGCTGTCCCGGCTCGCCGACCCGGACACCCTGCACCACACGCCGATCGGAATCCTGCGCTCGGTCGGCCGGCCCGTCTACGACACGCAGATGTCCGACCAGCTGGACACCGCGATCGAGCAGCACGGCAAGGGCGACCTGGGCGCGCTGCTGGCGGGCGGCGACACCTGGACCGTCGTCGGCTGAGCTGCGGCAGACGTCTCCCGAGGCCCGGGACCGCCCTTCACGAGGCGGCCCGGGCCTCGTCGTACGCGCGGCGCGCCCGCTCCACGTCGTCCATGCGCCGGTGCGTCCACCGCGCGAGGGCCCGGACCTGCTCGGCGGCCTCGCGTCCCAGGCCGGTGAGGGAGTAGTCGACGCGCGGCGGGATGACCGGCTGGGCGTCACGGTGGACGAGCCCGTCCCGCTCCAGGGTCTGGAGCGTCTGCGTGAGCATCTTCTCGCTGACCGCCCGGCCTCCCGATCCGCTGATGGCCCGGCGCAGCTCGCTGAACCGGAGGGGGTGGTCCAGGAGCTCGATGAGGACGAGCACGCCCCAGCGGCTGGTCATGTGCTCCAGGACCAGCCGGTGCGGGCAGAGGGCTTCCTTCGCACTTACCGCCATGCCAGTACCTTACTTCAAAGTGGGTACTATCCAAAAGTTAGCGCTCGCCTTAGGGTTAGTGTCAACGCACCCCACAAGGAGAGTCTCACCATGAGCATCGTCGTCACCGGAGCCACCGGACACCTCGGCCGTCACGTCGTGGAACAGCTGCTGGAGAAGGTCCCCGCCGAGCAGATCACCGCGGTCGTGCGCAACGCGGAGAAGGCCGCCGACTTCGCCGACCGCGGTGTGAAGATCGCCCTCGCCGACTACAACACCCCCGCCTCCTTCGACGGCCTCTTCTCCGCCGGCGACAGAGTGCTGCTGGTCTCCGGCAACGAGTTCGACAAGGGCCGTGTGCAGCAGCACAAGGTCGTCATCGACGCCGCCAAGGCCGCCGGCGTCGCCCTGCTCGCCTACACCAGCGCCCCCGGCACCCTGACCGCCGCACTCGCCGACGACCACCGCGGCACCGAGGAGATCCTGCTGGACTCCGGCGTTCCCTACGCACTGCTGCGCAACGGCTGGTACCACGAGAACTACACCGAGAACCTCGCCCCGGTACTGGAGCACAACGCGGTCGTCGCCGCCGCCGGCGAGGGCAAGCTCTCCTCCGCCTCCCGCGCCGACTACGCCGCTGCCGCCGTCGCCGTGCTGACGGGCGAGGGGCACGAGAACAAGACGTACGAGCTGGGTGGCGACACCGCGTTCGGCTTCGCCGAGTACGCGGCCGAGCTGAGCCGGCAGACCGGCAGGGAGATCGTCTACAACGCCGTCTCCCCCGAAGTCCTCGTCGGCATCCTGACCGGCGCGGGCCTGCCCGAGCCGTTCGCCCAGATCCTCGCGGGCGTGGACGTCTCCATCGAGAAGGGCGAGCTGGTCGTCTCCACGGGCGACCTGTCCCGCCTGACCGGCCGCCCGACCACTCCGTTCCCCGAGGCCATCGCCGCCGCGCTCAAGGGCTGAACTCCCCCGTCGGGTCCTTGAGTGCCACGCCCCCGGACTGTCATGACCGTATGCCGATACGGGCATGACATCCGGGGGCGCCCGGCGTTACCGTCGTGCACGCGGACACACGCCAGGCGCGAAGGAGGGGCCCGTGACCGGCAAGCCGAGGGGTGAGCGGCACATAGGACTGCTGAACGGCTTCGCGGCCTACGGGATGTGGGGGCTCGTCCCCCTGTTCTGGCCCCTGCTGAAACCGGCCGGCGCGGTGGAGATCCTGGCCCACCGGATGGTGTGGTCGCTGGTCTTCGTGGGCGCCGCCCTGCTGGTGCTGCGCCGCTGGGCCTGGGCCGGTGAGCTGCTGCGGCAGCCCCGCAAGCTGGCGCTGATCACGGTCGCCGCGGCGGTCATCACCGTCAACTGGGGCCTGTACATCTGGTCCGTGAACTCCGGGCACGTCGTCGAGGCCTCGCTCGGGTACTTCATCAACCCGCTGGTCACCATCGCGATGGGCGTGCTGCTGCTGAAGGAGCGGCTGCGGCCGGTGCAGTGGGCGGCGGTCGGGACCGGCTGCGCCGCGGTCGTCGTACTGACCATCGGTTACGGCCGGCCCCCGTGGATCTCGCTGAGCCTCGCCCTCACCTTCGCCACCTACGGGCTGGTGAAGAAGAAGGTGGGCCTCGGCGGCGTCGAGTCGCTGGCCGCGGAGACCGCGATCCAGTTCCTGCCCGCGCTGGCCTTCCTGGTGTGGCTTTCCGCGCGGGGCGACTCCACCTTCGCCGCCGAGGGCGCGGGGCACGCGGCGCTGCTCGCCTCGGCCGGCATCGTCACCGCGCTCCCCCTGGTCTGCTTCGGCGCGGCCGCCATCCGCGTGCCCCTGTCCACCATCGGCCTGCTGCAGTACTCGACGCCGGTCATCCAGTTCCTGCTCGGCGTCCTCTACTTCCACGAGGAGATGCCGCCGGAGCGCTGGGCCGGCTTCGCGTTGGTGTGGCTGGCGTTGACGTTGCTCACCTGGGACGCGTTGCGCACCGCCCGCCGGGCCTCCCGGACGCTCACCAGCGAGATCAGTGTGCCCAGCACCACCAGGGCGACCGGCACGGTCAGTGCCGCGCGGAACGCCGACAGCGTGGCCTCGGGGCCGGACCCGGTGGACGCCAGGCCGTAGACCGCGGTCACCGCCGAGATGCCGATCGCGGAGCCGAACTGGGTGGCGGTCGCCAGCAGCCCGCCTGCCAGGCCCTGCTCCGAGCCGGCCACCCCGTCCGTCGCCGCGATCGTCAACGGCCCGTAGGCCAGGGCGAACGCGAGGCCGGAGAGCAGCAGGGTCGGGAACATCATGGCGTAGGACCAGTCCATGCCGACCGGCAGGAACAGCGCGTACGCGGCCACGGCCAGGAGGAAACCGCCGGTGATCACCCGGGCGTTGCCGAAGCGGGTGACCAGTCTGGGTGTGAGCGTCGGAGCGAGGACGGCGTCGACGCCCATGACGACCAGGGCCACCGCCGTCTGCAGGGACGACCAGCCCCGCAGTTCCTGCAAGTAGAGCGTGACGACGAACTGGAAGCCGAAGAAGGCGCCGAGGAAGAGCAGCGCCCCCAGGTCGGCGCGCACGACCGGGCCCTGACGCAGCAGGCCGAGCCGGACGAGCGGGTCGGGGCAGCGGCGCTCGGCCGCGACGAAGGCGCCGGCCAGGAGCACGGCCGCGAGGCCCGAGGCCAGGGTGAGCGGCCAGTGGTGCAGGCCGTGCTCCAGGCGCACGACGGTGTAGGCGGCCAGCAGCATGGCGCCGGCGGCGGTGATCGCGCCGGGCAGGTCGAAGGTGCGCCGGCGCTTCGCCGGGGCGTCGCGCCGGGGGATCAGGCGTACGGCGGCGACGAGCAGGGCGGCGGCCATCAGGACGGGGGCGAAGAACACCCAGCGCCAGCCGATCTCGGTGAGCAGACCACCGATCACCAGGCCCAGGGAGAAGCCGGCCGCGCCCGTCCCGGCGAAGACCAGCAGGGCCTTGTTGCGCTGCGGGCCCTCCTCGTACGACGTGGTGATCAGGGAGAGCGCGGCCGGGGTCATGAACGCGGCGGCGATGCCCGTGACGAACCGGGCGACGATCAGCATCCAGCCGTCCGTCGCGAAGCCGCCGAGCCCCGAGAAGGCGAGGAAGACCGTCAGCCAGAGCAGCAACATCCGCCGCCGCCCGAGCAGGTCCGCGGCCCGGCCGCCCAGCAGGGTGAAGCCCGCGTAGCCGAGCACGTAGGCGCTCATCACCCAGGCCGCGGTGCCGGTGGCAAGGCCGAGATCGGCGCGGATGGCCGGGATCGCCACCGCCATCATCGCGACGTCGATGCCTTCGAGGAAGATCGTTCCGCACAGAACGAGCAGCAGCGCCCAGGCACGGGTGCCCATGAGTCAACAGTCCTCCGGTATCAGACGGATACGCAAGTGAGGGTCGGTTCCAGTGGGACACCCTGACATGGTCGCCGCTGGTCATCGCGCTGCTGGAGAACCGGCGGCCGGCACCGGGAGGAGATCGCGCGGGCCCGGACCGCGTACGACACCCGTGAGGCACAGGCGGCGGAGGCTACGGCTTCGCAGGTGCGTTACGGGCCCGGTGTGCCCGGACCTTCTCGCGGTTTCCGCAGTGCTCCATCACGCACCAGCGGCGGCCCGGGCGGGAGGTGTCGACGAAGACCAGGTGGCAGTTGCGGGCGCCGCACTCGCGGACGCGGTCGGCGCCGGGCCCGGTGAACAGGTCGATCGCGTCGCGGGCGACCGTGGAGAGCAGGTGGGTGCCGGTGGCGCCCGGGGCCCAGGCGCGGACGCCGTCGGGTTCGACGCGGGCGATCAACGGGGGCTCGGCCGCGGCGGCGTTCACGACGTCCAGGTGGGCGGCCTGCAGGGGGCGGCCGTGGGCGCGGTCGGCCGCGATCAGGAAGACGGCGTCGCGCAGGGTGCGTGCCCGCTCCAGTTCGACGGCGGAGACGGTGAGGTCCAGCCCCTCCGGCAGCCGGCTGCGCCCGGCCCAGGCGACCAGGTCGGACGGTTCGTGCAGCACCTCCCAGCGGGCCAAGGCCCCGGGGCCTCCCGTCACCGTCAGCTCCAGGCACAGGGTGCCGGGGTCGAAGCGGTACGGCCTGCCCTCGCCCGAGACCAGCGTCAGGCCGGGCGTCCGGTCCGGCGTTTCCCCTGCGCGTCCACTCACCTCACCAGTATCAGTGGTTACATGACGCAGCCATCCGCATCACCCGCTCCCGTGCACTGGAAACTGGTCATCGACGCGAACGACCCGCACGCGCAGGCCGGCTTCTGGGCCGCCGCCCTCCGGTACGAGGTCGAGGACAACAGCGCCCTCATCGGGAAGCTGCTCGGCTTCGGCGCCCTGCCGGAGGAGGCCACGGTCGACTTCCACGGCCGCCGCGCCTTCCGGGACCTGGTCGCCGTACGGCACCCCGAGGACCCGTTCGAGGAGGAGAGCGGGACCGGGCTGGGGCGCCGGCTGCTGTTCCAGCGGGTTCCGGAGGCGAAGACGGTCAAGAACCGGCTGCACCTCGATCTGCACCCGGGCGAGGGACGGCGCGACGAGGAGGTCGCACGACTGGAGGGGCTCGGGGCGAGCGCGCTGCGGCGGGTGAAGGAGCGGGGCGGCGAATGGGTCGTGATGGCGGACCCGGAGGGGAACGAGTTCTGCGTCCATTGACACGGCCGCCGGAGGGCCGCGTTCCGTAACGCCCTGGCCGAATCGGCACCTTGACGGAAAGTCAGTACCAGCTTCACCATCCAGGCACCCCATTCACTGTGGGCGGCCCGTGGACACCCCACGGGCTTCCCGACGGAATCCGGAGCCCCCACATGAAGCTCTCCGTTTCCGCGCGCGCCGTCGCCGCAGGCGGCATGGCAACAGCCATGCTCCTGACCGGCGGTGCCGTGGCCGACGCCGCGTCATCCGCTCCCTCCAGATCCGCCGCCGCGCCGGACATACCCGTGGCGAACGTCAAGACCCACCTGTCGCAGCTGCAGTCCATAGCCACCGCCAACGGCGGCAACCGGGCGCACGGCCGGGCCGGATACAAGGCCTCGCTCGACTACCTGAAGGCCAAGCTGGACGCGGCCGGATACACCACCACGATCCAGCAGTTCACCGCCTCCGGCCGCACCGGCTACAACCTGATCGCCGACTGGCCGGGCGGCGACGCGAACCAGGTCGTGATGGCCGGCTCGCACCTCGACAGCGTCTCCTCCGGGCCCGGCATCAACGACAACGGCTCCGGCTCGGCCGCCGTCCTGGAGACCGCCCTGGCCGTGTCCCGGGCGCAGTACAAGCCCGCCAAGCACCTGCGGTTCGCCTGGTGGGGCGCGGAGGAGCTCGGCCTGGTCGGCTCCCGCTACTACGTCAACCGGCTGACCACCGGCGACCGTTCGAGGATCAGCGCCTATCTGAACTTCGACATGATCGGCTCCCCGAACCCCGGCTACTTCGTCTACGACGACGACCCGGCGATCGAGAAGACCTTCAAGGACTACTTCGGCGGCATCGGCGTGCCGACCGAGATCGAGACCGAGGGCGACGGCCGCTCCGACCACGCGCCCTTCAAGAGCGCGGGCGTTCCGGTGGGCGGTCTGTTCACCGGGGCGAGCCGGACGATGACGTCGGCGCAGGCGGCCAAGTGGGGCGGGACGGCGGGGCGGGCCTTCGACCGCTGCTATCACTCGTCCTGCGACACCACCGCCAACATCAACGACACCGCCCTGAACCGCAACAGCGACGCCCTCGCCCACGCTGTGTGGGAGCTGTCGGATTGACATGCTCCTCGGGCTGAAGCCCGAGGATTCTGGCCTTCCCTGACTGGTTGCCGTGCCGCTACGCGGCACGGTTCCCGGCGGGGAGTCCGTGGCTTCCTGTTGCTTCGCGCTGGGCCGGGATTGCTCTGGGTTTGGGTCCGTCCACGGCGCGGCAGGTGGAGCAGGTCTGGGAGGTCGGTTCGAACCGGCCGATCTTCCCCCACTAGTGCCGCGGCAGGCAACGTTTGCCCGTCCAGGAGCGGCGTCCGGTGCGTGCTCTCGGCGTGCCGGCCGGAAGTCCTCGTACCGGTTGTACCCGGGCTTTCGGCCGGTGCGGCGAGTGGGGGTCCCCCCTGCTCGAAGAGCTTGGGGGAGCGTGCCGGGCGTCGCGACGGGGCGAACGTTGCCTGTCGCGGCACTAGGCACGTCGAACCCACGTCCCCACCGGGAACGTGCGAACGATCCATCACCGTCACGAAGCAGGGTCCGACTCCGCCGGAACGACACCGCGACGCTCCGCGTCGCGGCCACACGATCCGCTTCATGTCCGGCCTGAAAGCCGGATCACTGCGAATGATGTCCGGTAGCCCCCGGGCAGCGCCTACCCCTTACGGGCGCGTTCGGCCAGGCGGCCCATGCGGGCGCGGGCCGACTCCAGTTGCTCGACCTCCTCGGCGGCCGGCCCGCCCTCGGCGGCGAGCTCCGTCCACAGGCCGATCAGGTCGCGCCCCAGCTCCAGTCCCAGCGCCGGGTCGCGCACCGCACGCCAGGCGGTGGCCGCGCTCTCCACGTTGCCGTACGCGGCCTCCGGGTCGCCGGTCCGGCGGCGGGCACCGGCCAGGTCGAGCGACAGCCGGCAGGCGCGGAGCGGGTCGCCTGCCAAGTAGGCGATGTACGCGATGAGTTCGCGCAGCCGAAGCACCTCGGGGTGCTCCGGCCCCAGCGTTCCCGACGCCTGGGTGACGGTCTGCTCCGCCAGCCCGGCCGCGGCCTCGATCCTGCCCTCCTTCACCGCCTCGTTGATCCGCGCGACCGGCTCCGCGAGGAGCGCGGGCGCGGCGGGATCGCCCGGGGCGGTGAGGGGTTCGTCCCCGAGCACGGCCTCCGCGACGGCGTCGAAGCCGCGGACGGGGGTGGGCTTGGGGTCGGGGTCGGCGGCGATCAGGGCATCTTCGGGGACCGGTGCGGGTCGCGGAACCGGGCGGGCCTCGGGGACGGGGAGCGGCCGCGCGTCCATGGGCGGGGGCGGGCCGAACTCGCCCGTGGGCGGTGCGACGGTGCCGGGCGGCCTCGCCGTACCCGGGGCCGGTGGCGCGTCTTCCGGCGCGGGCTCCGCCGACTCCGGTGCGGCACGCAGCCCGAACCTCGGTACGGGTTCATCGGCCGGCTGCGGTTCGGGCACGGCCCGCAGCGGGAACGTCGGGGCCGAGCCACGGCCGGCCTCACGCACGGGACGCAGCAGGTGCGTGGCGCTGTCGCTCCGCGGGTGCTGCGGCTCGGGTGCCGCCGTGGCGTCACTCCGGGTGGGCTGCGGCTGCGGCTGCGGCGGGGCCGACGCTCCGCCGCTCCGGGCGTGCTGCGGCTCTGGGGGCCTCATGGCGTCCGCACCTCGGGCCTGCGATGGCTCCGGGGGCGTCATGGCGTCCGCACCTCGGGCCTGCGATGGCTCCGGCGGGTTCGTGGCGACCGGCTCGGCCGTGAAGTGGCTGGAGCCGTCCGGGTCGACCCGGAGCGGGACGACGTAGCCGATACGCTCGTCGCGGATCGTGGCGAGGACGGGATGGCCGGTGGCGAGGGCGATGTGGTGGAGGCGGTTCAGGACGGCCCGCTGGATCTCCTCGCCGGGAGCCGCGAAGACAGGGACGCCACCGACGGAGGCGCCGTCGGACACCCCACCGGCTCCCCCTCCCACGTCCGTGCCGGCCACGGGGACATGGACGTCGATCGGCGCCGCCGGGGTCGCCGCGCGTGCGGCCTGATTCTGTTCCCGCTTCTTCTCGCGGCTGAGTCGCGACATCGTCCCCTCACTCGGCGTCGTACACCTACTGTCGAGTGTGTCCGCTCGCCCCCGTTTCTCACGTCACCACGGTGTCACAGGCTCGTCCCAAGGGCCGCCGGCCCGCATGGTCGTCCCGGAGTGCATGAACACCGGGCGTACGAGGGAGGAGAGGGGCATGCACACAGGCATGCGTCAGGGACCGGAGATCTGGCTGCGCGGCCCGGTGACCACCCCGGAGCCGGGGCCGCCGGAGCCCGCGCACGCCCATGCCGCGGCACGGCGTTTCTCCTGGGTCGGCACGCACGGCGGCGCGGGCGTCTCCACGCTCGCCGCGGTCTACGGCGGCCATGACAGCGGCCGGTCCTGGCCCGGCCCCGGCGATCCCCCGTCGGTGTTGCTGGTCGCGCGGACGCACGCGGCCGGGCTGGACACGGTCGCCGGGGCGGTGGAGATCTTCCGGCGCGGCCAGGCTCCGCCGGGGCTCGACCTGGACGCGATCGTCCTGGTGGCGGACGCCCCGGGCCGGCTGCCGCGTCCGCTCGCCCAGCGGGTCAGGTCGCTGGAGGCGGTCATCGACGTGTACCGCGTGCCGTGGGTGCCGTCCTGGCGGCTCGGCGAACCGGGCCGTCCGCCGCGCGAGACGGAGGCCCTGGCCCGGCTGACGGGAGCGGCACGCTGACGGCCCCTCCCCTGTCGCCCGCGCCCCTGACGGCCGGGGAGATCGCGGCGGGTGTACGGACCCGGGAGCTGCGCGCGACGGACGTGGTCGCGGCGGCCCTGGCCCGGATCGAGCGGGCCGATCCGCAGCTGTGCGCGTTCGTCGAGGTGTGGGGCGAGGAGGCGTTGCGGCGGGCCGGTGAGCTGGACACACGACTCGACCGGCGGGGCGCGGATCGGTCCCTGCCGCTGGCCGGCGTACCGGTCGCCGTGAAGGGGCGGCGCGGGCTGCACGCGGTGGGGCCGCTGCTCGCGGCCGGTGGCGTGGCCGTGGGAGCGACGTCCGTGCCCGGGCCGGGAACGCCCTGGCAGACGTGGGGGCTCGGGGCCCGGGGCCGGACCGTCAACCCGTGGCGGGCCGACCGCACGCCGGGCGGCTCGTCGGCCGGGGCCGCGGCGGCCGTCGCGGCCGGGCTGGTGCCGCTGGCGACGGGCGGCGACGGGGCCGGGTCGGTCCGGATCCCGGCGGCCTGGTGCGGGGTGGCCGGCCTGAAGACGACGCGCGGACGGCTGCCGTCGGGCGACCGTACGGGTCTTGCCGTTCCGGGGGTGCTCGCCCGCTCGGCGGCGGACGCCGGGCTGTGGTGGCGCGTGGTGTCCGAGGAGCCGGTGCCCGCCGAAGCGGCCCTCCCCGTCACCGCCGTCTGGTCCCCCGACCTCGGTTTCGCCGGGCCCGACCCGGAGCCCGTCGCACTGGCCCGGGCGGCCGTGGAGCGGCTCGTGGCGGCGGGGGTCGTACGGCTCGTACGGCCCCGGACACCGTTGCGGCTGACGGACCCCGGGCCGGCCTGGCTCGCCCTGCGCACTCCCGGCGTGGACCCGGCCGGGGCGAAGCGCGTCCGGGCGGAGAACGACCGGCGGCTCGCCGTGCTGTTCGCCGATGCCGAGCTGCTGCTGACCCCGACGGCACCCACCGCCCCGCACGGCCACGAGGGACCCGGGAACCGCTACTCCACCTCTCTCACCTGGGCGTTCAACCTCAGCGGACACCCTGCGCTGAGCCTGCCCGCGGGGTTCGGCGGCGACGGCTGCCCGGCCGGGCTCCAGCTGGTGGCGCCGCACGGGCGGGAGTCGCTGCTGCTGGCCGTGGCAGGCGAGGCGGAGGCGCGCATCGGGAACTGACGGACGGCCCTGGCGGATTTACTTGCGTACGCATATGATGCACACGCGTGTAATTGACGTACGCCGAGCTTCTGGAGGGGCACCCATGACCCGTCGATTCCTTTTCGTCCTGGGCAGCGCTCGCGCCGAGGGCAACTCCGAGCTGCTGGCCCGCCGGGCCGCCGAGCAACTGCCCCCGGACGTCGAGCAGGAGTGGATCGACCTCACCGGGCTTCCGGTGCCGGACTTCGAGGACCTGCGGCACGACAGCGACCATGTCCGCCCGACCGAGGGCAACGTGGCCCGGCTGCTCGACGCCACGCTCGCGGCGACGGACATCGTGATCGTCTCGCCCCTGTACTGGTACTCGGTCTCCGCGCAGACCAAGCGCTACCTGGACTACTGGTCGGGCTGGCTGCGCACGCCCGGCCTCGACTTCAAGGCGGCCCTGGCCGGCCGCACCCTGTGGGGCGTCACCGCCCTCGCGCACCCGCAGGAGGTGGTCGCCGACCCGCTCGTCGGAACGCTCCACAACTCCGCCGCGTACATGGGGATGCGCTTCGGCGGGGTGCTGCTCGGCAACGGCAGCAAGCCCGGTGACGTGCTGACCGACGACGCGGCACTGACCCGCGCCAAGACCTTCTTCGAGCAGGAGGCACCGCCCGCCCGGTTCCTGTACGAGCGTGGCTAGGAGGTGATGTCCTTCGCCGTGAAGCGCGCCCACGCCGCCGACCCGAACACCACCGCGTACAGGGCCTGGAGCCCGAGGTTCCTGGCCAGCTCGTCCCAGTAGACCGGCTCGCGCATGAGGTCGGCGAAGGACAGCCAGTAGTGGGAGAAGAGGTACGGCTGGAGGGCGTGCAGTTGCGGGATCTGGTCGAGGATCTGGACCGTGATCAGCAGGCCGACCGTCGTCGCCATCGCCGCGATGCCGCTGGCCGTCAGGGTGGACACGAACAGGCCGAGCGCGGCGACGCCGATCAGTGACGCGGCGACGGCCAGGGCGATCAGCAGGGCTCTGCCCAGGCCCTCGGCGAAGCCGATCCGCGTACCGGAGATGGTGGTCAGGTCCCCGAGCGGGAAGAGCAGCGCGCCGACCGTCAGCGCCGAGACGGCGACCACGAGCGTGGCGGCCAGGCAGAAGATCACGACCGTCGCGTACTTGGTGAGCAGCAGACGGCTGCGGCCGGCCGGGGCGACCAGGAGATAGCGCAGCGTGCCGGAGCCTGCCTCGCCGGCGATCGCGTCGCCCGCGACGACCCCGACCGCCATGGGCAGGAAGAACGGGAGCGTGGCGGCCAGGGCGGTGAAGACCAGGAACAGGCCGTTGTTGGTGATCTGCGAGATGAAGGCCGGCCCGCCGCCCCCGCCGCCGGGCGACGCACCGTCACCCGTCTCGATCCTGACGGCGATGCCGACGAGGACGGGCACGGCCGCCAGCACGGCCAGCAGCGCGAGCGTGCGCCAGCGCCGGAAGGTGGTGACGAGCTCGTTGCGCAGCAGCCCGAAGGTCCACAGCGGGCTCGCCGGCCGTACGGATTCCGCGACTTCAGCCCGCGACATCGAAGCCCTCCCCGGTCAGCGCCACGAACGCGTCCTCCAGCGAGGCCCGTTCGACCGTGAAGCCGCGGACCCGGACCCCGGCCGTCACCAGCGCGGCGTTCACCTCCGCGAGGTCGCACTCCGGTGGTTCGCCGGTCACGTGGCCTTCGGTGACGACCACGTCGGCGACGCCCTGCGCCTTCAGCACCCGGGCCGCCTCCGCCGGGTCCGGCGTGGTCACCACCAGCCGGCCGCGCACACCGGCGGACAGCTCGGCGACCGGGCCCTGCGTGATCAGCCGGCCCTGCGCCATCACGGCCGCGTGCGTGCAGACCTGCTCGATCTCGTCGAGGAGGTGGGAGGAGAGGAAGACGGTCGTGCCGTCCGAGGCCAGCTCCCTCACCAGGGTGCGGATCTCGCGCATGCCCTGCGGGTCCAGGCCGTTGGTCGGCTCGTCGAGCACGAGCAGCCGGCGCGGCTGGAGCAGCGCGGCCGCGAGAGCCAGGCGCTGCTTCATGCCCAGCGAGTACGCCTTGGCCTTCTTGCCCGCGGCGGCCGTCAGGCCCACCCGATCCAGGGCCGAGGCGACCCGGGCCCGCCGGGTGCGCGGGTCGGCGGCCGGGTCGGCGCTGTCGTAGCGGATCAGATTGTCGCGGCCGGAGAGGAAGCCGTAAAGGGCCGGGCCCTCGATGAGGGCGCCGACGTGCGGCAGCACGGCTCGGGCGGCCCGGGGCATGGGCTGCCCCAGGACCCGGGCCGTGCCGGAGGTGGGCTCGATGAGGCCCATCAGCATGCGGATGGTGGTGGTCTTGCCGGATCCGTTGGGGCCGAGGAAGCCGAAGACGCTGCCCGCCGGAACGGTCAGGTCGAGGCCGTCGACGGCGAGCTGCCCGCCGCGGTAGCGCTTGGTGAGCGCGCGGGTGGCGATGACCGGTTCCCCGGCTTCGGCCCGCGCGTCCCGCTGCTCCGGTCTGGTGGCGGACGGCTCGCCCATCGGCTTCCTCGTTCTCTCGACGCCCCGTACGCCTGCCGGACTCACTTCCCGGCGTCGGCCGCCTTCACGAGCGCGTCCTTGGTGACCAGACCCGCGTATACCTTGCCGTCGTCGGTGATGAGGGCGTTGACCAGGCGGGTCGAGAAGACCGTGCCCGAGCCGAACTTTCCGTGGACCTTGTCGCCGAGCGAGTCCATGAAGCCGCCGAGGTCGCCGCCGGCCCCGCCGGAGGGCACGCCCTCGCCGCCGGTGTCGAAGGTGGCGATGGCGTTCCAGCCCTCGCCGATGGTCTTCATGCCGTCGGGGCCGCCGAGTCCCTTGCCGAAGTGGCCCCCTGCCTTCGGGGCGTGGCCTGGTGCCTCACCCTTGCCGGAGTCCTTGCCGGGCGCCGTGCCGAAGTCCGTGCCGGAATCCTTCTCCTCGGTGACCTTCGCGCCCTTGGGCGGGGTGAAGTCGAAGGTGGAGGCGGCCGGTTTGGCGAAGCTCACCTTCGTGAAGCCCGCGTCGACGACGGCCGTGCCGCCGCTCGCCGGGGTCAGCGTGAACTTCAGCGGCATGCCGGTCCTCGCGTCCACGGCCACGGTGATCGCGCCGACCGTCGAGCCGGACTGCTTCGGCTTGATGAGCAGCTTGTAGGCGTCCCGGCCGGCGACCTGGGCGGTGCCGTCGACGGTCACGGAGGTCGTGTCGTCGACCGCCTTCAGGGCCTCCTCGGCGAAGTCCTTCGGCGTGGCGGGCGGCTGCTGGTCCTTGCCGCGCTCCGGGCTCTCGGAGGAGGTGCCGTGGTAGACCTCGTTGGACTTGCTGTCGTAGCCCCAGACGTCCTTGCCGTTGTGGATGAGGCTGTACTCGGCGGCGTTCTCCAGCAGCGACAGCTTCTGCCGGTCGGGGCCGTCGGCGGCGACGCGCAGGGTGTGGGTGCCGGAGGCCAGTTCGGTGAGCTTGGCCGTCGGTTCGGCGGAGGAGCCGCCCTCGCCCCGGCTCGCGGCGCCGGACAGCAGGCCGGACTCCAGGCCGCCGAGGTTCGGCAGGCCGAGGTCCGTGCTGATCTTCACCGTGCCGGACAGCTGCTGGACGTCCGACTCGGCGATCTTCTCGATGAGCTGCTGGGCGGTGATCTCCGGGAGGTCGGGGTCGCCGGAGTCGGCGAGTGCGGGGACCAGCCCGATCGTCGCGGCCGCCACCCCCACCACCGTGACCGGGACGAGGTACCGCGCGGCTGTGCGCCGCCCGGAGCGCTGCTCGTCGGCTTCCCCGGCGGTCGTGCTGTCGTCGGATGCGTACGGTGCCATGTGTGCCCTACCTCCGTGGTCGGCGGCGGCCGTCCTTGTCGTCCACGCACTCGTCCCTGAGCCGCCATTCTCACCCGAACAGGTGAGGAGTGGTGTTTCCGTGGTGTCCATCTGACCAAATCGGCCAGGGAGATACGTCAGACCCCGGACTCAACTCCGTGTACTGCTGGGGTATGACACGGGAGGTCGGCTTCTCCCCCGACCCGTAGGGGTCGTACGGGAAGAGCGTGCTAGCCGGCCCGGTGCACCACCGCGTCGCACAGCTCCAGGAGAGCCGTCTTCGCGGTGCACTCCGGCAGGGGTGCCAGCGCCGAGCGGGCGTCCTGGGCGTAGCGGACGGTGTCCCGCCGGGCCTGTTCCAGGGCCGGGTGGGCCCTCAGCAGACGGAGGGCCTCGGCGTGCCGGGCGTCGTCGGTGAGGTCGGAGTCGAGCAGCGCGCACAGCGCGACGTCCTCGGCGAGCCCGAGCCGGGCCGCCCGCTCGCGCAGCCGCAGCACGGGCAGGGTGGGGATGCCCTCGCGCAGGTCGGTGCCGGGCGTCTTGCCGGACTCGTGGGAGTCGGAGGCGATGTCCAGGACGTCGTCCGCGAGCTGGAAGGCGACGCCGAGCCGCTCGCCGTACTGGGTCAGGACGTCCACGGTCGTCTCGTCGGCGCCGGACATCATCGCGCCGAACCGGCACGACACGGCGACCAGCGAGCCGGTCTTGCCGCCCAGCACGTCCAGGTAGTGCTCGACGGGGTCCCGGCCGTCCTGTGGTCCGGCCGTCTCCAGGATCTGGCCGGTCACCAGGCGTTCGAACGCCTCGGCCTGCACCCGCACGGCCTCCGGGCCGAGGTCGGCCAGGATGTGCGAGGCGCGGGCGAAGAGGAAGTCTCCGGTGAGGACCGCGACGGAGTTGCCCCAGCGGGTGTTCGCGCTCGCGACGCCGCGGCGCACGGCGGCCTCGTCCATGACGTCGTCGTGGTACAGCGTGGCGAGGTGCGTCAGCTCCACGACGACGGCCGACGGGACGATCCCGGGCGCGTACCGGTCACCGAACTGGGCGGAGAGCATCACGAGCAGCGGGCGGAACCGCTTGCCGCCGGCCCGCACCAGGTGCTGGGCGGCCTCCGTGATGAAGGGCACCTCGCTCTTGGTGGCCTCGAGCAAGCCTTCTTCGACAGCCGCCAGTCCGGCCTGGACATCGGCTTCCAGAGCCTGGTCCCGCACGCTCAGCCCGAACGGCCCGACGTCGGTCACGAGGGGTCTCCTGTCTGCTGTGTCTGCCGGTGATTACGCGGATTGTCGATAGGTCGCTGCCCTCACTCGAGTCAGCGTATCCGGTCACGTTTCGATCACCGCCAGCACCCGTGGTTACAGGCCGGGTGGTATCCGATCACGACCGTTATGTTTTCGATCAACCTATAAGAACAGATATTTATCGACTTACCCATAGGTGGCGAACTATGCACGATTTGCCGTGATGGGTAAGTCAATTCCATTTGGCCGAAATTGCCCCACGGGCTCGTGATCAGTGAGTTGAATCACTTGCTCCCCTTTTCCGCCGCACCTCGGCCCCGGCCCGTACCGCCTTCCCCCGAACGCCAGTTGAGCCTTGGCTCCGGCAAAGGATCAAGCGGTTCAAACACTCCCGACCAAGGTCAACCGCGCGATATGTGACTGAGGTGCTTGTTCCCGACATGTGCTCTCGCATACGTTCCCGGCCTGTCCGGCGGACGCCTAATCCTGCCGCCGCCCGGACTCCCCACAGGAACCGACTCACTCACGCAGGGCAGGAGCGGGGGACCCAGGTAAGTCGCCGGTCCGCACAGCGGCACGGCTCGGGGTGAAGCCGCGCACGGCACAGCGCCGTACGCGGCCGGGCACCTCCCGGCCCGAACCCGACAGCTCACCTCGCAGGCGCCGGAGAGGAACATCGCCATGGCCGCACGAGGCAAGCACCGCCGCCCCCGGACCAACCCGCTGACCCGAGGCTTCATCGCCGCCGGCACCGGCGGAGCCGCACTCACCCTTCCGCTCCTCGGCGCCACCCACGCGAGCGCCGCCGAGCCCCAGAGCGCACCCGCCGCCGCACAGTCCGTGCCGCAGGCGGCCCAGCCCGCCACGTCCCGTACGCACACCGTGGCCAAGGGCGACTCGCTCTACCGCATCGCGGACAAGTACGACGTCCAGGGCGGCTGGAAGCAGCTCTACAAGGACAACCGCGCCGCCGTCGGCGACGACCCGAAGCTGATCCACCCGGGTCTGAAGCTGACCGTGAAGACCACCAAGACGGACGCCGCGAAGAAGACGGCGACCAAGTCGTCCGCCCCCGCCAAGCCGGCCGCGAAGCCCGCCGGCGGCGTCGCCAAGGCCACCCAGGCCTCCGCGAAGACCTACACGAACAACCTGGACGGCTGGATCCGCGAGGCGCTGGACATCATGGCGCAGAAGGGGATCCCGGGCTCCTACGACGGCATCCACCGCAACATCATGCGCGAGTCGTCCGGCAACCCCCAGGCGATCAACAACTGGGACTCCAACGCCGCCAAGGGCACCCCGTCGAAGGGCCTGCTCCAGACCATCGACCCGACCTTCCAGGCCTACCACGTGGACGGCACGTCGTGGGACCCGTACGACCCGGTCGCCAACATCACCGCGGCCTGCAACTACGCGGCCGACCGCTACGGCTCGATCGACAACGTCAACGGCCCGTACTGAGCCCTCCCGCCCAGCAGTCGCTCGAGGACGACGGCGATGCCGTCGTCCTCGTTCGACAGGGTGACCTCGTCGGCCACGGCCTTGAGTTCGGGATGGGCGTTGGCCATCGCGACGCCGTGGCCGGCCCAGTCGAACATCGGGATGTCGTTGGGCATGTCGCCGAAGGCGATGGTGTCCGCCGGCCACAAACCCAGATGCTCGGCGGCCAGCGCCAGGCCCGTCGCCTTGGTGATCCCGCACGGCTGGAGCTCGACCGTGCCGGGCCCCGACATCGTCACCGTCGCCAGCGAGCCGACCACCGAGCGCGCCGTCGCCGCCAACTCGTCGTCCGACAGGTGAGGATGGCGCAGCAGCACCTTGCTGATGGGTTCGCCCCACAGCTCGTCACGCCGGTCGACCCGTACGGCGGGCAGGGTCGGGTGCGGCATCAGATAGCCCGGCTCGATCAGCGTGAGCCCGTCGACCCCGTCCTGGTCGACCGCCGCGTACACCTGCCCCACCTCGGCCTCGATCTTGCCGAGCGCGGTCTCGGCCAGTTCCCGGTCCAGCGTGATGGACCACAGCAACCGGTCCGCGCCGGCGTCGTACACCTGCGCGCCCTGCCCGCACACCGCGAGCCCCGTGGCGCCGAGGTCGTCCAGGAGCGGCCGCACTCTCGGCGCCGGCCGGCCCGTCACCACGAGATGCTGGGCGCCGGCGTCCGCCACCCGCGCGAGCACGGCGAGAGACCGGTCGGACAGGGTGTCGTCGCCGCGCAGCAGCGTCCCGTCCAGATCGGTGGCGATGAGTGAATATGCGATGGGTGCGGCCATGATCAGAGAATACGGACAGCGCGGCCCTTCGTTTCATCGCACGACGGACACCGATTGCCCGGTTGAAGGCCTCTGCACCAGTTGGCAACAACATGCTCCGCTACCTACCCGTGAGGCCGCATCGAGCGGTACCTTCCAAGTGTCCAGGGGGGACTTGATCGGGGGGTCAGGTTGAGCAGTGGGCGCATTCGCGTGGCGGGGCCCGGGGAGCTCGGCGAAGGGGAGAGGGAGCGCTGGCGTGCCCTGCGCGCGGCCTCCGCGACACCGCGCAACCCCTTCATGGAGCCGGAGTTCACCGAAGCCGTCGGCCGGGTCAGGCCGGGAGCCCGGGTCGCGGTGGTGTACGAGGGGCCGGAGCCGGCCGGCTTCCTGCCCTATGAGCGGGGCCGGTTGGGGCAGGGCCGGGCGATCGGGCTCGGCGTCTCGGACGCACAGGGCGCGATCCTGCGGCCGGGCCTGGACCTTCGGACGGGCGAACTGCTCAAGGCCTGCTCGGTGTCGAGCTTCGTCTTCGACAACCTGGAGGCCGGGCAGCGGCTGTTCGTCCGGTACGCGGCCGAGGAGCACGCCACCTACGTCATCGACGTGGAGAAGGGCTACGAGACGTACGAGTCGGTGCTGCGTGCGCAGTCACCGAAGTTCCTGAGGACCACCCTGGCCAAGGAGCGCAGGCTGGGCCGGCAGGCCGGGGAACTGCGGTTCGTGTTCGACGAACGCGACCCGGGCGCGCTGCGCACGCTCATGGAGTGGAAGTCCGCGCAGTACCGCAGGACCGGCCGCCGGGACCGGTTCGCACAGGAGTGGATCACGCGGCTCGTCGGGCAGCTGGCCCGGACCCGGGCGTCGGAGTGCAGCGGCACGCTGTCCGTGCTGTACGCCGGTGAGCGGCCCGTCGCCGCGCACTTCGGGTTGCGTTCTGCCTCGGTGCTGGCCTGCTGGTTCCCGGCCTACGACCCGGAGTTCGCGAAGTTCTCACCGGGTCTGGTGCTGCACCTGCGCATGGCCGAGGCGGCGGCCGCCGACGGCATCGGCATGCTCGACCTGGGGCGCGGCGCGGCCGAGTACAAGGACGCGCTGAAGACGGGCGAACTGCCCGTGTACGAGGGTGCGGTGACCCGGCCGGGGGCGGGCGCGGCACTGCACTGGCTGAGCCGCGAACCGGCCCGCCGCGCGCACAGTTTCGTCCGCAGCAGGCCGCGGCTCGCGTCGCTGGCCGCGCGGACGCTGAAGAGCGCGGCGCGGCTGCGCCGTGCCTGACACACAAGGGGGGTGGGCGCATGGCCCGTTCGGCGCGTGCGCGGGAGGAGATACGGCGGTTCCTGGACATCGGGGCGGTGCAGGTCGCCGAGCTGGACCTCGACGGTGACGAGGCGGTGCTCAGACCCGGCCCGGGGAGTCCGCCCGTGACGCACGGAGAGGTGTTCGTACTGGTCAGGAGCGGCGGTCGGCCCGTGGGCACGCTGCTCGGTCGGGTGCCGGAGGGTGCGGATCCCAGGGCCGTGCTGGCGGAGCGTGCCCGGGCGGAGTGCGGGCCGGCGGTCTTCGGCGAACCCGGGACGCCGCCGTACGCGAGTGTCGTCGTCGCGACCCGGGAGCGGGCCGGGCAGCTGGCCCGGGCACTGGACTCGCTGCTGGCGCAGGACCATCCGCGGTTCGAGATCGTCGTCGTCGACAACGCGCCCGTCACGGACGAGACGCGGGAGCTGATCGAACGGAAGTACGCCGAGCGCGTGCGGTACGTCTGTGAGCCTGTTCCGGGGCTCGCAGCCGCGCACAACGCCGGTCTGGACGCCGTGCGCGGCGAGGTGGTCGCCTTCACCGACGACGACGTGGTCGCCGATCCGCGCTGGCTGACCGAGCTGACCGCGCCCTTCGCCGCCGACTCCGGGCTCGGGTGCAGCACCGGGCTGATCCTGCCGGCGCGGCTGACCACCCCGGCCCAGGTGCTGCTGGAGAGCCACGGCGGCTTCGCGAAGGGCTTCACTCCAAGGACGTACGACCCTGCGCGTCCGCCGGGCGACGAGCCGCTGTTCCCGTTCACGGCCGGGCGGTTCGGCTCCGGCGCGAACATGGCGTTCCGGACGGCGGTGCTGCGTTCCGTCGGCGGTTTCGACCCGGCCACCGGCGCCGGTACGGCCGCCCGGGGTGGTGACGACCTCTACGGCTTCGTGCGCGTCCTGGCCCAGGGCCACCGGCTGCGCTACACGCCGTACGCCCTGGTGTGGCACCACCACCGGGAGACCTGGCGGGACCTGGAGACCCAGGCGTACGGCTACGGCGCCGGGCTCACCGCCTATCTCACCGCGGTGCTCGTGAACCGGCCCGCGCTGCTGCCGGCGTTCCTCGCCCGGCTGCCGCGGGGTTTGGCCCACGCCCGCACGCTGACCGCCGTTCGCGAGACGGAGAGCGGGGGGACGCCGGGGGATCACGACGTGCGGACGCATCCCTGGCCGCGGCGACTGTCCCGGTTGCAGCGCAGGGGGATGCTGTACGGGCCGGTCGGCTATGTGAAGGCGCGGCGGGCGCGGCGCGCGACTGCTCGGGGGGCGGGATGAAGACGGACGGCAGAGGCGGCGCGGAACGCGGTGCACAGGACGGTGAAGGGCCGATATCCCCTGCGGGTGCTGTCGGCTCCCCCGCGATCCCGGTCTTCCTGTACCACTCCGTGATGGACGATCCTCCGGACTGGATCGCCGAGTTCACGGTGACGCCGAAGCAGTTCGCCGCGCATCTCGATGCCGTGGTCCGCAGCGGGCGTACGCCCGTCACGATCAGCGCGATCGCCGATCATCTGGCCGGGCGGGCGCCGCTGCCGCCCCGGCCCGTACTGCTCACCTTCGACGACGGGTTCGCCGATCTGCCCGGCCCCACCGCCGAGGCCCTGGCCGAACGCGCGCTGCCCGCCACCGCCTACCTCACCACCGGCGCCCTCGCCCCGGGCGGCCGCAGTCTGCTGCCGCCCGCCCCGATGATGCCCCTGGCCCGGGCGGCGGGGCTGGAACGTTCCGGCATGGAGATCGGCAGCCACACCGTCACGCACGCCCAGCTCGACACCCTGTCCGCCAAGGCCCTGGCCTACGAACTACGCACCTCCAAGGCCGTGCTGGAGGACACCCTCGGGCACGAGATCCGGCACCTCGCCTACCCGCACGGCTACAACAGCCCCCGGGTACGGGCCATGTCGGCCCGGGCCGGGTACGAGACGGCGACCGCCGTGCGGCACGCGCTCAGCTCCGACCGCGACGAGCGGTACCGCATCGCCCGGCTCATCGTCCGGCGCACCCACACCGTCGCCGATGTCGAGAGGTGGCTGGCGGGGACGGGCGCACGGGTCGCGCCGTACCGCGACGGGCCGAAGACGATCGCGTGGCGGTGGTACCGGCGGGCCCGTGCGGTGGTGCACGGGCCCGAGTTCGCGGGCTGATCCCGGCGGGGGCTACTTCAACGGCTGGTTGAGGTACGGGTCGGCGACCGCCTTGCGCAGGCTGTCCCAGGCCGCGTCGTTGGCCAGCGCCAGGTTGCAGTGCGGTCCGGGGTCGCGGTAGTTCCACTGGAGGGCTGCCTTGACGCCCTCCAGGCCCTTCAGCACCCCGGGCACCTGCGCGTACCACTCGGCCTGCCGCTGCGGGCGGGCCGAGTCCGCGGCGGTGCCGAACTCGGAGAGCATCAGCGGCTTGTCGTCGGAGATGTTCGCGCGGATCCAGTCGTGCGTGGCGTGCTGGGTCTGCGCGAAGGTCAGCCAGTCCGCGTCGTGGCAGCGGTAGTAGTTGTACTGGTTGTAGCCGACCCAGTCGACGTAGTCGTCGCCCGGGTACATCTTCTTGATCTCCTCGGCGTGGTCGAGGTACCCGGTGGTGATCCACGTCCACACCACGTTGTCGACGCCCAGGTCGCGGAACCGGTCGTGGATGTGCCGGTATGCCTTCACGTAGTCGGCCGGGGTGCCGTTGTCCGGGGTGCGGGTGTCCATCTCCAGGTCGAAGGAGAGGAACACCTTCTTGCCGTAGTCCTTGATGCGCCGGGCCTGGACGTCGATGACCTTGTCGTCCAGCTCGCCCGCCGCGATCTGCTTCCAGGTCGGCTGCTGCTGCTTCGTGCCGCCCCACCACTTGCTCTCCCAGGAGAGCAGCAGCAGGTGATCCTCGCCCACGCGCTGCTCCTCCGGGGTGAGCAGCCGGCCCTCGCGCCGGGTGCCCGAGGCCAGGGACATGTCGTGGTACGTGTACACGATGTCGAGCTTGCGGCCCACGCGCTTCTCGTAGGCGCGCACCTTCTCCGGCAGGTCGTCGCGCTCGTGCGGCACGAACGCCCCGAACCATGCGCCGCAGGGCGGTTCCAGGAGGGCCGTGGGACGGCAGTCCTCCCTGGAGCCCGCTGCTCCCTGCTCCTGCGGTCCGGAGGCCTCCCGCAGGGCGAGTACGGCGACCAGGACCGCGCTGACGACCGTGGCGGACGTGATCAGCAGACGGCGCCGGCTCGATGCCAGCGGGCCGGCGGCCTGCTGCTCCTGCGGGTCGGCCTCGTGCGGGTCGGCCGCGTGCGGTTTCCTGCGGTGCTGGCCTCCGGTCGTGTCCGGCGTGCGGCGAAAGGGACGGTGGGGACGGTTGAACCTCACGGAGCGGAACCCTTCGGTGTCCTCGGCGTCGTCCTGGGCGGCGGGGAGGCGCGCAGCGGCGGACAGAACGCGGTGAGTGTGGTCAGCAGCGTCAGAGTCAGCAGCATCCGCTGCGCGCTGAAGGCGTGCGTGGCGATCAGCACGGTCGCGACGAGCATCACGGCACCGATGCTCAGGAACAGCGTCAGCATCAGCCGCTCCAGCAGGTCGGAGTGGCGGGCGAAGTCCGGGTCCCGGCACTCCACGGGCCCTTCGGCGGGGCGCGCCCCCAGGGCGGGGGCGCAGACTCTGACCACGGCCGCGCCCGGGCCCGCCGCCAGGAAGAGCACGACCGCGGCGCCCCGCAGCGGCGACCCGCCGGGCAGGGCGAGCGCGGCCAGCGCCAGCCAGCCGCCGAACGGGGGCAGCATCCGGACCACGAGTTCCTGCGGTGTCATCGCTCCGCTCCCCCTGACTGCCTCAGTACGTAGAGCCATCCGGCGCTGTTCTCCGCCACCAGCCGGAACCGTGGCGAGGCCGCGACGGACTTCCGGACGCGGTCCAGCTGCGCCTTGTCGAGCTGTCCGTTCATCTCGGAGTTGGCCAGCTGCCCCTGGGTGAGCAGGAAGTAGGCCCGGGCCGGCCGCTCCACCCCGGCCATGTCGTCGGCGAGGGTGGCGGCCGGGTTCCGGACGATCCGGTCGACGTGGCTGCGGGCGTCGTCGAGGAACCAGTAGTGGTCGACGCTCCAGTAGGAGGCGTACGCGTCCGGGTAGTTGCGGTTGGCGGCCACGACCAGCGAGCCTTCGGGCGCCTGGTCGAAGAGCTGCCGTACGAGGGCCACTTCCTGCGGCGGGAAGTAGTTGATCCGGTCCTTGCCCGAGTAGGCGGGGACGAACGCCAGGGTTCCGCCGAGCAGCGCGGCCAGCGGCACCCAGGTGCCGGTGCCCCACCGGCGGGCCCTGGCGGGGCCGGTGGCCTGCCGGTTGCCGGCCTCCTGCGCGGCGGCGCCGGCGGCCGGGGTGCGGACCTTGGGCAGCAGCGCCGCCGCGGCGAAGAACGCGGCGCCGGGCAGCATGAACAGCAGCACCCGGAAGATCATCTCGCTGCCGTAACTGCTCGCCGCGAACATCGGCAGCGGGGCCGCCCCGACCAGCAGCAGAGGCCAGGCGCGGTGGCGCAGCACCCGCTGGCGCAGCACCCCGACGGCCGCGAGCAGCAGGACGGAGCCGGACAGCAGCCGGGCCGCCCAGGAGGTCGCGATCGCCCCGGCGCCTGTCGGTGTGGCGCCGTAGCCCGTCTCGACGTTGGCGCCGACGTCGCCGATGGAGCGGATCATCTCGGGCATCGCCGCGGACAGGAAGGGCAGCGCGGCCGTGAGGCACCAGGCGAGGAAGATCACGACGGTCGTGACCACCGGGACCCAGTCGCGGTAACGGCGGCTCAGACACAAGGCGAGCAGGCAGACGGCCAGCATGCCCGGGGTGAGCTGGTGGGAGATGACGATCGCCACGATCATGGCGGTGATCACCACCGTCCACACGGCCTGCCGTGGCTGCCCGCGCCGCTCGGCGGACCGGCCGAAGCGGCGCAGAACGACGGCGAGGACACCGACGTGCAGCGCGTACGCCACGGACTGGGGTGAGAAGTAGTCCTGCCCGACCCAGTTGGCGACGTAGAAGAGCCAGACCGCGGTCCAGATCAGCCGTCGGTCCTCGGTGAAGGTGCGGTAGATCAGCAGCAGTGGGAGCAGCAGCATCAGGCTGGAGGCCAGGGGCCACCAGGCCATGAACATCGCCGCCGAGTCCACGCCCAGCAGCCGCTGCAGGGCGGCCTGGGCGGCGAAGAAGCCCGGCCACTGGTCGTACACCGCCATGTCGCCGACCTGGTCGGCCGTCTGCAGACCGCCGGCCGTCAGCAGATGGTCGATGACCGCCTCGTGCTTCCACCCCCAGGCGTACAGCGGCGTCGGGTAGAGCACGGCCTGCGTGGCCCGCTCCATCACCAGCAGGCCGAGCACGTAGGACGCCGGCCAGGCTCCCGGCCGGCGCGCGTCGCGGACCGTGAAGCAGAAGCCGGTGGTGAGCACCGCGAGCCCGGCCCAGAAGGCCGGGTGCAGCGCGGTGACCAGACCGTAGTCGTCGAGCCGCGAGACGTCGGTGTGCCGCATGGCGTACGCCCAGAGCGCGAGCGCGACCAGCAGCGCGGCGCCGGACCAGGCGAGCGCGCGGCGCCCGGACCGGGCGGGGGGCAGGTCGGACAGATCCGTCACGGGCTCATGGGCGGGGCTCGACGATTCCGAGGAGGGGCTGGAGGACTGGCCGGCCGTCTCGGGGCCGTTGCCGGGGGTGCTCGCGCCGTCCCGTGCGGGTGTGGGTTCCGGCGTGGATCTCTCCCTCGGTGTGACTGGCGGACGCACGGTGGTTCCCCCCTGGCGGTTGCTCTCTGCGGCTCTGTTCGGCTCTGTTCGGCCCGGAGTCCGGATCCATCTCGGCTTCGGGTGTGATCAGTCGCGGGGCCGGACGCCCGGTGCTTCACCGGCCGTTCGGTTGGCTATGGGACCTGTCGGGGCGGTGGTGCGCGAGCGCGCCCACGCCGACGCGGCGCGGTGGAGCACCAGGAACAGCGTGAGGGCGACGAGCAGGGGCGGCGCGACCGGCGCGAGCGCATCGCGCCACACCCAGCCGCCGACCGCGACGAGATACAGAACCCCCCAGCGCCCCGGCCACGACAGCCGGCCGCCCGCGCTCGCGAGCAGCAGGCCCAGCGGTACGAGACACAGCAGCTGACAGACCGGCGGCGCCCAGCGCAGCAGCGGCTCGGGCCCGTCGAGCCCCACCACGTCCGCCAGGAAGCCGGCCGTCCTCTCGTACAACGCCCCGTCCACCGGCTGCGGTTCCCGCCCGAGGGCGACCGGTGCGGCGTACAGGGTGAGCAGGGCGGCGCCCAGCGCCGTGCCGGGCAGCCACGGGTCGCGCCGGGTGCTCAGCGTGACGGCGGCGACGAACACCACGAGCAGCAGGCCGCCCGCCGTGAGCGACGGCAGGGGCAGGCCCTCCAGCAGCCGGCGTCCGGTCAGAGCAGCTCGGGAGGCGCCGTCGAGCCACGGCAGGTCCCGCAGCGGAGCGAAGAAGAACACCGTGGCCACCGCGAGCAGGCTCCACAGGGCGCCTCTCAGCCGCCGCTCCTGCGGTTCCCGGTCCGGTTCCCCCGGGCTGTGGGGAAGTGGTTCTCCGGTCGGCCCCTCCTGCCGCACGATCAGCGCCAGCGTGTCCGCCTGCAGCGCCTCGCGCTCGTATCCGGGGCGCCCTATGAACAGCGTGACCGTGTCCTGGTCGCCGTCCTTGGGCTGGTAGGCGGCCCGGCGGGCCCAGGTCGTGCCGTACCCGGCGGTGGCGTTGAGTTTCGCCCAGCGAGTGCCGTAGGAGGGGTCGGCGGGCGCACGGACGGCGGGCGCGCTGTCGTCGTGGCGCAGGGCCGCGCGCAGCCCGGCCACGGAGACGACGGCGATCAGCGTCATGCTCAGCAGCACCGCCCAGCCGGCGCCCGCGATCCCGGACGGGGTGAACAGCACGGCCGCGCTGCCCAGCACCAGGACGCACATGGTCCCTTGGAGCGCTGCCAGCACACCGGTGCGCCCCTGCACGCGCAGCACGCCGATGTAGAGCTCCACCACCACCCGCGGCAGGGCACCGAGGGCGAGCAGCCGCAGCACGGTCGAGCCGTGCTCGGCGTAGTCCGGGCTGAAGGGCGTGAGGATGTAGGGGGCGAAGAGGACCAGGACCAGCACGACCGGGACCAGCAGCAGCGTCATGCGCCGCAGGGCGCCCCGGACGCCGTCGGCGAGCTGGCGGGGGTCGTGCGAGGCGTGCGCGGTGAGGGACGAGGCCATGTTGATGGCCATGAACTCCATCGTGCCGCCGACGGTGTAGGCCACGTAGAAGTAGCCGTTCTCGGCGGCGCTGAAGCGGACCGCGACCATCACCGGCAGCAGGTTGATCATCGCCAGGCTGAACAGGGCCCCCAGCGAGTCCCCGGCCAGGAAGCGGCCCATGTCCTTGATTCTCGGGGTGTCTTTGTCGCGGTCGGCCTCCGCCTGGCGCGGGATGAGCCGGCGGAAGATCAGCCAGCCCAGCGGCAGGGTGGAGAAGGCGATCGCCACCGCCCAGGAGACGAAGATGCCGAGGACGGGCAGCGTGCCGGCGAAAACGGCCAGGAGGACCAGCTTCCCGACCGAGAACACCGCGTTCCCGGCGGGGACCCATTCCGCCTTGCGCAGTCCGGTGAGCACCCCGTCCTGCAGCGTGAGCAGCGCCCAGGCCACGCAGGCCGCGACGAACACCGCTCCCGTCAGGGGCGTGCCAAGGGGCGCGTAGGACGCTCCCCACGCGTCGAGCGTGAGCAGGAAGACGGCGGCGGCGAGCGCCACGACCAGCGAACTGGCCACGTACGTGCCCCACACCAGGCGCCCGGTCTCCCGCCCCGCCCTGGGGACGAAGCGGACGACGGCGCCGATCATCGTCGTCGCCGTGATGCTGGCGAGCAGCCGCATCGCGGCGATCGCGGCCGAGCCCTGGCCGACGGCCTCCTCGGTGTAGTAGCGGGCGGCCACCAGCCAGAATCCGAGGCCCAGTACGGCGGAGACGCCGGTGCTGAGCATGAGGAAGTAGGCGTTCTTGAACAGCGAGTCGTGGGTGTGGCCGCTGCCGGCAGGTTCCGGTCCGCCGCCGCCGGTGCGCGCGGCGGCGGGCTCGTGCACCTGGATCTCAGTCACGGGGCTGTCCCAGCCCTCCCGGTGTCGGCGTGCTCCCGGGCAGCTCACCCGGCGCCCGGACCGCTCGCGCCCCGGACCGCTCCAGCACCTCGACGACCGTCCGCGCCCGCAGCGGGTCCACGGGCAGCGCGTGCCGCGCGAACCAGCGGGCCGCCTCGGGGGCGGGTGAGAGGTCGGTGAACTCCGCACCCGCGTAGTCGTCCAGGGGCGGATCGTAGAGGTAACCGACGACGACGCCCTGGCGCGCCAGCGCCGCGATCGCCGCGTCCCGGTCGGCCACGAACAGCGGGACACGGAACAGCGGCTGTGTCCCGTGGCCGTCGCGCGGCTTGGCCCAGGGCGAGGACAGCAGCAGCTCCGTGCCGGCCCGGCAGGCCTCCAGCACGTCGTCCAGCCCGCCGAGTCTGTGCCCGATGCGCCGAAGCCGCAGCGGGCCGGGCTCCAGGCGGTAGTCGTGCATGTCGACGCGCACCCACGGGTGGTGGGCGTCGAGCCCTGGCGTCTCGCGGGCGGCGAGGGCGAGTTCGTCCGGGCGCAGCGGCATCCTGATCTCCTCGCGGTCCGCCAGCCCCAGCAGCCGGATCGCGGCCCAGGCGGCACGCCGCAGCCGCAGCCCGCGCACCGCCGCCTCCGCGTACGGCCGCACCAGGTAGGCGAGTTCGGCGCTCGCCCGGCGCGGCGCGAGCAGCCCCGCGCAGGTCTTCTCCACCGCCTCCCGTAACCCCGGGTCGGCGAGCGAGAGCATGCCTCCGGCCTTGGCCCCGACGTGCTTGGACAGGCTGAACACGGAGGCCTCGCCCCACGCCCCGACCGGCCGGCCCCCGGCCCGACTGCCGATCGCGTGCGCCGCGTCCTCGAACAGCGGGATCCCCAGTGCGTCGCACTTCCGTCTCAGGCGCGGTGCCGGGTCCGGGTTCCCGTACAGGTTCGTCGTGAGCACGGCCGACACCGAGCCCCACACCTCGTCCGGCACGGCATCGATGTCGATGGACGCGTCGAGCGGGTTCAACGGCGCCTGCACCGGGCGCAGTCCGGCCGCGAGCACGACGAAGAAGATCACGTCGTCGTTGACCGGCGACATCAATACCCGTCCGCCGGGCGGGCACCAGTGGCGCAGCGCCACGTACAGCCCGAAGCGGCACGACGGTACGTACACACATTCCCGGCCGAGCCGGTCGCGCATGGTCTCTTCCAGCCACTTCGGCTGTGCACCACGCCGCACCGAACCCGGACCGGCCTCCCCTATGGCCATCCGCCCCCCAGATGTGCCGTGGGAAAGCCCCCTCCCCGAGGCCTTCCGGCACCCGCCCAGAGTCGCCCCGTTCGCACCGCTCCGTCAAGATTGCGTCGCGTCCTGTGGATAACTTCCGGCACGTACGAATGTGGCGTCCCGTCCGGCGCGCCGGAGTCGCCCCGTCCGGTCCCACCTGGGCCCACCTGCCCCGTTCGCCCCTCTGCGCCTCCTCGGACCCTGCCCAGGACCGGCGCGTCACCCGTAACGTGTGGCACGACCACGAACACGTGGCGACGACATGGCACACCCGAAAGCGAGGCAGCACCCGATGCCCCCCTTCGATGTCCCCGAGGGCGACCCCTTCGGCCCGCACAACCTGCCGTACGGCGTGTTCTCCCTGCCCGGCTCGAACCACCGGACCGTGGGCGTCCGGCTCGGCGACCATGTGCTGGACGCGGGCGCTGCGGCCCACGCGCTCGGCTCGCCGTACGCCTCCCTGCTCGCGCGGCCGACCCTCAACCCACTGCTGGCCGCCGGTCGCACGGCCTGGTCGGACGTGCGCCGGGCGCTGACCGCCTGGGTGACCGTGCCGTCCCACCGCGAGACCGTCGCACCGCTGTTCCACCCCCTGTCGACGGTGACCCTGCACCTGCCGTTCGAGGTCGCGGACTACGTCGACTTCTACGCCTCCGAGAACCACGCCCGGAACGTCGGGCAGATCTTCCGCCCCGACGCCGAGGACTCCCTCACCCCCAACTGGAAGCACCTGCCGATCGGCTACCACGGCCGCTCGGGCACGGTCGTCGTCTCCGGCACGGAGGTCCCACGGCCGTCCGGCCAGCGCAAGGCCCCCACGGACGCCGCTCCCGTCTTCGGCCCTTCCGTCCGCCTGGACATCGAGGCCGAGGTCGGTTTCGTCGTCGGCGTGCCCTCCCGGATGGGCGCGCCGGTGGCCCTCGGCGACTTCCGCGAGCACGTGTTCGGGCTGTGCCTCCTCAACGACTGGTCCGCGCGCGACATCCAGGCGTGGGAGTACGTGCCCCTCGGCCCGTTCCTCGGCAAGTCCTTCGCCACGTCGGTTTCGGCGTGGGTCACCCCGCTGGACGCCCTGGAGGAGGCGCTCCTGGCGCCACCGGCCCGGACGCACGAGTTGCTGCCCTACCTGGACGACAGCGACGAGGAACCCGGCGGCTACGACCTGCGGATCAGCGTCGCCGTCAACGGCCACGTCGTCTCCGAGCCGCCCTTCTCCACCATGTACTGGACGGCCGCACAGCAGCTGGCCCACATGACCGTCAACGGCGCCTCCCTGCGCACCGGTGACCTGTACGGCTCCGGCACGGTCAGCGGCCCGGCGGAAGGGGAGCGCGGCTCGCTGCTGGAACTGACCTGGAACGGCCGCGAGCCCCTCGAACTCCCCGACGGCAAGCGGACGTTCCTGGAGGACGGCGACGAGGTGACCCTCTCTGCCTGGGCCCCGGGGCCGAACGGCGTGCGGGTGGGGCTGGGCGAGGTGACCGGGAAGGTGGTCGGGGGCTGACACCGGCCGGCCGGTGGTCCCCCTCCGGCCCCCTCAGTTGCCGTTCGGCCCCTGACGCGCACCGCCCGGCCCGTCATACTGGGCGTGGGGCGGTGTGCCCGCACGTCCACCACGCTCGCCGTGGACTGCCGTGCGCACGGTGACCGCCTTTCTCCGCACGACCCGTAGCCGCCCCTCTTCCGACGAGGAACCGGAGCCCGTGGCCATGACCGTCTGCCTGCTCCTGCTGAGCGTCGTCGCCGTGACGGCCGCCGTCCCCGTTCCCCGGGCGCTGACCCGGGCCGCGTGGCCCGAGCGGGAACCGGTGGTCGCGCTGTGGGTCTGGCAGTGCCTTGTGGCCACCGTCCTGCTGGCTTGCGTGACGGCGCTCTCCCTGGGCGCCGCGGCGGTCTTCGGTACGGTCCGCGCCCAGCTCTTCGCCCCGGCGCCCCCCGCGGTGACCGCGGCGTACGACCTGTCCACCGCCCCGCCCTGGGCCGCCGCCCTCACCCTGCTGCTCGCCTGCGGCGCCGCCTGGACGACCGCCATGCTCGCCCGGGAGCTCGTCGAGGCGCGCCGGCGCCGCGCCCGGGCACGCGCCCACCTGCGCGAGCGCGCCCCGGACCTGCCGGCCGGCCTGCCCGCGGCGCGGGGTCCGCTGCTGGTCCTGGAGGACGAGTACCCGGACGCCTGGTGGATGCCCGGCAGCCCGCCCCAGCTGATCGTCACCACGGGTGCCCTGCACCGCCTCACCGGTCACCAGCTCGATGCCGTCCTCACCCACGAGCGGGGCCACGCCCGGGCCCGCCACGACTGGCTGCTGCACCTGTCCACCGCCCTGGCCACCGGTTTCCCGCGCATCCCGCTGTTCGCCCACTTCTGCGACCAGACCCATCGCCTGGTCGAACTGGCCGCCGACGACACGGCCTCCCGCCACTGCGGTCACCTGACCACGGCCCTGGCGCTGATCGAGCTCAACCAGCACCGCGGTGTCCTGTCCTGCGCCTCCAGCCACCGCCTGCTGGGCGAGCGGGTCGACCGGCTCCTGGAACCGCCGCCCCGGCTGGGCCGCCGGCACCGGGCTCTGACCACCACGACGGCCGCGCTCGTACCGCTGCTGCCCCTGCTGATCGCGTTCGCCCCGGGCCTGACGGCGCTGTCGTAGGCGTGCCGGCCGGGCGGACGCGGACTGCCGTTGGAGCACCGGCCCCGCGGGCCGTTGCTGCCGTGAGCGTATCGGCCCCGCAGGCCGTGGCTGCCGTAGGCGTACCGGCCCGGCGGCAGCGGCCTACAGAGCACTGGGCACCACCGGCCGCCCGGCGCCCCTCAACGGCTCAGGATCCGTGCGACTCCGCCGGGGCCCGGCCCTATATCCAGTCGTCGGGTTCCGGTTCCGCGCCCGTCTCCGGCCAGTCGTCCGGCTCGTAAGTGTCCTGGCCGGGGGTGCGAGCCGGGGCCTCCGGGGCAGAGCCGGCCGGCGCAGCAGGCCCGCCCAGGGCCGCGAGGACCCGCAGCACACCCTCCCCGTACGTAGCGAGCTTCTTCTCGCCGACCCCGCTGATCCCGCCGAGCTCCCCTACCGACGTCGGCCAGACCATGGCGATCTCCCTCAGTGTGGCGTCATGGAAGATCACATACGCCGGGACGCCCTGCTCACGGGCCTGCTCGGCGCGCCAGGCGCGCAGCGCCTCGAAGGCCGGCAGCAGTTCCCCGGGCAGCTCGGCGGCAACAGCCTTGCCCTTGCGCTCGCTTCGCCCGGAGCCCGCGGACGAGGACCCCGACCGGGAGGCCACCGGCTTCTTCGGCTCCTTGCGCAGCGGCACGTCCCGCTCCCGCCGCAGCACCGCCCCGCTGGCTTCGGTCAGCACCAGCGTGCCGTACTCGCCCTCCACCGCGAGCAGCCCCTGGGCGAGCAACTGCCTTATGACACCCCGCCATTCACCCTCGGTGAGGTCCTCGCCGATACCGAACACGGACAGTTGGTCATGGTCGAACTGGATGACCTTGCCGGTCCGCTTCCCCAGCAGAATGTCGACGATCTGCACCGCGCCGAACTTCTGCCCGCGCTCCCGCTGCAGCCGGACCACCGTCGACAGCGCCTTCTGCGCGGCGATGGTGCCGTCCCAGGTCTCCGGCGGGGTCAGGCAGGTGTCGCAGTTGCCGCAGCCGGACGCGTCCGGGTCCTGGCCGAAGTAGGCGAGAAGCTGGCCCCGGCGGCACCGGGCCGTCTCGCACAGCGCCAGCATCGAGTCCAGGTGGGCCTGGGCCCGGCGCCGGAAGGCCTCGTCACCCTCGCCGGACTGGATCAGCTTGCGCTGCTGGATGACGTCGTTCAGCCCGTAGGCCATCCAGGCCGTCGACGGCAGCCCGTCGCGGCCGGCCCGGCCCGTCTCCTGGTAGTAGCCCTCGACCGACTTGGGCAGGTCGAGGTGGGCGACGAAGCGGACGTCCGGCTTGTCGATGCCCATGCCGAAGGCGATGGTCGCCACCACGACCAGGCCGTCCTCCCGCAGGAAACGGGACTGGTGGGCGGCGCGCGTGCCCGCGTCCAGGCCCGCGTGGTACGGCACCGCCTCGACGCCGTTGCGGCTGAGGAACTCGGCGGTCTTGTCCACCGAGTTGCGCGACAGGCAGTAGACGATGCCCGCGTCGCCCGCGTGCTCCTCGCGCAGGAAGCTCAGCAGTTGCTTCTTGGGGTCCGCCTTGGGCACGATCCGGTACTGGATGTTGGGCCGGTCGAAGCTCGCCACGAAGTGGCGTGCCGTCGGCATGTTCAGCCGCTCGGTGATCTCCTGGTGCGTCGCGCGGGTGGCCGTCGCCGTCAGCGCGATCCGCGGCACGTCCGGCCAGCGCTCGCCGAGCAGGGACAGCGCCAGGTAGTCGGGGCGGAAGTCGTGGCCCCACTGGGAGACGCAGTGCGCCTCGTCGATCGCGAAGAGGGAGATCTTGCCGCGGGAGAGCAGATCGAGCGTGCTCTCCAGGCGCAGCCGCTCCGGCGCCAGGTACAGCAGGTCCAGCTCGCCGGCGAGGAACTCGGCCTCCACCATCCGCCGCTCGTCGAAGTCCTGCGTGGAGTTCATGAACCCGGCCCGCACGCCCAGCGCCCGCAGCGCGTCCACCTGGTCCTGCATCAGGGCGATCAGCGGGGAGACGACCACACCCGTACCCGGCCTGACCAGGGACGGGACCTGGTAGCACAGCGACTTGCCGCCACCGGTGGGCATGAGCACGACGGCGTCGCCGCCCGCCACCACATGGTCGATGACGGCTTCCTGCTCGCCGCGGAAGGCGTCGTAGCCGAAGACCCGGTGCAGCGCGGCCAGCGCCTCGCTCGCGTCGGCGTCGAGGGGCCCGGCTGGGCCGCCTCCCGCGCCGATCCCGGCCCCGGTCACCGCGTCCAGTTCCGTCATCACACCTGTCCCGCCCGTAGCGCCCATCGTTGCGTCCCCCGTGCGTCGCGCCTCGACCACTGCGTCCACCATAGGCGCCCGCACCGACAGCCCCGGAGTTGTCCACAGGTCCCGCCCGGTGGAAACGGTCCTCATACATGCGTTCGACCTGACCCGGCGGCCGGCCCGCCCGGAAACGCCGCGGGACCCGGCTCCCGAAGGAGACCGGGTCCCGCGTGGACGTCCGCGGACATCAGCGGACGAAGACGCCCGCCTGCCCCGCCAGATCCAGGAAGTACTGCGGCGCCACACCGAGCACCAGCGTGACCGCCACGCCCACGCCGATCGCCGTCATCGTCAGCGGCGACGGCACGGCCACCGTCGGGCCCTCCGGCCGCGGCTCGCTGAAGAACATCAGCACGATGACGCGGATGTAGAAGAACGCCGCGATCGCCGACGAGATCACACCGATCACGACGAGCGGAGCGGCCCCGCCCTCCGCCGCCGCCTTGAACACGGCGAACTTCCCGGCGAAGCCGGAGGTCAGCGGAATGCCCGCGAAGGCCAGCAGGAACACCGCGAACACGGCCGCCACCAGCGGCGAGCGCCGGCCGAGCCCCGCCCACTTGGACAGGTGCGTGGCCTCACCGCCCGCGTCGCGCACGAGCGTGACCACCGCGAAGGCGCCGATCGTCACGAACGAGTACGCGGCCAGGTAGAACAGCACCGACGAGACACCGTCCGGCGTGGTCGCGATGACACCCGCGAGGATGAACCCGGCGTGCGCGATCGACGAGTACGCCAGCAGCCGCTTGATGTCGGTCTGCGTGATCGCGACGATCGCACCGCCCAGCATGGTGACGATGGCCACCGCCCACATGACCGGCCGCCAGTCCCAGCGCAGGCCCGGCAGCACGACGTACAGCAGCCGCAGCAGCGCGCCGAACGCCGCCACCTTCGTCGCCGCCGCCATGAACCCGGTCACCGGCGTCGGCGCACCCTGGTACACGTCCGGCGTCCACATGTGGAACGGCACCGCGCCCACCTTGAACAGCAGGCCCATCACCAGCAGCGCGCCGCCGATCAGCAGCAGCACGTCGTTGCCCATGGTGTCGGCGAGGGCCGGGGTGACGTCCTGCACGGTGCCGTCGACGACCTGCGCGATCGTCGCGTACGACATCGAGCCCGCGTAGCCGTACAGCAGCGCGATGCCGAACAGGGCGAACGCGGAGGCGAAGGCGCCGAGCAGGAAGTACTTGACCGCCGCCTCCTGCGACATGAGCCGCTTGCGGCGGGCCAGCGCGCACAGCAGGTACAGCGGGAGGGAGAGGACCTCCAGCGCCACGAACAGCGTCAGCAGGTCGTTGGCCGCCGGGAAGACCAGCATGCCGGCGACGGCGAACAGGAGCAGCGGGAACACCTCGGTGGTGGTGAACCCGGCCTTGACCGCGGCCTTCTCGCTCTCGCTGCCCGGCACGGACGCGGCCTGCGCGGCGAAGGAGTCGACGCGGTTGCCGTGCACCACCGGGTCCAGGCGCCGTTCGGCGAAGGTGAACAGGCTCACGAGGGCCGCCAGCAGGATCGTGCCCTGCAGGAACAGGGCCGGCCCGTCGACGGCGATCGCGCCCATCGCGGCGATTTGCGCCTTGGCCGTGCCGTACCCGTCGGCCGCGAGCGCCACGACCGCGGCGAAGGCGGCGGCGAGCGCGACGACGGACACGAACATCTGGGCGTAGTAGCGCGACTTTCGCGGGACGAACGCCTCGATCAGGATCCCGATGACCGCCGCACCGACGATGATCAGGGTGGGGGCGAGCTGCCCGTATTCGATCTTCGGCGCGTCGATCTTCGAGATCGGGTCGGCCGCGGTTGTCCACAGGCTGTGGACGGCTGTTGCGCTCACTTGGCCGCCTCCACCTCGGGCTGGGGGTCCTTCTGCTGGACGTCGGACATGGTCTGCTTGACCGCGGGGTCGATGATCTGCGTGACGGGCTTCGGGTAGACGCCCAGGAAGATCAGCAGGACGACCAGCGGGGCGACGACCACGAGTTCCCGGATCCTGAGGTCCGGCATCGCGGAGACCTCCGGTTTCACCGGGCCCGTCATCGTCCGCTGGTAGAGGACGAGGGTGTAGAGCGCGGCGAGGACGATGCCGAAGGTGGCGATGATGCCGATCACCGGGTAGCGCGTGAACGTGCCGACCAGGACCAGGAACTCACTGACGAACGGCGCCAGTCCCGGCAGGGAGAGGGTCGCGAGGCTGCCGATCAGGAACGTGCCGGCGAGCACCGGGGCGACCTTCTGCACTCCGCCGTAGTCGGCGATGAGCCGCGAGCCGCGCCGGGAGATCAGGAAGCCCGCCACCAGCATCAGCGCGGCTGTCGAGATGCCGTGGTTGATCATGTAGAGCGTCGCCCCGGACTGGCCCTGGCTGGTCATCGCGAAGATGCCCATGATGATGAAGCCGAAGTGGGAGATCGACGCGTACGCCACCAGCCGTTTGATGTCCCGCTGGCCGACCGCGAGCAGCGCCCCGTAGATGATGCTGATCAAGGCGAGGACCAGGATCGCGGGCGTCGCCCACTTGCTCGCCTCCGGGAAGAGCTGGAGGCAGAAGCGGAGCATCGCGAAGGTGCCGACCTTGTCGACGACCGCCGTGATGAGCACGGCGACCGGAGCCGTGGACTCCTGCATGGCGTTGGGCAGCCAGGTGTGCAGCGGCCACAGCGGCGCCTTCACCGCGAAGGCGAAGAAGAAGCCGAGGAACAGCCACCGCTCGGTGTTGGTCGCCATGTCGAGCGTGCCGTTGGCGCGGGCCTCGGCGATCTCCGTGAGCGAGAAGTTCCCGGCGACCACGTACAGGCCGATCACCGCGGCCAGCATGATCAGACCGCCGGCCAGGTTGTAGAGGAGGAACTTCACCGCGGCGTACGACCGTTGCGTCGCCGCCGCCTTCTCGCCGTGCTCGTGGGCACGGTCCCCGAAGCCGCCGATGAGGAAGTACATCGGGATCAGCATGGCTTCGAAGAAGATGTAGAAGAGGAAGACGTCGGTGGCCTCGAAGGAGAGGATCACCATCGCCTCGACGGCGAGGATCAGGGCGAAGAAGCCCTGCGTCGGCCGCCACCGGCTGCTGCCGGTCTCCAGGGGGTCGGCGTCGTGCCAGCCCGCGAGGATGATGAACGGGATCAGCAGGGCGGTCAGCGCGACCAGTGCCACCCCGATGCCGTCCACACCCAGTTCGTAGCGGACGCCGAAGTCCGCGATCCAGGCGTGGGACTCGGTGAGCTGGTAGCGGTCGCCGTCCGGGTCGAAGCGGACCAGGACGACGATCGCCAGGACGAGCGTGGCGAGCGAGAAGAGCAGCGCCAGCCACTTGGCTGCGGTGCGCCTCGCGGCCGGTACGGCGGCCGTGGCGATCGCCCCGACGGCCGGGAGCGCCGCTGTCGCTGTCAGCAGAGGAAAGGACATCGGTATCAGACCGCCCTCATCAGCAGGGTCGCGGCGACGATGAGCGCCGCGCCCCCGAACATCGAGACCGCGTAGGAGCGGGCGAAGCCGTTCTGCAGCCTGCGCATCCGCCCGGAGAGGCCGCCGACCGAGGCCGCCGTGCCGTTGACGACGCCGTCGACCAGGGTGTGGTCGACGTAGACCAGGGACCGCGTGAGGTGCTCGCCGCCGCGGACCAGGACGACGTGGTTGAAGTCGTCCTGGAGCAGGTCGCGCCGGGCGGCCCGGGTGAGCAGCGAGCCGCGCGGGGCGACGGCCGGGACGGGGCGGCGGCCGTACTGGGCGTACGCGAGGGCGACGCCGATGATCATGCACGCGACGGTCGCACCGGTGACCACACCCGCGCTGATCGGCGGGTTGCCGTGACTGTGCCCGGTGATCGGCTCCAGCCAGTGCACGAAGCGGTCGCCGATGCTGAAGAACGCGCCGCCGAACACCGACCCGACGGCCAGCACGATCATCGGGATCGTCATGACCTTGGGCGACTCGTGCGGGTGCGGTTCGTTGCCCTTCTCGTCGGGCTGCCAGCGCTTCTCACCGAAGAACGTCATCAGCATCACGCGCGTCATGTAGTACGCCGTGATGGCCGCGCCGAGCAGGGCGCAGGCGCCGAGGATCCAGCCCTCGGTCCCGCCCTTGGCGAACGCCGCCTCGATGATCTTGTCCTTGGAGAAGAAGCCGGACAGGCCCGGGAAGCCGATGATGGCCAGGTAGCCGAGACCGAAGGTGACGAACGTGACCGGCATGTACCTGCGCAGTCCGCCGTAGCGGCGCATGTCGACCTCGTCGTTCATGCCGTGCATGACGGATCCGGCGCCGAGGAACAGCCCGGCCTTGAAGAAGCCGTGTGTCACCAGGTGCATGATCGCGAAGACGTAGCCGATGGGGCCGAGGCCCGCGGCGAGGATCATGTAGCCGATCTGCGACATGGTCGAGCCGGCCAGTGCCTTCTTGATGTCGTCCTTCGCGCAACCGACGATCGCACCGAACAGGAGCGTGACGGCACCGACGATGGTGACGACCAGCTGCGCGTCCGGGGCGCCGTTGAAGACGGCCCCGGAGCGGACGATCAGGTACACACCCGCCGTCACCATGGTCGCGGCGTGGATGAGGGCCGAGACCGGGGTCGGGCCCTCCATCGCGTCCCCGAGCCAGGACTGCAGCGGCACCTGGGCGGACTTGCCGCAGGCGGCGAGCAGCAGCATCAGGGCGATCGCGGTCAGCTTGTCCTCACCGGCGGCACCGGCGAGCCCGGCCTCCCCCTGGCTGCCGAGCACCGGCCCGAAGGCGAAGGTGCCGAACCACAGGAACATCAGCATGATCGCGATGGACAGGCCCATGTCGCCGACGCGGTTGACCAGGAAGGCCTTCTTCGCGGCCGTCGCGGCGCTGGGCTTGTGCTGCCAGAAGCCGATCAGCAGGTAGGAGGCGAGACCCACGCCCTCCCAGCCGACGTACAGCAGCAGGTAGTTGTCGGCGAGGACGAGGATCAGCATCGCCGCGAGGAACAGGTTCAGATAGCCGAAGAAGCGGCGCCGCCGCTCGTCGTGCTCCATGTACCCGACGGAGTACAGGTGGATCAGCGATCCGACGCCCGTGATCAGCAGCACGAACGTCATGGACAACTGGTCGAGCTGGAAGGAGACGTCCGCCTGGAAGCCTTCCACCGGGATCCAGCTGAACAGGTGCTGGGCCATCTCGCGGCTTTCGGCGTCCCGGCCCAGCATGTCGGTGAACAGCACCAGGCCGAGCACGAAGGAGACGGCCGCGAGCAGGGTGCCGATCCAGTGGCCGACGGCGTCCAGCCGCCGCCCGCCGCAGAGCAGGACCACTGCTCCGAGCAGGGGCGCCGCCACCAGCAGCGCAATGAGGTTCTCCACGATTCTTCCGACCCCCTACAGCTTCATCAGGCTGGCGTCGTCGACCGAGGCCGAGTGGCGGGCACGGAACAGGGACACGATGATCGCGAGCCCGACCACGACCTCGGCGGCGGCGACGACCATCGTGAAGAAGGCGATGATCTGGCCGTCGAGGTTGCCGTGCATCCGGGAGAAGGCGACGAACGCGAGGTTGCAGGCGTTGAGCATGAGCTCGATGCACATGAACACGACGATCGCGTTGCGCCTGATCAGCACGCCGGTGGCGCCGATCGTGAACAACAGGGCCGCGAGGTAGAGGTAGTTGACGGGGTTCACTTCGACGCCTCCTCGGACCGCTGGGACTTCGCCGGCCCGACCACCCTGCGCTCCAGGCGTTCCTCGGACCGCTGCTCCAGGGCCCTGAGGTCGTTGAGCGCCTCCTGCGACACGTCACGGATCTGGCCGCGCTCGCGCAGGGTCTTGCTGACGGTGAGGTCGGACGGGGTGCCGTCGGGCAGCAGGCCCGCGATGTCGACCGCGTTGTGCCGGGCGTACACACCGGGCGCCGGCAGCGGCGGCAACTGCTTGCCTTCGCGGACCCGCTCCTCGGAGAGCTCCCGCTGCGTCCTGGCGCGCTCGGTGCGCTCGCGGTGGGTGAGCACCATGGCGCCGACCGCGGCCGTGATGAGCAGGGCGCCGGTGATCTCGAACGCGAAGACGTACCGGGTGAAGATGAGGGCGGCGATCCCCTCCACGTTGCCGCCGGCGTTCGCCTGGCCGGTGCCGCTGAACTCCGTCAGGGACGCGTTGCCGATCCCGGCGGTCAGCAGGACGCCGAAGCCGAGCCCGCACAACAGGGCCAGCCAGCGCTGGCCCTTGATGGTCTCCTTCAGCGAGTCCGCCGCGGTGACGCCGACGAGCATCACCACGAACAGGAACAGCATCATGATCGCGCCGGTGTAGACGACGATCTGCACGACGCCCAGGAAGTAGGCGCCGTTGGCGAGGTAGAACACCGCCAGAATGATCATGGTCCCGGCGAGGCAGAGGGCACTGTGCACGGCCCTCCTCATGAGGATGGTGCACAGGGCGCCGATCACCGCCACGGTGCCGAGGATCCAGAACTGGACGGCCTCCGGGGTGGAGGTGGAGTAGGCGGCGAGCTGGGCGGTCATCGGTCGATCACCTGCTCCGACGCCGGCTCGGTCCCACCGAAGGTCGAGTCGGCCTCCTGCACCACCTCGCCCTGGGAGTGGGCGACCTGACGCTCCGTACCGGGGGCGGCCTCGGTGACCAGGCCCCGGTAGTAGTCCTGCTCGTCCGTGCCCGGGTAGATGGCGTGGGGCGAGTCGACCATGCCCTCCTCGAGACCGGCGAGCAGCTGCTCCTTGGTGTAGATGAGGTCGGCGCGGCTGGAGTCGGCCAGCTCGAACTCGTTGGTCATCGTGAGCGCGCGCGTGGGGCAGGCCTCGATGCACAGGCCGCACAGGATGCAGCGGGCGTAGTTGATCTGGTAGACGCGGCCGTACCGCTCGCCCGGCGAGTAGCGCTCCTCCTCGGTGTTGTCCGCGCCCTCCACGTAGATCGCGTCGGCGGGACAGGCCCAGGCGCACAGTTCGCAGCCGACGCACTTCTCCAGGCCGTCCGGATGGCGGTTGAGCTGGTGCCGTCCGTGGAAGCGCGGAGCCGTGGTCTTCTGCTGCTCCGGGTACTGCTCGGTCAGCCGCTTCTTGAACATGGCCTTGAAGGTCACGCCGAAGCCGGCCACGGGGTTCTGGAAACCGGGCTTGGTGTCCTTGGGTTCCTCAGTCATCGGACGCCTCCTTTCCATCCGTAGTTCCGCCCGGAGATCCGTCACTCCGAGTATCGGGCCCGCCACTGACAATCAGCTCCCGCTCACTGCGCGAGCGGCGTCGCGGGACTGGTGGGAGTTCCTGTCCCGGCAGGGGCGGCACGGGGAATCCGCCCGCCATCGGGTCGAAGGCGGCCGGGGCCTCGGCGGGTTGCTCGGCCTTCCTCGACTTCTCGCGGAACATGTCGACGACGAAGGAGAGCAGCAGCAGGGCGAGTACGCCACCGCCGACGTAGAGCGCGATGTCGGCGAAGTCGTAGCCCTGGTTCCTGAAGGCCCGGACGCTCGCGACGAGCATCAGCCACACCAGCGCGACCGGAATGAGCACCTTCCAGCCGAGCTTCATCAGCTGGTCGTAGCGAACGCGCGGGAGGGTGCCGCGAAGCCAGATGAAGAAGAAGATCAGCACCTGGAGCTTGACGACGAACCAGAGCATCGGCCACCAGCCGTGGTTCGCGCCCTCCCAGAAGGTGCTGACGGGCCAGGGAGCCCGCCAGCCGCCGAGGAACAGCGTCACCGCGATCATCGACACGGTGACCATGTGGATGTACTCGGAGAGCATGAACATCGCGAACTTGATGGAGCTGTACTCGGTGTTGAAACCGCCGACCAGGTCGCCCTCGGACTCCGGCATGTCGAACGGGGCCCGGCTGGACTCGCCGATCATCGTCACCATGTAGATCAGGAACGAGACGGGGAGCAGTACGAAGTACCAGCGGTCCTCCTGGGCTCCGACGATCGCCGAGGTGGACATGGAGCCGGAGTAGAGGAAGACCGAGGCGAAGGCGGCGCCCATGGCGACCTCGTACGAAATGATCTGGGCGCACGAACGGATACCGCCGAGGAGCGGGTAGGTCGATCCGGAGGACCAACCGCCCAGGACGAAGCCGTACACCCCGAGAGAGCCGATGGCCAGGATGTAGAGCATCGCGACCGGCAGGTCGGTGAGCTGCATCGTGGTGCGCTGGCCGAAGATCGAGATCTCGTTGCCGGCCGGGCCGAAGGGGATCACGGCGATGGCCATGAAGGCCGGGATGGCCGCGATGATCGGCGCGAGGACGTACACCACCTTGTCCGCGCGCTTGACGACCACGTCCTCCTTGAGCATCAGCTTCACGCCGTCGGCGAGCGACTGCAGCATGCCCCAGGGGCCGTGCCGGTTGGGGCCGATGCGCCGCTGCATCCAGGCGACGACCTTGCGCTCCATGACGATGGAGACCAGCACGGTCACCATCAGGAAGGCGAAACAGAACACCGCCTTGATGACGACCAGCCACCACGGGTCGTGGCCGAACATCGAGAGGTCTTCAGCGGCGAGGTACGGGCTCATGCCTCCACCTCCTTGGGGGCCTCGCCGGCGAGCGTCGCCGGGCCGATGCGGACGAGGGAGCCGGGCCGCGCCCCGGTGTCGGAGGCGACGCCGCCGCCGGTGGAGTTCAGCGGCAGCCACACCACCCGGTCGGGCATGTCACTGATCTGAAGCGGGAGTTCCACGACTCCCTGGGGGCCGGTCACCGCGAGCAGGTCGCCGTCCTTGACGCCCGCCTCGGCGGCCGTCGCGGACGACACCCGCGCGCGTGCCGCGTGCCGCGTGCCGGCGAGTGCCTCGTCGCCCTGCTGGAGGACGCCTTGGTCGAGCAGCAGCCGGTGCCCCGCGAGTACGGCTTCCCCGGCGGCCGGCCGGGGCAGCGCGGCCGCGGTCTCCAGGGGTTCGCCGGCCCACGGGCCGTCCCAGGCACCGAGCCGGTCGATCTCGCCGCGTACGGTGCGCAGGTCCGGCAGTCCGAGGTGGACGTCCATGGCGTCAGCCAGCATCTGCAGCACGCGTGCGTCGGTGGGCGCGGAGCGGCGGGTCATGTGGTCGGGCTTGAGCGCCGCCTCGAAGAAGCGGATCCGGCCCTCCCAGTTGAGGAAGGTGCCGGCCTTCTCGGCGACCGCGGCGACGGGCAGGACGACATCGGCCTCGCGGCTGATCTCGCTCGGCCGCAGCTCCAGCGAGACCAGGAAGCCCACCTCGTCGAGCGCCGCACGCGCGCGTGCCGGGTCGGGCAGGTCGGCGATCTCCACGCCCGCGACCAGCAGGGCCTGGAGCTCTCCGGTCGCGGCGGCCTCCACGATCTGGCCGGTGTCACGGCCGTAGCGGTGCGGGAGACCCGCGACGCCCCAGACGGCGGCGACCTCGTCACGCGCGCGCGGGTCGGTGGCCGGGCGCCCGCCCGGCAGCAGCGACGGCAGCGCGCCCGCCTCGATCGCGCCGCGCTCCCCGGCCCGGCGCGGGATCCACACCAGCCGGGCACCGGTCGCGGAGGCGGTGCGTGCGGCGGCGGTGAGCCCGCCGGCCACGGCGGCCAGCCGCTCACCGACGACGATCACCGCGCCCTCGGCGCGCAGTGCCTCGGCGGCGAGCGCACCGTCGTCGTGCAGGCCGGCTCCGTTCGCGAGCGCGTCCAGCCACTCGGTCTCGGTGCCGGGGGCCGCCGGCAGCAGCGTGCCACCGGCCTTCTCCAGACCGCGCGTGGCGTGCGTGGCCAGGGAGTAGACCTTCTGCCCGTGCCCCCGCCAGGCCTTGCGCAGCCGCAGGAAGACGCCGGGCGCCTCCTCCTCCGCCTCGAACCCGACCAGCAGGACGGCGGGGGCCTTCTCCAGCGCGGTGTACGTGACGCCCGTGCCGTCGAGGTCCCTGCCGCGCCCGGCGATCCGGGCGGCGAGGAAGTCGGCCTCCTCGCTGCTGTGCACGCGCGCGCGGAAGTCGATGTCGTTGGTGTCGAGCGCCACGCGCGCGAACTTGCTGTACGCGTAGGCGTCCTCGACGGTGAGGCGGCCGCCGGTCAGGACTCCGGTGCGGCCCCGGGAGGCCAGGAGCCCCTGGGCCGCGATCTGCAGCGCCTCCGGCCAGGAGGCCGGTTCCAGATCGCCCTCGGCGTTGCGCACCAGCGGCGTCTCGAGCCGGTCCCGCTGCTGCGCGTACCGGAACCCGAACCGCCCCTTGTCGCAGATCCACTCCTCGTTGACCTCGGGGTCGTCGGCCGCGAGCCGCCGCATGACCTTGCCGCGCCGGTGGTCGGTGCGCGTGGCGCAGCCGCCGGAGCAGTGCTCGCACACCGACGGGGAGGAGACCAGGTCGAAGGGGCGGGAGCGGAATCGGTACGCCGCCGAGGTCAGCGCGCCGACGGGGCAGATCTGGATGGTGTTGCCGGAGAAGTACGACTCGAACGGGTCGCCCTCGCCGGTGCCGACCTGCTGGAGCGCGCCCCTCTCGATCAGCTCGATCATCGGGTCGCCCGCGATCTGGTTGGAGAACCGGGTGCAGCGGGCGCACAGCACGCACCGCTCGCGGTCGAGCAGCACCTGCGTGGAGATCGGGACGGGCTTCTCGTAGGTCCGCTTGCGGCCGTCGAAGCGGGAGTCGGCGTCGCCGTGCGACATGGCCTGGTTCTGCAGCGGGCACTCGCCGCCCTTGTCGCAGACCGGGCAGTCCAGCGGGTGGTTGATGAGCAGGAGCTCCATCACACCCTTCTGGGCCTTCTCCGCGACCGGGGAGGTGAGGTGGGTCTTCACCACCATCCCGTCGGTGCAGGTGATGGTGCAGGACGCCATGGGCTTGCGCTGGCCCTCGACCTCGACGATGCACTGGCGGCAGGCGCCGGCGGGGTCGAGCAGGGGGTGGTCGCAGAACCGGGGGATCTCGATGCCGAGCTGCTCCGCGGCCCGGATGACCAGGGTGCCCTTGGGCACACTGATCTCCGCGCCGTCGATCGTCAGCGACACGAGGTCCTCCGGCGGGACCGCCGCTTCTCCCCCGCCGGAGGGAGAGCTGGTGGTCACGGTCATGCGTTCACCTCCGTGCGGTCGGCCCAGGCCGTCGACTTGGCCGGGTCGAAGGGACAGCCCCGGCCCGTGATGTGCTGCTCGTACTCCTCGCGGAAGTACTTGAGCGAGGAGAAGATCGGCGAGGCGGCGCCGTCGCCGAGGGCGCAGAAGGACTTGCCGTTGATGTTGTCGGCGATGTCGTTCAGCTTGTCGAGGTCGGACATCTGCCCCTTGCCCGCCTCGATGTCGCGCAGCAACTGCACGAGCCAGTAGGTCCCTTCGCGGCAGGGCGTGCACTTGCCGCAGGACTCGTGGGCGTAGAACTCGGTCCAGCGGGTGACGGCACGGACCACGCAGGTCGTCTCGTCGAAGCACTGGAGTGCTTTGGTGCCGAGCATGGAACCCGCGGCGCCCACTCCTTCGTAGTCGAGAGGGACGTCGAGATGCTCGTCGGTGAACATCGGGGTCGAGGAGCCGCCCGGCGTCCAGAACTTGAGTCGGTGCCCGGGGCGCATCCCGCCGCTCATGTCGAGGAGCTGGCGGAGGGTGATGCCGAGCGGCGCCTCGTACTGGCCGGGGGCGGCCACATGGCCGCTGAGGGAGTAGAGCGTGAAGCCGGGTGACTTCTCACTCCCCATCGACCGGAACCATTCCTTGCCCCGCTGCAGGATCGCGGGAACCGACGCGATCGATTCGACGTTGTTCACCACAGTCGGGCACGCGTAGAGGCCCGCGACGGCGGGGAAGGGAGGACGAAGCCGCGGCTGGCCCCGGCGGCCTTCGAGCGAGTCCAGCAGTGCGGTCTCCTCACCGCAGATGTACGCGCCCGCGCCCGCGTGCACGGTGATGTCGAGGTCGAGTCCGCTGTCCAGGATGTTCTCGCCGAGGAAGCCGGCCTCGTACGCCTCGCGCACGGCCGAGTGCAACCGCCGCAGCACCGGGACGACTTCACCACGCAGATAGATGAAGGCGTGCGAGGACCTGATGGCGTAGCACGCGATGATCATGCCCTCGATGAGGCTGTGCGGGTTCGCGAAGAGGAGCGGGATGTCCTTGCACGTCCCGGGCTCCGACTCGTCGGCGTTGACCACGAGATAGTGCGGCTTTCCATCCCCTTGCGGAATGAACTGCCACTTCATGCCCGTGGGGAATCCCGCGCCGCCGCGTCCGCGCAGACCGGAGTCCTTGACGTACGCGATCAGGTCGTCCGGCGTCATGGCGAGCGCCTTGCGCAGCCCTTCGTAGCCGTCGTGCCTCCGGTAGACGTCCAGCGTCCAGGACCTGTCCTCGTCCCAGAAGGCCGACAGCACCGGTGCGAGCAGCTTCTCGGGGCTCGTGTCTTTCAGCTCGGGTGCCAAGGTCATCACTCCCCCTCCTCGGCGGCAGGCCCAGCCGGGTGGGCCGGATCGGAGGCCGACGTCTCCTGTGGCGCGTCGTGCGAGCTCAAGTGCTCCGTCGGTGACGGGTCGTGCGGTGCCCCGGTCCGGGCCGCCTCGCCGCGCGGGTGCACCACGCGCGCGGGAGAGGCCTCCCCCTTGGCGAGTTTCAGGCCGATCAGCGAGGCGGGTCCCGCGCTGCCGCCGGACTCGACGGCCCCGTCCCGCTCGTCGGGGAAGCCGGCCAGGACCCGGGCGGTCTCCTTGAAGGTGCACATGCGGGCCCCGCGGGTGGGCGTGACCGGCCGTCCCTCGCGCAGGTCGTCGACGAGGCTCTTGGCGCTGGCCGGGGTCTGGTTGTCGAAGAACTCCCAGTTGACCATCACGACCGGCGCGAAGTCGCAGGCCGCGTTGCACTCGATGTGCTCCAGGGTGACCTTGCCGTCGCCGGTGGTCTCGCCGTTGCCGACGCCGAGGTGCTCCTGGAGCTCCTCGAAGATCGCGTCCCCGCCCATCACGGCGCACAGGGTGTTCGTGCACACCCCCACCTGGTAGTCACCGCTCGGCCGGCGGCGGTACATGGTGTAGAAGGTGGCGACCGCGGTGACCTCGGCCGTGGTCAGGCCGAGCACGTCCGCGCAGAACCGCATGCCGGTGCGGGTCACGTGCCCTTCCTCGGACTGCACGAGGTGCAGCAGCGGCAGGAGGGCGGACCGGGAGTCCGGGTAGCGGGCGATGATCTCGCGCGCGTCCGTCTCCAGACGGGCCCGGACGTCGTCCGGGTAGGCGGGTGCGGGCAGTTCGGGCATGCCCAGGCTGACGCCCCGCTCGGAAGATGAGGTGGTCACCGGTCGACGCCTCCCATCACGGGGTCGATGGACGCGACGGCGACGATGACGTCGGCGACCTGGCCGCCCTCGCACATCGCCGCCATGGCCTGCAGGTTGGTGAAGGACGGGTCGCGGAAGTGGACCCGGTAGGGGCGGGTGCCGCCGTCGGACACGACGTGCACCCCGAGTTCGCCCTTGGGCGACTCGACCGCCGCGTACGTCTGTCCGGGCGGGACGCGGAAGCCCTCGGTGACCAGCTTGAAGTGGTGGATCAGGGCCTCCATGGAGGTGCCCATGATCTTCTTGATGTGGTCGAGGGAGTTGCCGAGCCCGTCGGGACCCAGGGCGAGCTGGGCGGGCCAGGCGATCTTCTTGTCGGCGACCATGACCGGGCCGGGCTGGAGCCGGTCCAGGCACTGCTCGACGATCCTGAGCGACTGGCGCATCTCCTCCAGGCGGATCAGGAAGCGGCCGTAGGAGTCGCAGGTGTCGGCGGTCGGGATCTCGAAGTCGTAGTTCTCGTAGCCGCAGTACGGCTGGGCCTTGCGCAGGTCGTGCGGCAGGCCGGTGGAGCGCAGGATCGGTCCCGTCGCGCCGAGGGCCATGCAGCCGGCCAGGTCGAGGTAGCCGATGTCCTGCATACGGGCCTTGAAGATGGGGTTCCCGGTGGCGAGCTTGTCGTACTCCGGGAGGTTCTTCTTCATCGTCTTCACGAACTCGCGGATCCGGTCCACCGCGCCGGGCGGCAGGTCCTGGGCGAGTCCGCCGGGGCGGATGTACGCGTGGTTCATCCGCAGGCCGGTGATCAGCTCGTAGATATCGAGAATGAGTTCACGATCACGGAATCCGTAGATCATGATCGTGGTGGCGCCGAGTTCCATACCGCCGGTGGCGATGCACACCAGGTGCGAGGACAGCCGGTTCAGCTCCATCAGGAGCACCCGGATGATCGAGGCGCGGTCCGGGATCTGGTCCTCGATGCCGAGGAGCTTCTCGACGCCGAGGCAGTACGCCGTCTCGTTGAAGAACGACGTCAGGTAGTCCATGCGCGTCACGAACGTGGTGCCCTGGGTCCACGTCCGGTACTCGAGGTTCTTCTCGATGCCGGTGTGCAGATAACCGATTCCGCAGCGGGCCTCGGTGACGGTCTCGCCGTCGATCTCCAGGATCAGGCGGAGCACGCCGTGTGTGGACGGGTGCTGCGGGCCCATGTTGACGACGATGCGCTCGTCGTCGGTGCGGGCCGCGGACTCGACGACCTCGTCCCAGTCGCCGCCGGTGACGGTGTAGACGGTGCCCTCGGTGGTCTCGCGAGGGGAGGCGTGCGAAGTGCTCATGAGTACGACCTCCGCTGGTCCGGAGCCGGGATCTGGGCGCCCTTGTACTCGACGGGGATGCCGCCGAGGGAATAGTCCTTGCGCTGCGGAAAGCCCTGCCAGTCGTCCGGCATCATGATCCGCGTCAGGGCGGGGTGGCCGTCGAAGACGATGCCGAAGAAGTCGTACGTCTCGCGCTCGTGCCAGTCGTTCGTCGGATAGACGGAGAACAGCGACGGGATGTGCGGGTCGCTGTCGGGGGCGCTGACCTCCAGCCGGATCAGCCGGTTGTGGGTGATCGAGCGCAGGTGGTAGACGGCGTGCAGCTCGCGGCCCTTGTCGTTCGGGAAGTGCACGCCGCTGACGCCGGTGCACAGCTCGAAGCGCAGGGCCGGGTCGTCGCGCAGGGTCCTGGCGACCCTCACCAGGTGCTCGCGCTCGATGTGGAAGGTCAGCTCGTCGCGGTCGACGACCGTCTTCTCGATGGCGTTGCCGGGGACCAGCCCCTGCTCCTCCAGGGCGCCCTCCAGCTCGTCGGCGACCTCGTCGAACCAGCCGCCGTAGGGGCGGGTCGCCGGTCCGGGGAGCCGGACCGAGCGGACCAGGCCGCCGTAGCCGGAGGTGTCGCCGCCGTTGTTCGCGCCGAACATGCCGCGCTGGACGCGGATCTCCTCGCCTCCCTGGCCACGCTGGCCGGGGAGGTTGGACGCGCTGAGGTCCTTCTCCGGGTTCGCCCCGCCGGCGTTGGCGTTCGCGTCGCTCACCGCAGCAGCCCCTTCATCTCGATGGTGGGCAGCGCCTTGAGCGCCGCTTCCTCCGCCTCGCGGGCCGCCTCCTCGGCGTTCACGCCGAGCTTGGAGCTCTGGATCTTCTGGTGGAGCTTGAGGATGGCGTCCAGCAGCATCTCCGGCCGGGGCGGGCAGCCGGGGAGGTAGATGTCGACCGGCACGATGTGGTCGACACCCTGGACGATGGCGTAGTTGTTGAACATGCCGCCGGAGGAGGCGCAGACCCCCATGGAGATCACCCACTTGGGGTCCGGCATCTGGTCGTAGACCTGCCGCAGCACCGGCGCCATCTTCTGGCTCACCCGCCCGGCGACGATCATCAGGTCCGCCTGGCGCGGCGAGCCCCGGAAGACCTCCATGCCGAAGCGCGCCAGGTCGTAGCGGCCGGCGCCGGTGGTCATCATCTCGATGGCACAGCAGGCGAGGCCGAACGTGGCCGGGAAGACCGACGACTTGCGCACCCAGCCCGCGGCCTGCTCGACGGTGGTCAGCAGGAAGCCGCTCGGCAGCTTTTCTTCGAGTCCCATGACGTGTGGCTCCTCAGTCCCATTCCAGGCCGCCGCGCCGCCATACGTACGCGTACGCGACGAAGACGGTGAGCACGAAGAGCAGCATCTCCACGAGCCCGAAGATCCCCAGGGCGTCGAAGGTGACGGCCCAGGGGTAGAGGAAGACGATCTCGATATCGAAGATGATGAAGAGCATCGCCGTCAGGTAGTACTTGATCGGGAAGCGCCCGCCGCCGGCCGGCGTGGGGGTCGGCTCGATACCGCACTCGTAGGCCTCGAGCTTGGCGCGGTTGTACCGCTTGGGCCCGATCAACGTGGCCATGACCACGGAGAAGATCGCAAAGCCTGCCCCGAGCGCTCCCAGTACGAGGATGGGCGCATAAGCGTTCACCGCTCCTCGCTCCTCTCAGTCGGCACTGACTGCTGGCGGTTTCCGTCGGGCTCACATCCGCCCCACCTGTCCCTCGAACCCCGCCCGCCCCGGCGAAGATCGGGAACATGTGAAGCAGGTCACAAGCCCAACCGCGTGCATCTTATGCCCGACACTCTGTGATCTGCGACACGGGGTATTGCACAAGCTTTGTGATCTCCACCACCTGACGATCGATCATGAAGTCGGATGAGCGGTGATCTTCACACGCGAAGCGTCCGAGTGATCACGAGAGGTGACATTTTGGCTCGTCAGCGCAGGCCAGAGGGGTCGTCTCAATATCAAGAGGGTTCTCTTGCATGCAAATTGGCGATGGACTCGATCTCTTGATAGACGCGCGTTCACACATCAGAGGGCGTGTGGGGCGGAGTGTGGACGTGTGCACGCGTTCACGATCTTCGCGAGCTCGTGACCCGGCCGTGATCCACGCACCGGGACGCGACCAGCAGGGCGGCCGTTCCGTGACCTCCGTCACATTGATGAGAGGTCCATGAGAACGGGGCTTGGCCAATCGACCCAACCGATGGTAGGTGCGGGGCAATTCGGACGTATTGATCAAACACCGTGATCACAGGCCGGTCACGGAGCGCCCGCAATGTCCGTTACGGCGTCAATAAAGGGGCTCGTTCGGGGGTTTTGGGGGCCCGATTGAGTAACTGTGGCGCAGCACACGTTTCTTGAAGATATGAAGGAGCCCCTGGTACCGGTTATTCCCATGTCCCACACCGCTCACATACGCAGCCACCGGAAACCCCGCCGCAGCGCGACCTCTTCGCTCGCCATGCGTGCCGGAGTTGCCGGTGGCGTCCTCAGCATGGCAGCGGCGGGTGCGTCGGCTTCGGCGAGCGCCGCCGAGCCGGTGACGCAGACCATCGAACTGCCCACCCTGACGGCCGACATGTCCGCTCAGGTCGCCCAGTCCGCTGCCGCCACCCAGCAGGCCGCGGCGAACTACGAACTGCGCGCCGAGCGTGACGCCGCCGCAGCCAAGGCCGCCGCCGAGGCCAAGAAGGACCTCGCCGAGGCGAAGAAGAAGGCGGAGGCCAAGAAGAAGGCCGCCGAGGCCGCGCGCAAGGCCGCCGCCGAGCGCGCCACGCGCAGCGCCGAGCGCACCACCCTCTCCGCTTCCGCGTCCGCGTCCGCCTCCACGTCGGTGTCGGCGCCTGCCAGCGGCAGCGTCGCCACGGTCATCTCGTTCCTCAAGGCCCAGGTGGGCGACGCCTACGTCATGGGCGCCACCGGTCCCAACGCCTGGGACTGCTCCTCCCTCGTGCAGGCCGCGTACAAGCAGGTTGGTGTGGACCTGCCGCGCGTCTCGCAGGACCAGTCGATGGCCGGCACGGACGTCTCGCTGTCCAACCTCCAGGTCGGCGACATCCTGTACTGGGGCGGCAAGGGCTCCGCGTACCACGTGGGCGTCTACATCGGGAACGGCCAGTACCTGGACGCGGCCAACCCGTCCAAGGGTGTCGTCATCCAGGACCTGTCGGGCTACCCGGCGTCGGGCGCGGTGCGCGTCCTCTGACGTCACGCGCCGTCTGACACATCCGCGCATACGGGCTCGAGGGTCGCTGCCGCACCAAGGCAACGGCCCTCCCGGCCTGTCCGGGCCCATCGGGCCCCGCGACCCCTCGGCCCGCCCCCGGGCCGCTCCAGGGACCCTCAGGGCCCTTCTCGGGCCCACTCGGCACCGCCGCCTGCCCACGCACTCCCGTCACTCCGGCACCATGCGCCCGAATTGTCCCGACCTGACAGGGTGTTGACGGCCGGGCCGTGCGCGCCGATGAGCGCGGCGAGGCCGGGACCGAACTCGGTGACGTCCCGGCACGGCTTGTGGTGATCTGCGGGTGTTCGTGTGGTGCGAGGGTGCGACCGGCTCTCCCGGCGGGAGCGCAAGGACGCGCCGCGGCAGCGGGCGGACCGGCGGTACGCGGTGCACGCGCGCCGGGCCGCCGGCATCGCGGCGACGAGCGCCTGATGGCGAGCGCCTGATCAGGCCGCCGGCATCACCGGCCGGCCACCCGCTCAGGCCTTCGGCGCCACCCTGCTCAGGCCGTTGATGATGCGGTCCATCGCGTCGCCGCCCGTCGGGTCGGTGAGGTTCGCGAGGAGCTTCAGCGTGAACTTCATCAGCATCGGGTGGGTGAGACCGCGCTGGGCCGCGATCTGCATGACCTTCGGGTTGCCGATGAGCTTCACGAAGGCGCGGCCGAGCGTGTAGTAGCCGCCGTAGGTGTCCTTCAGGACACGCGGGTAGCGCTGGAGGGCCAGTTCGCGGCTCGCGGGGGTCGGCCGGGCGTGGGCCTGGACGATGACGTCTGCGGCGATCTGGCCGGACTCCATGGCGTAGGCGATGCCCTCGCCGTTGAAGGGGTTCACCAGGCCGCCGGCGTCACCGACGAGGAGCAGGCCCTTGGTGTAGTGCGGCTGGCGGTTGAAGGCCATGGGGAGCGCGGCGCCGCGGATCGGCCCGGTCATGTTGTCGGGGGTGTAGCCCCAGTCCTCCGGCATGGACGCGCACCAGGCCTTCAGGACCTCGCGCCAGTCCAGCTCCTTGAAGGAGTCTGAGGTGTTGAGGACGCCGAGGCCGACGTTCGAGGTGCCGTCGCCCATGCCGAAGATCCAGCCGTAGCCGGGCAGGAGGCGGTCCTCGGCGCCGCGGCGGTCCCACAGCTCCAGCCACGACTCCAGGTAGTCGTCCTCGTGGCGCGGGCTGGTGAAGTACGTGCGCACCGCCACGCCCATCGGGCGGTCCTCGCGGCGGTGCAGGCCCATCGCCAGGGACAGCCGGGTGGAGTTGCCGTCGGCGGCCACGACGAGCGGCGCCCGGAAGGTGACCTCGCGCTTCTCCTCACCGAGCTTGGCGTGCACCCCGGTGATGCGGCCCGTGCGCTCGTCGAGGATCGGCGCGCCCACGTTGCACCGCTCGAAGAGCCGGGCCCCGGCCTTCTGGGCCTGCCGGGCGAGCTGCTCGTCGAAGTCGTCGCGCTTGCGGACGAGACCGTAGTCGGGGAAGGAGGCGAGATCCGGCCAGTCCAGCTGGAGCCGCACCCCGCCGCCGATGATGCGCAGGCCCTTGTTGCGCAGCCAGCCGGCCTCCTCGGAGATGTCGATGCCCATCGCCACCAGCTGCTTGACGGCACGCGGGGTGAGGCCGTCGCCGCAGACCTTCTCGCGTGGGAACTCGGTCTTCTCCAGCAGGAGGACGTCGAGTCCCGCCTTGGCGAGGTGGTAGGCGGTGGTGGAGCCGGCCGGCCCCGCGCCCACGACGATCACATCGGCGGTGTTCTCGGAGAGGGGCTCGGTCACGACGGTCACGGCGGGATCTCCCCAAGTTCGGAATCTTGCGTGCCGACCGGCACAGGACATGGGCAGTCTATGCAGCAGCATTCATCACCCGGCTGAAGGGCTGCCTCCGTGAACCGAGCTCTCCCCGCTGTGCGGCTTCGCGTCCCCACCCACGAGGACGCGATCGTCTGGCACCGGATCTTCGACGACCCGGACGTCATGGAGTTCCAGGGCGGCAGGGCCGCGGAGCTCTCGGTCTACGAGGAGCTCACCGCCCGCCAGCGCCGGCACGACGCCGAGCTCGGCTTCTGCCTGTGGACCGTGCTCGACGAGTCCGGGCGGGTCATCGGCTTCACCGGCGCCCAGCCGTGGGAGCGGACCTGGGGCCCGGCCGGCGAGATCGAGATCGGCTGGCGGCTGGGCCGGGAGTACTGGGGCAAGGGCTACGTCACCGCGGCCGCGCACCGGACGCTGGAGCGGATGCGGGCGACCGGCGTGCCGGGCGTCGTCGCGATGGTCGACGCCCGCAACGGCCGGTCCATCGCGGTGACCCAGCGCCTGGGGATGCGCCTCGCCGAGACGTTCACGACACCGGCCTCGCAGCGGGCGGGGCACTGCTACCGGCTCGACCTCCAGGGAGGTTACGGAGCGTAGCCGACTGTCACAGAAAGACACTTGTCGCTTCCGGTCGGTGCGGGGCGGAGTTTCCCTTCCCGTACCGCTGGGGGTGACATCTGTGCACATATCCCGCAAGGAACCCGGTGTGCGCGTGCCGCGTCTGGTCGGCCTGATGGCCGTGGACGCGCGGGAGACGGCCCGGTCGCAGGGCCTCCTCCTCACCGCACCGGACCGGCCCGAGCTCTCCCTCGCCGTCGTCGACTACGTCGTTCGCCAGTACCCGCGGCCCGGTGCCGAGGTGCCGCGGGACTCGATGGTCTACGTGTGGTTCGACCTCGGTCCCGGTGAGGGCGGCGGGGGCGTGCACGAGCCGCGGATTCCCCGTCCGCCCCGGGGCGGGCTCCCCCGGGAACTGGTCGAGCCGGGCGACCCGCACATGGTGCTCAGCTCGCCTTGAAGCCCCGGTGCAGGGCGACGATCCCGCCGCTCAGATTGCGCCAGGCCACCCGCGACCAGCCGGCCTCGCCCAGCCGCCCGGCCAGGGCGGGCTGGTCGGGCCAGGCGCGGATGGACTCGGCGAGGTAGACGTAGGCGTCGGGGTTGGAGGACACGGCCCGGGCGACCGGCGGCAGGGCGCGCATCAGGTACTCGGTGTAGACCGTGCGGAACGGCGCCCACGTCGGGTGCGAGAACTCGCAGATCACGATCCGCCCGCCGGGCCGGGTCACCCGGAGCATCTCCCGCAGGGCGGCGTCCGTGTCCTGCACGTTGCGCAGCCCGAAGGAGATGGTGACGGCGTCGAAGGTGTCGTCCTTGAAGGGCAGCCTCGTGGCGTCGCCGGCGGTGTACGGCAGCCAGGGCCGGCGCTGCTTGCCGACCTGGAGCATGCCCTGGGAGAAGTCGCAGGGGACGACGTAGGCACCGGTCTGTGCGAAGGGCAGCGAGGAGGTGCCCGTGCCCGCCGCCAGGTCGAGGATCTTCTGCGCGGGGCGGGCGTCGACCGCCTTGGCGACCTCCTTGCGCCATCGCCGGTCCTGGCCGAGGGACAGCACGTCGTTGGTCAGGTCGTACCGTTCCGCCACGTCGTCGAACATCGAGGCGACTTCGTGCGGCTGCTTGTCCAGGGATGCGCGGGTCACGGGCCCATTCTTGCAGTCCCCCCGCCGGGCAGGAGCCGCGGCTTCTTCCGTGCCCGCCACGTCCTCCACCCAGCCGCACGGCAGCACGAACACCGCGATCAGCACCCGGCCCACGCTGAACATGGACCACTGGCTGTCCAGCGGCAGATGCGCCTCACCTAGCGCGGTTTTCGCTGGCAGGCTCGGAATGCATTCCCCGGACAGTGGCGCGCCTTTATGTGCTCTAAACTCGGCTTTTCCTGTGAGAGACCCATGAGAAACGACGGAAGCCGCCCTTTCTCTGGGAGTTCCCGGGAATGCCCGCGGAACTCGCCGCGCGCAACGGACCTCGTGAGACGTTTGCTGCCGGAAAACGTACTTGCTGTCCTACCCCCAGACCTCACGAGAACGGGAGCGCACGTCATGAGGAGTTACCGGAAACCGGCGGCGGCCGGGCTGGGCTGCCTGGTGGCCCTCGCCGGCGCCGCGTGCTCCGGGCAGGGCGACGCGGCCCCCGCGGTGACGGCCGGCCCCAGCACCTCGTCCCCCGCCGGAACCGGCACGTCGTACGCCCCGTACACCAGCGCCACCGAGGCCGCCGGCACCGACTCCGCGGGCTCCCCCACGACGTACAACCTGGCGTTCGTCATAGCCGACGGCGACGACTGCACCCCGCGCTGGAACGGCACGCACGCCATCGGCGACTCGACGGTCACCTCCCGTATCGCGCGGCTCAAGAAGGACGGCGGCGAGGTCCGGGTCTCCTTCGGCGGCGCCTCCGGCAAGGAACTCGCGGCGAACTGCGGCAGCGCCTCGGAACTGGCGGCGGCGTACGGCAAGGCCCTCGACGCGGCCGGCACCACCCTCGCCGACTTCGACATCGAGGGCGACGAACTCTCCGACTCCGCCTCCGTCGCCCTGCGTTCGAAGGCGATCGCCCGGTTGCAGCAGGAACGCAGCGGCCTGGAGGTCTCGTTCACGCTCCCGGTGATGCCCGCCGGCCTGGACGAGGACGGACTCGCACTGCTCGGCTCCGCCAACGACAACGGCGTACAGGTCTCCACCGTCAACCTCATGACGATGAACTACGGCTCGTCGTACGACGGTGACATGGGCGGCTACGCCCTCACGGCCGCGAAGGCCGCGCACACCCAGCTGAAGAAGGTCTTCGGCACGTCGGACGCGACCGCCTGGCAGGGCATGGCGCTCACCTCGATGATCGGCGTCAACGACGTCGACAACGAGACGTTCACGCTCGCGGACGCCGCCGAGGTCCGCGCCTTCGCCGAGGAGAAGGGCATCGCCTGGGTGTCGATGTGGTCGACGGCCCGGGACCGGCAGTGCGCGGACGGCTCCACGTCGCAGAAGGCGGCGACCGACTGCAGCGGGGTGACGCAGGGTCCGGGGGCGTTCGGGAACACGTTCGCGGGCTGAAGCCGGGGTCAGCGGGCCCGGTACACCAGCCGGCCGGCCAGCACGGTCGCCACACAGGTCACCGCGCCGCGCTCCCGCAGGGCCGTCTCGTCGGGTACGTCGAACACGGCCAGGTCGGCCCGGCCGCCGACGGTCAGCGGGCCGTGGACGGTGCCCCGGAGGTCGTACCCTTCCGCGAACGGGTCGAGGCCGGGCCGCTCACCGAGCAGCGTGCCGGGGGCGTCCGTGGTCCCCACGACGGTCAGCCCGGACCGGGCGACGGCCGTGGCCACCAGCGGATCGCGGAAGCGGGCGCCGGGCGAGGCGACCGCCGTCGTGCCGTACCGCAGCATCCGCTGCACTCCGCGGCGTACGCTGCCCGGCCAGCGGGTCTCGCCGAGGTCGCCCAGGGCGGCCAGCCGCTCGCCCCACAGGGGCTGTTCGCCCAGTTCGTCGGCTTCGCGCGGGTCGGGGTGGTAGCAGTGGCGCAGCAGCCACAGCGGGTGCCACTGGCGCAGACCCGGGGTGAGGACGCCCGGCCAGCGCCGCACCCGCGCGCCGGGCGCGCTGTCGACGGCGTCCTCGTACGGCTCGACGGCGGTGATCCGGTCGCCGTCCACGACGACGGCCCCGTCCACCACGGGTTCGTCCATGCCGGGTGCCGAGCCCGCCGGAAGGACCAGCGGGGCGGCGTGAATCGTCAGCATGGTCGGGTCAGTTGGGCGCCAGCAGCTTCAGCTCGGGGTGAGCCGTGCCGCCCTCGATGGCCGTCGAGGAGATGTGCGAGACGACGCGGTCGTCGACCGGGTCGTTCGCCGGGTCGTCGTGGACGACGAGGTGCTCGTACGTGGTAGCCCGCTGGGCGGGGATCCGGCCGGCCTTCCGGATCAGATCGATGATCTCCATCCGGTTGGACCGGTGCTTGGCACCGGCCGACGACACCACGTTCTCCTCCAGCATGATCGAGCCGAGGTCGTCGGCGCCGTAGTGCAGGGAGAGCTGGCCGACCTCCTTGCCCGTGGTCAGCCACGAGCCCTGGATGTGGGCGATGTTGTCCATGAACAGCCGCGCGATGGCGATCATCCGCAGGTACTCGAAGAGCGTCGCCTGCGTGCGGCCCTTCAGGTGGTTGTTCTCGGGCTGGTAGGTGTACGGGATGAAGGCGCGGAAGCCGCCCGTACGGTCCTGGACCTCGCGGATCATCCGCAGGTGCTCGATGCGCTCGGCGTTGGTCTCCCCGGTGCCCATGAGCATGGTGGAGGTGGATTCGACGCCCAGGTCGTGCGCGATCTCCATGATCTCCAGCCAGCGCTCGCCGGACTCCTTCAGCGGGGCGATGGCCTTGCGGGGCCGCTCGGGCAGCAGCTCGGCCCCGGCGCCGGCGAAGGAGTCGAGCCCGGCGGCGTGGATCCGCTGGATGGCCTCCTCGACGGACACCTTGGAGATCCGGGCCATGTGCTCGACCTCGGAGGCCCCCAGGCTGTGGATGACCAGCTGCGGGAACTCCTTCTTGATCGCCGCGAAGTGCTTCTCGTAGTACTCGACGCCGTAGTCCGGGTGGTGCCCGCCCTGGAACATGATCTGCGTGCCGCCCAGCTCGACGGTCTCCGCGCACCGGCGCAGGATGTCGTCCAGGTCACGCGTCCAGCCCTTGGCGGTGTCCTTGGGAGCGGCGTAGAAGGCACAGAAGCGGCACGCCGTGACGCAGACGTTCGTGTAGTTGATGTTGCGCTCGATGATGTACGTCGCGATGTGCTCGGTCCCGGCGTACCGGCGTCGGCGTACGGCGTCGGCGGCGGTGCCCAGCGCGTGCAGCGGGGCGTCCCGGTACAGCACGAGCGCCTCGTCCGGGGTGATCCGCCCACCGGCGGCTGCACGGTCGAGGATGGGCTGAAGGTCGGCCTTCTCGGTCACCGGGCGTCCCTTTCGTAAGGGTTGTGGACGGACCAGCCCAGCGTACGCCAGGGGTTCGGGGGGCTGGACGTCAGGCCGTGCGGGCGAGGCCGGGGTACTCGGGGTATTCGGGGTACGGGGTGGGCGGCGGCTCCGGGGGCGAGAGGCGTTGCGGCTTGTGCCGCCGGGCGAGCCACAGCACGAGCGCCGCGTAGAGCAGGTCGACGACCACGGCGGCGAGGGCCAGCGCCCAGGGCGCGTCGGCCGCGGTCTCGTCCGACGACAGTCCGTCGACGACCGCGGCGGAGGCGCCGAAGGCCAGCAGGTTGTTCAGGGCGTGCAGGGCGATGGCCGCTTCCAGTCCGCCGGTGCGGATCGTGAGCAGCCCCGCCACGAGGCCGTTCACCAGCAGGCCGAGGAAGCCCCACCGGGTGCCCCAGCCGTGGGCCGCGGCGAACAGCACGGCCTGCGGGAGCACGGCGAACCAGGGAGAGCGCACGAACGCCCCGACCGCCTGGGTGAGCCAGCCCCGGAAGACGTACTCCTCGGCCGCGGCCTGCAGCGGGACGAGGACGGCCAGCACGGCCAGGGCCGCGAGGAAGGAGCGCCACCCCACCCATGTGTCGGACTCACCCGAGCCGTCCGGCAGGAGGAAGGCCGTCACCGTGAGCAGCAGGAGGGGCGGCAGCCCGGCCAGCAGACACCAGCCGAGCCAGCGGGCACGCAGCCGCCCGGTGACCGAGGAGACGGTTCCGGCGGGCCGTCTCGCGGGCCACAGCGTGGCCAGCAGCACCAGGGGCAGCGCTATCGCGAGGGACACCAGCTCCGTCGCCGTGTTCCCGAGCGGCCCTAAGTCGACGCCGCCGTCGGGCAGTTCCGGCGCGCCGAGCGCCGTTCCCAGACCGTAGGTGACGCCCGCCAGCACGAGGACGAGCACGACGTACGCGGTGGCCAGCAGCAGGGTCCCGACCCACGCCCGCCACCAGCGGTGACGGCCTGTGCCGCGGTCAAGGCGGTGGTAGGGGAGGCCGCCGGTGCGGAGGGGGGACGAGCCGGTGGGGTGCGGGGGCGTGGCGGCGGGGTACCAGGGCAAGCCCGTGGAGTGCGGGGGCGTTCCCGTGGGGTGCGGGGACGGACCGGCGGGGTACGGCGATGCGTTTGTCATGATCAGCATCATGGCAGCGCCGGTGGGACGGATCTCGCGCGTTCTGCGGCGCGTTCTCCCGGAGGGAGACCACGCGCCGGCCCCGCCGGGAGGGCCGTCGGTGTCAGGCCGTGTACGCGCCCACGAGGAGCCCCAGGAACGCGCCCGTGATCAGGAACGGGCCGAAGGGGATGGCCGTCTTTCGGTCGGCCCGGCTGGTGATCACCAGGGCGGCGCCGTACAGCGCGCCCAGGAGGAAGCCGGCGAAGGTGCCGAGCATGACCGTCGGCCAGCCGTACCAGCCGAGGGCGGCCCCGGCGCCGAGGGCGAGTTTGACGTCGCCGAAGCCCATGCCCGCGGGGTTGATGAGGAACAGAACGAGATAGCCGCCGCCCAGGGCGAGGGAGCCGAGCAGGGCGGTCGTCCAGCGGCCCGCGTGTTCGGGGACCAGGGCGGTGAGGCCCAGCAGGGCCAGGGCGGCCGCGGCGAAGGGGAGGGTGAGCGGGTCGGGCAGGCGCCGCACCCGGAAGTCGACGACCGTGAGCAGGACGCCGACCGGGGCGAGCAGCAGCCAGACGCCGAGCTCGGGGCGGGTGCCGGTCGCGGCGGCGAGGACGGTGCAGACCAGGGCGGTGGCGATCACCAGGGGGGTCGTACGCGGCCCGTATCCGGGCTCCGCACATTCCGGGCACGCCGCCCGCCCCAGCCAGCTCCGCAGGGTGTGCCCGCCCGGGCACTCCCCCCGCCACGCCTCCCCCGAGGGCGCCGAGAACCGGTAGGCCGCGCGCGGCAGCAACGCTCCCGCCGCCGCGCCCCACAGCGCGGCGGCCGCGGCCAGCAGCCCGGTGCTCATCCCACCGCGGCGATCGCGTCACGCCACGCCGGCAGCAGCTCGTCGAGCAGTGCCTCGGTGCGCGGCGGCAGCCCGCGGGCCCCGCTGCGGCCGATGAGGTCGGTGGCGAGTTCGGTCAGCCGGTCCGTGTCGCCGGTGGAGTGGGTGGCGCGCAGCAGCTCGTGCCACAGGCGCTCGTCGGCCGGTGCGGTGCGCAGGGCCGCCTGCAGCGCCTCGATGGCCTTCTCCGCGCGGTTCTTCTCCATGTGGAACTCGCACAGCGCGAGCCCCGTGTCCGCGACGAGCAGCGGCAGCTGGGCATCGACGATCTCGTGGGTGAGCCACCGGTAGCGCCCCTCGGGCCGGTCGGCGAGCAGCGGCCCGCGCACCAGCACCAGCGCGTCGGTGAGCAGCCGCCCGCGCACGGCCCGGCTGTCGACTCCCTTGCCCTGCGTGGCCTCGTGGTAGAGGGACCGCAGCACGTCCAGGTCCGAGACGACCGTCTTGGCGAGGGTGAGCCGGCCGGAGTCGTCGGTGGCGAGGCGGGGCGTGCCGTCGGGGCCGGTGCCGAGCCAGTCGCGCAGCCGGTCGAGCAGCGCGTTGCGCACGTCGTCGGTGACGCCGCGCGGCCACAGCGCGGAGGACAGCACCCGCGGGTGCACGCCCTCGCGGTGCAGGAGCAGCAGGGCGAGCGCCTCGTGCAGCAGCGCGCTGCGTTCCCCGTCCGGGTCGTCCAGGCCGATGATCTCGTACGGCCCTACGAGCCGGGCGTACACGGCAGGCCGGCCCTGCTCGCTGATATCGACGAGGAACGGCGGGGCGGTCGCGGGCCTGTCGCTTTCGCGCTCCGGGTCGGCCTCGACGAACAGCTCGACCACGGCCCGCTGTTGGGCCACGGGCAGCAACTGCGCGTCGAGTTCGAGCCCGAGCAGGGGCGCGAGCAGCTTTCCCCTGCCGGTGATCTCCATCTCCCAGGCGGCGCCCGGCAGATCACCGGTCTCGGTGCCGACGAGGTAGCCGATGCCGAGTCGGCTCGCGTCGGCGGCGAGTTCGGCGAGCTTGACGGCGTCCTCGGCGGACGGCTGGGCGGCGAGCAGGACGAGGTGCGGGGCCCAGCGGGTGTGCTGGGCCGGCCCGGTGCGCCCGGTGAGGACCGAGTCGTGCCCGGCGGCGCCCAGCGCTCCGCGCCGCTGCCGCGTCTCGGCCTCCATGGTCTCGACGAGGGCCTCGACGTCCTCGAGGTGCCGGATCCGGTTCGGGGCGAGGGGGGTGAGGTCCTCCCCGAAGCCGACGAGTGTGATGGTCATGCGGTCGGACCACCCGTTGGTCGCCAACTCGGCGGCGACGGAAGCGAAGACGGCGGCCCGGTCGGCCTCCCGGCCGCTGAGCGAGACGATGCCGGGCACGGCCTCCAGGTTGAGCAGCAGCCGCGAGTCGTCCATGGTGCCGAGGCTGACCAGACCCGGGTAGGGCGCGGCCGTGTCGACGTCCTCGTAGCGCTCGGCGTCGGTCCGGGCCAGCATCCAGAACGTCTGGTCCTGCCCCTGCTGCCAGGGAGCCGGGGGCTTTCCGGCGGGCTGGGCGAGCTGGAGGTGCAGGTCGCCGTTGCTGAGCCAGGCGGCGTACACGACCGGCAGGGCCCGCGATTCCTCGGCGAGGGAGGCGGCGAGACAGCGCAGGGACCGGTCGAGCAGCCGTACGCCCTCGGGGTCGGCGCCGACGAGCAGTGCGTCCTGGACGTCCTGCGCGTCCCCGGTCGGCGTGGGCGGCTCCATGCCGCGCCGCCCGCCGACGGCCCCGAACGCCGACTGCCACAGCGCCTGCCGGCGCCGCCGCCCCAGGGCGCCGAGGAGACCGGCGGCGAGGAGGGGCGCGGCCAGGAGGGCTTCGGGGAGTCCGAAGGAGCTCTCGGACTCGGCGCCGACGCTCGTGGCCTGCTGGTGCCCGGTGCCGGGAGCGGGGCGTTGCTGCTCGGGGACGGACACCTGGGTGGCGCCCCCGCCGGCGTGCTCGTGTCCACCGCCCTGGGCGCCGGATCCCCCTCCGCCCTGGGCGTGGTCCCCGGTCTGGGCGTAGTCGCTGATCTGCTGCTGCACATCGGGCGACACGTCGGGGGCCTCGTCGGGCATCTCGACGAGTTCGCCGCCGCGGGCGTCGCCCGGCATCTCCATGATCCAGCCGGGCCGGATGAGACTCGCCTCGGAGAGCTTGGACCCGTCCGGCTGCACGCGGTCCTTGTTGAGCTCGAAGATTTCCTTGTAGCGGCGCCCGTCACCGAGGTGACGTTGGGCTATCTCCCAGAGGGAGTCGTGGTGACGCCCCTCGGGCGGCTGGATCCGGTAGTACTTCGTGTCGCCCTGCTTGGCGGTGCTGCCACCGGCGTCGGCGTGGGCGGCGGCGTGCGAGGCCTGCCCGGCGAGGGCCGCCGCGGTGTCGGCGGCCTGCTCCTGCTGCTGGGCGAAGAGGCCGCCCGGGGTCTGCTGGGCCGCGGCCACGGTGGGCTTCTGGTTCGCGTCGTAGTTCTGGCCGAGCTGCGACAGCCCGGGCGCGAAGCTGGCCGCCGTGGCGCCGACGAGCAGCAGCGCGGCGACGAGTTGCCGCGCGAGCAACTGGCTAGGCCCGGCACCCGGCACCCGGCCCGGCACGCCGACACCCGACAGCGCGGCCTTCATCTCCACGAGCACGCACGCCGTGAACTGCGCCCACGCCAGCCACACGATGACGGTGAGGATGTTCAGGAACGTGTGGACCGTGATCTCTTCTTGCAGCCACTCGAGGCTCGGCACACCGTTCGGCAGCGGCCATCCGATCTGCGTGGCCAGCGCTCCCGGCACACCGACGAGCAGCACGACCAGGGCGACGAAGGCGAGGAACGCCTTGACGAAGTCCCCGAAGGACCTGCGCCGGATCCTCACCGGCTGCGGAGTCCGGTTCCTGGGGGCGCCCGTGGTCCCCGTCGTTCCCGTCGTACTTCCCGTCGAGCTTGACGAGCTTGAGGTGCGGCGTCGCGGCATGGCGGGTGTCCTGGGGTCGTGTGTGGAGTGAGGTGAGGCCGAACGTGGGGTAAGGGGCGTGCTGAGCCTACAGAGATCTTATGGACTCTCATGGAGGGCGTCGAAGGGCGGATCGAAGGATCCCGCTCGAGTCCGATTTGCCCCTGAAGTCACGGGTGTTCACCCCTGGGCCGGACAGCCGGAAGCATCACCTTCGCAATTGCCACGCAGGCCTCTCACGAGCCCCACGCAATCCACCGCCGCCCATCAGGTCCTCCACACCCACCCCTGATAGCTTCGTTCTCCACCGCACACGCAATACGACGATCGAACAACGGGGGAGATGCGCCAGTGGCTCGCCGCGCTCCGAAGACAACAGCCGCCGCGCTCACCGTGGCAGCGGCCCTGCTGCTCACCGCCTGCGGCGGGGGTGGCAACGACGCGTCGGACGACATCGAGGGAGCGGGCAAGGGGGCCGGCAGGCCTTCCGCTTCGGCCTCCGGCTCGACGTCGACCGATGTCGAGCGGCCTGACGTGAGTGTCCCGAAGGACCTGGATCTGGTCTTCGACTTCGAGAAGCCGTCGGACCAGGACAGCGCGGCAGCCCTCGAGGACGCCACGAACTACATTCGCGCGCTGAACCACGGCATCACGAAGCAGGACCCGAATGATCCCGCCTTCCAGTTCTACTCGTCGGGCCAGGCATCCCGGTACGCGCACTCGCAGATCAAGGAGTACGTGGACGGCGGCTGGACGCTGACGGGCAGGGACCGGTACTACGACGCCGAGATCAGCCCTGGGGACGAGTCCGAGAAGGTCAAGACGGTCAGCGTCACCTTCTGTGAGGACCAGTCCAAGGTCTTCGGCAAGGAAGTCAAGAGCGAGAAGGTCCACCGCACGAAGGAAAGCCTGGCCAGTTACCAGAAGTTCACCCTCCTCATGACGTCCGTGAAGGACAACCCGGTGTGGCGTGCCCAGCAGGTCACCGTCGAGGGGAAGGCAGAGGCATGCCGAGGGTGACCACGCCCCCGCGAACGAAGCTGATCGTGGGGCTTGCGACCGGCTGCGTCCTCTGGACCGCTGGTACGGCTCACGCCGACAAACCGGTCGGCGGCGAAGCGGCACCGCCTCCGCAAGGCGGAAGCGACGGCAAGGGCGGACTGTCGGCCTCGGTCTCCAACATCAAGGTCACGTACCCGAGTGGTGGGGGTGGCGGCGAGGAAGGCAACCTCGGTACGGTCGATCCCAACTGGAAGCCCCCGGCCTGCTGGTACGAGCCCGCCTTCAGCCCGGAGCAGTTGAAGGAGTTCGTGGACTCGGACGGTGGCGGTGACGTCGGAATCCACGAGTCCTGGTTCGGCAAGGGCCTGTGGACCGACCACTACCGGGACGGCGAACCGGCGGACAACTTCGACCTGCACGCGGCGACGAACAGCTCCGCCGAGGGCTACAAGGACTACAACCTCGGCAAGGACGGCTACTTCTGGCGGGGTGTCGCCCCTGACCCCAACGCCTCGGAGTCGTGGGACTGCGGCCGCATCATGTTCTGGGTCGACGCCGGCGAGGTCCCGGACGATCCGAACGCGCCCACCCCGAAGACGCTCGCCGAGTACGCCTACAACAAGGTCAAGGTCCCGGAGACCGAGGTCGAGCTGAAGCCGGCGGCCAAGTCCACGGTCAACCTGCCCACTTGGGTCTGGCTCGACGAGGGCACCTTCAAGGACGTCAAGGTCCGCGCCGCACTGCCGAACACGGGCCTGTGGGCGGAGACCACCGCCAAGCCCGTCGCCCTCCACCTGGACCCGGGCACCAAGGACGCCGAGGTCTTCCCCGCCTCCGGAGACTGCGAGATCAACGACGACGGCTCCATCGGCACCGCCTACACCAAGGGCGCCGCCGACCAGACCCCGCCGTGCGGCATCCGTTACCTCCGCGCGACCGACGGCACCCCCTACCAGCTCTCCGCGAGTGTCACCTGGCAGATCACGTGGGAGGGCTCCGACGGCTCCGGCGGCGACCTGCCCGACGGCACCTTCGAGACCATCCAGGACATGAACGTCCAGGAGATCCAGTCGATCAACCGCTGACACGAGCGGGCAGCGGTTGAAGCTCTGGGAGAAGAAGGTTCCGCCTGGGACATCAGCGGAGTGGGCGGGCGAGGTTCCGATTCAGCGCAGGCTGGCCTCGGCGAACGAGAGCACCTCTTCGAGGCTCATCTCGCGCCGCCCCGACTCTGCCGAGAGCAACCAGGTCCCGGCCCACTCGATGCGCCAGACGTTGCCCTCCCTGTTCTCGTACTCCACGAAGCCGCCGGGAGAGTTCTCCAGCTGGGGAATCTCCTGGAGGAGAATCCTGGGGTAGGTCAGAGCGCGCCCTGGGTAGTTGCTGCCGCCACCGGTGCGGGGGTTGTCGAAGCTCATCTTCACGAACGGCACCGCCTCGCGACCGATCTCCGCGGGGTGGAGCATCTTCGTGTACCGGGCCTCGGCTTCGGCCAGCGTCTCCCGGCCGGAGAACTCGCAGGCGCAGGCGGGAAAGACGATGTACGTCACGGCCGTGAGATCGGGGTTCTGCGCCCTGTGATGGCCATGGACGTCCGGCACCGCCGCCGCCACCGCATCGAACGCGTATCCGGGGAGTTCGAAACCTGCCGCGTAACCGATGAACCGGCCCCCACCGATGAGTTGCTTCTCACGGTCGCGGGCGAAGGTCAGCACGGCACGTGCGAGGGACTCGTCATGCTTGCCGCGCTGATTGGTCTGGAAGAGCCGCGTTCCGTCGCTGGTAAGGGCTCCCGCGAAATGCAGCACCGGGTTCAGGCTCCACTTCCAGGCTCGGTCCAGGTCTTCGAGCGGACCGACGTTCGGAAAGGCCTCGATGGTGGACAGCAGATCCATGGTTCCTTCCAGGTTCGTCTCATCGACCCGCGCCGGGCGCGCGGACGTCAGGTGCAGGAGCAGCTCGGGCCGGTTTCCTGGCCTGCCAGTCCGTCGGCCTGTGGCCCGCCGTACCGCAACCCCCGTCACGCCCACATCCACGTCAACAACCGTATGCACACGTGAACTTACGAGGCACAACCGTTCGACGGAAAGATCGGGCCGGGGTACGGTTCTTCCGAGATCAGAGGGCTGGACGTTGGGGGGCTGCCAGATGGGCAAGGGCAAGAGCGACCTCGCGCTACCGCTGACGGAGCTGGAGAGTTACGGGCGCCGGCTGCGTTCCATCAAGACCCGTCTGAATCACACCAAGAAGCTCTTCGCGTCCTACAAGGACGACATCGGCGACGGCAGCGTCAATGACGCGCTCGATGATTTCGAGTCCAACTGGGAGGACGGGCGCGAGGACATCACGCAGCAGCTGGACGCGCTGGCGAGCATGTCCGATGCCGTGGTGCGCGAGTTCAAGAAGCTGGATGACGAGCTCGCCAAGAAGGCGAACGACGCCATGAAGACCGAGGACAAGCGGGGCGGAAAAGGAAGCAAGGGGAACAGCGGGAGTAAGTGAGCCCGTCTGCCGACGAACGGAAAGGCCCCGGATCCGGAGATCCGGGGCCTTTCGTGTGCGCTGCTTCAGGAAGCGACGGCCGCGTTGAGGTGCAGGTCCGCCGCGATGCCCTGGGGCGAGACGGTGAGGCCCACGCCGCCGCCGACGCCCGTGGTGAGGCCGGCGGCCGTGGTCTCGACGTAGAGACCGGCTGCGGCGCCGGCACCCGCGGCGGCACCGCCCGCCTGGCCGCCGGCGATGGTGTCCAGCTCGGCGTCGGACATCTGGGCGGTCGCGATCTGCGGGGTGAAGGCCATGGAGGGCGGTTCCCTTCGTTCAATAATTCGAAGTGCTCGAGCGCGACCGATCAAAGCACGCCGGGAGAAGGGGCGGCCAGTCAGTGGCCGGTCCGTGGATATGGGCCTGGGTGGAATTCGGGGGGGCGCATTCATGGGTGTGACCATATGGTCACCGGAGCCCATGACCGCTTCACATCTCCCACCCCTGCGCGGTACGGGAATGCAGCGCGCGGAACGGGAGATGCGTCGCAGCCTGTTCCTGATCGAGCCCTCTACGACATCCCCGTGAACGGTGTGCAGATCCGTCGAAGGTTCGGGATCTGCGGTTCACCGACTGGATCGCGGCCCCCGTCGTCGGCCTTCGGATCCATCGCATGCTGCCCGGCCCCCCGACCGTGGGCGAAGCCGGCCGCAACGGTGCCGGCCTCGAGTCTGAACCGTCGTGGTGGCCGCTCAGCCGACCTCGTTCTCCGCCACCGCCTCGCCGTGGACCACCACGTCGCCGCCGTAGAACATGCCCGTGAAGACCGGGGAGTACGTGAGCTGCACCTCGACCTGCACCTGCTCGGCGTTCGCCACCACGCAGCGGGTCGCTCCGATGTCCGCGCCCGTCATGTCCATCTCGCGGGCGAAGGCCTTCACCCGGGCGTCGCAGTTCTCGAAGTTGATCGGTGCGGGGCCGCCCTCGTTCTCGTACAGGGCGTCGCGGTCGATGTCCTGGGCGGCGTAACGGGCCGCCTGTTCGGCGATGTCGGCGGCGCGTTCCCGCTTGGAGATGGACAGGCCGCCGTCGATGACGAACGCGGAGAGGGAGAGGAAGACGAGCGTGAAGATGATGACCGCGCCGGCGCCGGAGCCCCGGTCGTCCCACTGCGCGCGACGGGCCGCCCAACGCGCCCGCCCGTACGACCGGAGGTGCCTCACACCGACCTCCGGAACGGGTCGAGCGGGGAGCTGAAGCTCGCCGACAGGGTCGCCGGCACGTCGAGGCCGAGCATGGCGAGACCTCGCACCTGGCAGCTCACCTCGACCGTGAAGATGGTGTCCGGCTCGAAGCCCTGGCTGGTCTGCACGACGGACACCGGGCCCGAGCAGACGTCCGCCAGGTTCGCCTCCGCGGCCTTCCTGGCCTCGGCCATGGCCGTCGCGTGGTCCTTCTGGATCGAACCCGCGCGGGCCGCGTCCCGGGCCGCGCCGTCGAGCGCTCCGCGGCCGTCCACGAGCTGGCCGAAGGCCACCAGCACCAGGATGAAGAGGATCATCACCGGTGCGAGGATCACGACCTCGACGGTGGACAGGCCACTGTCGTCCGCGGGCCGGCGGCGGCGGGGGCCGCCCTTCCCGAGAGAGGGGACGGACATTCAGTTCCCCTCTTCCGGTACGAACCTCTCGACGGGCCCCACCGACTGCGCGTGCACCGTCAGATCCAGTCCGGGAAACACCGTCGGTACCCTCGCCGCGATCTCCACGCCCACCGTGTTCTGCTCGGGCTGCACCATCGTCACGTCCGGGGACAGGAGCAGTTGGGGGCCGAGTTGCCGGATGTAGCTGTCCACGACGTCCCGCGCCTCACCGCGCCACGCGCCCGGCCGTTCGTCGGCCGTGGCGCGGGCCTTGCGGGCTCCGGCCTGGGCCGCCGCCTGGGCCACGTGGTCCGCGAAGAAGTACAGGGCGAACTGCACCGTCGCGAAGATCATGAAGAAGAGGACCGGAGTGAGCAGCACGAACTCGATCGCGGTCATGCCTGAGTCGCCGCGGGTGGCCGCCCGTTTCCGAACGGCCTCCACCCTGCGACGTACCCGTCTGCTCACGCCTGCCGGCATCCCCGTGAACCCCGTTGCTCCTGAGACGATCAGCAGGTCTTGCCCGCGTCCGCACCCTTGATGCAGTCGCCGACCTTGTTGGCGCCCTCGCTGAGCGCGGCGTTGATGATGGCGGCCACGACACCGACGATCGCCACGACGACCGCGGAGATGATGACCCATTCGACCGCCGAGGCACCGCGGTCCAGCTCGCCGGAGCGGGCACGCTCGGTGCGGGCCTGGAGGAAGGTCACGAGGAAGTCCACGGCGGGGATGCCGGTGTGGAAGGTGCGTCCGTTCATGACGTCTTGTCCTTTCGAAATCGGTTCACGGAGGTTCTGGAGTTGTGAAGGTCGCTGCAAGGCTCATGCACGGCTCACTGCACCTGGAACACCCGCATCGCCGCCGGAAAGATCAGGAACACCAGGAACCCGGCGCACAGCAGCAGCTGCGCCACGAGCATCGACTGGGACTTCTCGCCCGCGCTGCCCTCGATCTCGGCGAGCTCGCGGTGCCGCATGGTCTCGGCGCGGGAGGCGAGGGACTCGCGCACCTTGGCCCCGTCGTCCGCGACCAGGGCCAGGGAGGCGGAGAGGTCCTTGAGCTCCTCCACGCCGATCTCCTCGCCGAGCGCGCCGAGCGCCTGCCACTGGCTGACGCCGGTGATGCGGGCGTCGGACAGGGCGTTGCGGATACGCTGGTTGGCCCAGCCGTCGGACACCTCGGCCGCCGCCATCAGGGCCTCGGGCAGACCGCGTCCGCCGGCGAGGCTCATCGACACCAGGTCGAGATAGGCGCCGATCACGCGCCGCAGGTCGCGCCGCTTCTCGGCCGCGTCCCGCCGTACCTCGAGGTCGGGCAGGAAGAAGAAGACGGCCGCGAACAGCAGCGCCAGCCAGACCGGGATGATCGGGTTCCTGCCGAAGCCCAGCGTGTAGACGATGGCGAACAGGAACGGACCGAAGAACAGGCCCGCCACACCCAGCAGCACCTTCGTCGCCAGGAACTTCTCCCAGCTGCGGTCCAGCACCGCCAGGTCCGCACGCAGCGAGCGCTGCTCCCAGCCCTGCTGGAGGTAGAACTCGGAGACGCGCAGGCCGACTTCGGCTCGCAGCGAGCCCAGGCGGCCCTTCTCCCGCTCGGCGCGGGCCGACTCGTAGGCCGAGCCGCGGGCCCGCATCGCGTCGATCCGCGCGACCTGTGAGATCGCGCTGCGCTTGCTGGGCATGAGGGCGCGGACGAGGGCGTAGATGCCCAGGCCGAGTACGGCGCCGACGACGAGCGGCATCGTGAGGTCCATCAGCGTGCCCCCTCTTCCTGCGGCATCCGCTGCTGGGACTGCGCCTGCGACGGCGTCCTGGGACGGACGAACTGGACGGAGGCCTCGTCACGGACGAGGAAACGCTCGGGCGTCTCAATGGTGGACAGCTTGCGCAGCCACCAGAAGCCGAGCGCGAACAGGCCGCAGACACAGGCCAGGACGAGCTGGCCGACGGCTGTTCCGTACGGCTCCACGAAGTCGCGGTTGAAGATCGACAGACCGAGGACGAACGCGATGGAGACCGCGACGACGATCTGCACCGACCTGCGGGTCGACGCGCGCTGGGCCATGACCCGCTGGCGCATGTCGACCTCCTCACGGGCCGACTTGGCCAGGGCGCCGAGCACTTGGCGCAGACCCGGACCGCGCAGGCGGGCGTTGAGGATGAGGGCCGCGACGATGATGTCGGCGGAGGCGTCGTCGATCTCGTCGGCGAGCTGCTGGAGCGCCTCGGGCAGTGGGGTGCGGGCGCGCAGCCGGTCGACGAGGGCGTCGAGGTGGGGCCGCAGGACGGGGGCCGCGGCGCGGGCCGAGGCCGGGATGGCCTGCTCCAGGCCCACCGCGCCGGCGATGGTGTCGCGCAGGGACTCCGTCCAGGAGGCCAGGGCCTCCACGCGGCGCATGGCGGCCCGTTCCTCACCGGCACCGCCGAACAGGCGGTCCCAGAAGAAGACGAGGACACCGGCCGCGATGCCCGCGACCGCCCAGCGGGTGAGGACGAGGACGACCAGGCCGACGATGGCGGCGAGCGAGCCGCGCCGGCCGGCGAAGCGGATCAGTTCGCTCGCCCGCTCGGCGGCCTTCTGTTTCTCGTGGTCGGGCTTGGCGGGCAGTCCGCGTACGGCGATGAGGAGGAGGGCGAGGCCGCCGCCGACGGCGACGCCGCTCCCTATCGAGTACAGGACGGTGGTGGAGAACAGGCCGCCCATGGAACCGAGCGAGCCGAGTGCCGCGAGAGTCGTGTTCATCCCCGGCTCACCCCCAGGTCCCGGACGGCCGGTAGCCGTGTGCCATCAGTTCCTCCAGGCAGGCTATGGGGGCGTGCGGCACGATCCGGCCGTCGGGGGCCTCCGCGAACACCTCGCTGGACAGCACCCGTCCGTCGACGCCGTTGACCTCGCGGACGGAGGTGACCATGCGCTGGAGGCGGCCGCCGTTGCCGTAGTTGTTGCGGCGCTGGATGAAGACGACGAAGTTGACCGCGCCCGCGATCAGCATCTGGCTGGCCTCGATGGGCAGCCGTTCCGTGGCCTGCAGCGCGTAGGTGGAAATACGGTTGAAGACCTCGTGCGAGCTGTTGGCGTGGATCGTGGACAGGGAGCCGTCGTTGCCCTGCGACATCGCGTTGAGCATGGTGACGATCTCGTCGCCGAGGACCTCACCGACGATGACGCGGGAGGGGTTCATACGCAGCGAGCGTCGTACCAGCTCCGCCATCGAGATGGTGCCCTGGCCCTCGGAGTTGGGCAGGCGCTCCTCGAAGGCGACGACGTTGGGGTGCAGGTCGGGGAAGGTGTCGAGGCCCAGCTCCAGGGCCCGTTCGACGGTGATGAGGCGCTCGTGGGGCGGGATCTCGTTGGCGAGGGCGCGCAGCAGCGTGGTCTTTCCGGCGTTGGTGGCGCCGGCGATCATGATGTTCTTGCGGGCGCGGACCGCGCAGGCCATGAAGTGGGCGACCTCGGGCGACAGGGTGCCGTTGCCGACGAGGTCGGAGATGAACACCTTGCCCATGCGCGCCCGGCGGATGGACAGCGCGGGGCGCCGGGTGACGTCCATGACGGCCGACAGTCGCGAACCGTCGGGGAGGCGCAGGTCGAGCTGCGGGTTGGCGGAGTCGAAGGGACGCGAGGACAGACCCGAGTAGGCGCCCAGCACCTGGATGAGCTCGACGAGCTCCTCGTCGGTCTCGGCGACGGGGTCGCCCGTCACCTCGCGGCCGTCGGCGTACCCGATGAACACCTGGTCGCAGCCGTTGATGTCGATGTTCTCGACTTCGGGGTTGTCCAGCAGCGGCTGGAGCCGGCCGACGCCGAACAGCGCGGCGTGCACGGCGGCCGCGTACTGCTCCTCGGTCTCGGCGTCCAGCGGCGTACGGCCCGCGTTGATCTCGGCGCGGGCGTACTCCTCCAGGATCTGGGCTATGACGGCACGGGCGTACTGCCGTTCGTCCTCCGTGGACATCGGGGTGACGCCCGCGGCCTGGTCCTGCCGGCGCTGCTCGGCGATGCGGTCGCCGGCGTCCTGGCGGAACCGCTTGACCAACTGGTGGTCGACAGCGGTCATGCGCCGGCCCCCGCGTGACCCTGCATCTGGCCCGGGGTGTGCGGGGCGTGGTGGGTCTGGGGTGCCTGGTTGGCCTGGGCGGAGGCGGCCCAGGCGGCGCCGTACTGCTGGTTGAGGTCGGCGGCGACCTTGCGGGCCGAGCGGATCAGCAGCGACTTGTCGAGGCGGCCGCGCTTGCGGCCGGCCAGCTGGTCGGCGCCGGCCGGGTCGTCGGCGATGGTGCCGACCACGCGGGCGCCGGTCTGGGTGTGCACGAGCATGTCGTTGACCTGCGAGGCGAGCTTGCCGGCCGTGCCGGTGTCGGCGATCAGGACGACACCGATCATCGGGGTGGCGAGGCCGGCGGCGCCGCGGGGTCCGCCGTGCAGCTTCCCGGCGAGGGTGGTCGCGCGGTCGCGGACGCGGGCGATGGCCTCCGGCTCGGTGCGCGAGATGAGCAGCACGAGCGCGGCGTGCGGGAACAGCTCCAGGGCGGGGGTGTCGCCGCTGATGCGTCCGCAGTCGGCGATGACGTCGGCGGCGGCGTGCGGGGAGTCGGCGAGGGAGTTGAAGGCGTGCCCGAGGGTCGGCCATAGCCCCGCGAGGCCGGCGGCCTGCTCGGCCATGCCGAGCCCGACGAGGACTTCCAGTCCTCCGCTCAACGGCTGTACGTGGTCCCAGAGCTGGTCGGGCACGAGGCCGCGGCGTGCGGTCGCGGCGATGGACAGCATGCCGGTGTTGGGGTTGAGCGGTCCGCCGTGCGCGGCGGCACTGCGGTAGACGAGGTCACCGCCCGCCGGGTCCGCCTCGGCGAGCAGCACACGCCGCGGCCAGACCGCCGCGAGTGCGACGGCCGCGGTGGTGACGCCGGGGGAACCCTTGTCGGCGGCGAGAGCGATGAGCGCCATGGGGTGGGTGCCGCCTTCTAGTTGCCGGAGTTACCGGAGACGAGAACGAGTGCGACCTCGCCGTTGGAGGCGGCCTGGGCCAGGTCGGCGGCCTTGTCGCTGTCGACGGTCAGGGTGACCGCCAGGTTGGTGCTGCTGACGAGTTCGTCGCCGCCGCCCTTCGAGCCCGGGTCGTTGGTGACGCGGGCGTTGTCGACGATGACGGCGTTGCTGGACGCCGACGCCGAGGAGTCGCTGCTGTTGCTGTTGCCCGAGCCGGAGGCGGAGCCGACGCGGTAGGCCGCGACGGTGTCGCCCTGCTTGATGCCGGTCGGGTACTGGCCCGCCTTGAGGGACAGGCCCACGGTGGCCTTGCCGGCGGCCACACCCGCCTCGTCGCCGAACATCTCGCCGACCACGACGGCTCCGGCGGGGATGGCGTTGACGGCCTTCAGCTTCTGCTTCTTCAGCTGCTCCAGCTGGGTCCACTCGACGTAGTGGATGCTGTCGTCCTTGGCAACCATGACGGGGGTCGAGTTCGACTTGTTGACCGAGCCGCCCGCGGGGATCGTCTGCGTGACCTTGACGACCTCGATGCGGTCACCGGCCTGGAGCACGAGCATGGTCGCGCCGAGCGCACCGACCAGGATCAGCAGCACCGCCAGCGCGGCCAGTGCCGGTTTGCGCTCGCGAGGTGGTGTGGGAAGCCGGTCACCGACCGACGGCTGAGCCGGAGCGGCGGATCGACCGGCGCCCGCCCCCGTACGCTCTTGGATCTTCACGCAACCGCTCCCCGTACACCCAAGAAGATGTCTGTCAATTTGCCTTCAAAATCAGACACTTCACCCGCGCCGGTCCGCACGCAGAGGCGCGGGACGGGCCGGACTTACCCGCCCGACCTGGGCGAATAGTCAGCACTGGGGGTGAGCGTCAAGCCATCGCACCGTATCAGCCGCACATAAGCCCCTCAAGACGCGTCCGGCGTCGCACACCTCACCGCGCACACCGTTATCCATCTGCAACTTCAGGGCGGGACAGGGTCGTTGACGGCGGCACATGGACAGGTCATGTGCTGTGCGGAAGCGAATTCGGCACGGGTGGACGGCGGGTGGACAGGTGTCCGGCGACCGAGGCCTTCGTCACGTACCGGCCACGAGGCCCACACCATTCACGCACGTGATACCGGAGTCACCGTGCCATGATCTTCGCTTTGCCCCCTGCGAGGAGTGCCCCATGAAGCGAGCCGTGCTCGCCGTCTCCGCCCTGTCCCTGCTGTCCCTCACCGCGTGCGGCGGCAGCGCCGACTCGGACGCGGCGACCGGGAAACCCCGGCCCACCCCGGCCCGGGCGAAGCAGGTGACAGCGAACGAGCGGCTCGCGAAGCTCATGATCACGAAGGCGGAGGTGCCGGGGCTGGACGTGAAGGCCACCTCCAGGGACAAGGGAGACGACAAGTACGTCTTCGCCAAGTCCCCGGACGACGTGACGGTCGACAAGCCGGCCTGTGCCCCGTTGGCCTACGCAATGAACCAGTTGCCCCTCGGCGGGCCGCAGGGCGACCTGACCCATTATGTCCCTCAGGGCAACAAGTTCACGTACATCACGCTCACGGCGTACACGCCCGGCGAGGCCGAGTCCGCGTTCGCCGGGCTGGCCAAGAGCGTCGACTCGTGCGGAAGTGGCTTCACGGCGAAGGCGAACGGCACGACGACGTACGACTCCGTCACCGCCGAGGAGCCGGTGGCGAAGGCCGGTGACGAGACACTCGCCTTCCGCTCCACGATGCCCTTCCAGGGCATCACCCACACCATGCACGCCCAGGCCGTCCGCAAGGACGATGTCATCGCCGTCTACGTCTCCGTGGACGGCATGGCCATGGTCCAGGACAGGCCGGGCGACGCGAAGCTCCCGGCGACGGTGGTGAAGGCCCAGAACGCGAAGCTGGGCTGAAGCCACCGGCACCAGTCCTCTTCCTGCCGTTCCAGCGCCCTGCGCACCCATCCGGCCGGCGAGGCCCGCAGCCGGCTGACCTGTAGTACTCGCGAAGCCCAGCCCCCGCGTCCTCGACTCCCGCCAACTGGACCGGCTGCACGAGCGGATCCGGGACTTCAGGCGCTCCGACGGCGGCGGCCCGGTGTACGTCTCCCTCGTGCCGCAGACGCCGGAGAGCGAGTCGGCCGGCGACGCGGGACTGTTCGCCGCGGCGGTGCACGCCAAGGTGGGCGAGGACGGGGTGTACGTGGTCGCCGACCCGGACGACGGCACGATCGACGTCTACAACCACGGGCTGCGCCTGGACTCCAACCGCCTGTCCTTCGACCTGCCGGACTCCGTCACGCTCGGGGACAGCAGGGCGGACGAGGCCGACGACCACCTCCTCGGCGAACGCCTCGACACGCTGATGACCTTCCTCGACAAGGCCCCGCGCACCGACCGCCCGCAATCCGAGTCCGCCCCGGCCGCCGCCCCGAGGGCCGCGGACGAGAACACCCTCCCGCCCCTGTTCGCCACCGACTTCTGGCCCGGCCTGTTCGTGGGCGCCTTCGCGGCCCTCCATGTCACGTCGACAGCCCTGCCGGCGTGCTGCCTGGCCGCCTGCTGGCCGGGCGGTGCGCAGTGACGCAAGGCACTGCACTAGCGAATCGGGGCCCGGCAACACGACGTCACCCGGATCCGAGAGCCCTATACATCCGGCATTGCCCGTCTTCTCGCAGAAGTTCGCGCTGGTGAAACCGGAAACCTCACCGGTACCGTCAGTGCTCATACCGAACTTCTTTCTCTTACGGGGAGTCACTGTGAAGCGCCGCTCATTGCCCGTTACCGCCGCTCTGGCGACGGCAGCACTGCTGTTGACGGCCTGCGGTAGCGGGGATGACAAGTCCGGCGACAACGACAAGATCGCCGGCGCCGGTCAGGGCGCGGAGACGCCGAAGGAGTCGGCATCGCCCTCGGGAGCACCGGCAGGGGACAAGCCGGACGGCGTGGACGTGTCCCTGCCCAAGGACATGAACCTGGTCTTCGACTGGGACAAGCCGAAGGACAAGAACGAAGCGGCTGCGATGGATGATGCCGCGAACTTCCTCCGGGCCATCTACCGGGGAGTCGACAAGCGCACGACCAAGGACGCGGCCGTGACGGCCTACGCCACGGGCGATGGGTTGCACTACGCGCAGGTGCAGATCAACGAATGGATCAAGGGCGGTTGGACTGCCACCGGAACGCTGCGTCACTACGACGCCACCACGCGCTCCGCTACGAACGGCACGTCGGTGGAGGTGGCGTTCTGCGCTGACGCAGGCAAGTTCTACGGCAAGGAAATCAAGACCGAGAAGATCCTCAAGACCAAGCCCAGCATTGAGGACTTCGACTACTTCAAGATCATCATGGTCAAGTTCCCCACGGGTACGGACCTGTGGCAGGCGTCCAAGGTCTTCGTCGAGACCAAGGCGGCGAAATGCCAGTGACCGGATCACGACGCGCACTCCTCGGAAGCGCAGCTCTGACTCTGGCCCTCAGCTCCCTCGTCCTCACGGAATCCGCCTATGCGGCAAAGCCCGTGGGTTCCGGCAAGGGAGCCAACACGCAGCAGCAGGGCGGTGGCGACGGCAACGGCATCTACGCCGCCGCCCGCATCCAGTACTCCGGATCGGTCGCCAAGGGCGGCGGCACTGGCAACGTGACGTCCTCCGACGTCAACTGGACGCCGCCGCCCTGCTGGTACGCCCCCTACCTCGGCGCCAAGGACTTCAAGAAGAAGATGTCCAAGGACATCGAGCGCCAACTGAACACACCCGGCATGGGCGGGACCGCGGGTTCGGCGATCGGCGAGACGAAGCGCCACTACGAAGACGGCTACGGCTGGACCGGAACTCCCGGCTACGAGGACTACAACGTCGAGAACGACGGCAAGGGAATGTTCTGGGCCGGCGTCGAGAACCCCAACGAGCCGGACTATCTCAAGCGGACCTCGTGCACCGACCTCCCCTTCTGGGTCGAGAACGGCGACGCCCCGCCGCCCCAGTACGAAGAGGCCATCGACCCGGAAATACTCGCCGCCCTCGCCTACCAGCACATGCAGCTTCCCGACACCAAGGTCACTCTCGCCCCCGAGGCCGAAACCAAGGTGAATCTGCCCACCTGGGCCTGGCTGGACAAGGCCGTCTTCGACGAGGTCCAGGCGACGGCGGCCATCAACGTCCCCGGGTTCAACATCCAGGCCACCACCACCGCCAAACCGGTGTCCCTCACGCTGAAGCCTGGCACCGAGGACGCCGAGACCTACCCGGCCTCCGGCGAGTGCACCATCAACGCCGACGGCTCCATCGGCGAGCCCTACGCCAAGGGCAAGTCCGACGAGACCCCGCCGTGCGGGCTCAGGTACCTCCGTTCCTCCGGTGACGGCACGTACAAGCTCCAGGCCACCATCACCTGGGAAATCAACTGGACCGGCACCGGCGGCGCCGGCGGCGACCTCCCGAACGGCACCTTCGGCAACGAACAGGCTGTCACCGTCCAGGAGATCCAAGCCGTCAACAGGTGACATGGCCAACAGGCACGTATGTCCGCTGCATGGCGGACCGACGAAGGTCGAGTCCGTCAGGCAGACAACGTCTGCGCGATATTGTCGACGATCTGTTCCAGGGGCTCGTCCAGGACAGGCTCCGTCCAGGAGACCAGCAGGGTGATTGCGGCCGCCATGTTCTCCGGGCGAACCCCGTAGAAGAGGCTGTGGATCACAGGGCGGGCGCCGAGAAGCCGCTTCTTCTCACCGACGAAGTTCTGGCGGATACGTACGGCGTCGCCCAGCGGTAGGCGTATGTCACGGACATCCGGTTCGCCGAAGTCCGTGGCCTTCATGTGGTCGGTCAGCAGGGAGAGGGTCACCTCGGGGTACGTGGTGTCCGGGTGGATGGCGTCGAGTTCGAGGATGGCCGCCACCGAGTTGTGCCCGCTCAGGTACCAGCCGAACGCCCCGAGAGGTTCGCGCGTATGACTGTCGGCAGCAGCGCGCTTCAGATCCCGCGCCAGAAGGCGGGCATCGCCCGCCTGTCCGTCGCGCGCGAATCGATCGACGAGTTCGTGCGCCTGGTGCTCGGCCCAATAGTCCAGGTCCACAGAGCCCGCCAGGGGAAAGGGAACCCAGTCCTCAGAACACTCCAGTCCAAGGTTCGAGAGGTCGTCGGTCACGGGCGTGGTCACTCCGTCCAGGTCAGCGAGTCGGCTATCGCGTCGAAGAGTTCGCCCATCGCGTCGGCGATGGGCTCCAACGGAGTGGAGAAGCTGAGCAGCAGAAACGCCATGGCACCGGGGACAGGGAGGTGATACTCCACGGAGAGAGAGTTGTGCGAGCTCTCCGTGGATTCGTCATCACCCTGCGGCGTCAGCTTACGGACGCGAACGGCAGTACCTGAGCTCAGTTGCTCGATACTCACGGATTCCTCGCCGTCCCTGCCCAGCGCCTGTGCCAGGGCTTCGAGCGGCAACGCCTCCGGGTGGCGAAGTGGTGCCAAGGTGACCAGCATCGAAGCGGGGATGGTGAAGGGGCCGACTTCCTGGAGGCTGAGGTACAACTCAATGCCGCCGCTGCGAAATGCCTTGGCGGCACGTCGCCGCAGATCCTTCCGGAGCCCGTCCTTGAGGTGCGGCGCATTGTCGATCCCGTGAAACTGGCGCTCCACGAGGGCGTCGATCGACTTGTCGCGCTGTTCGATGTCCAGTGGTATCTGGAACCATCCCTCAGGGAGCAAGAGGCGGTAGTCGCCTGGAGGTGTGGTCCCCAGGGGGGTTGTCATGCGACGCTCTCCACAGATGTCTGTTCCGCGGCAGGCCGGTCGAGTCTGAGCCGACTGCGCAGTTGGTGAATGAGATACGGAGCCGCTTGCAGAAAGCCTCCGAGGGCTCCCATGAGAAGTGCAGCCATCCCGGCAGTTGGATGGGTGTCCTCAACCCGCAGGCCTTGGGTAACCGAGAAGAAGGAACCGAAGGCCATGACGGCGGTGGACGAAACGCCGGCAATGGTGCGGGGAAAGCGTGACAAGCTGCGGGCATCACGGCGGGATTCGGGCAGCAGTTGGGCGCCGAGCGTCGGCCCCTTGGGCCAGCCCACTCTTCCGCTCAGGCGGCGTTCGGTGTGCCGCATCCCGGTAGCTGAACACAGCCTGGACCAGCCGTCTTCACCGTTCTTGCCCGCGAACCACAGGCGCCACGGAAGCACGGCACGCAGCTGCTCGTCAGCGCCTCGGAGTTCGGCTCCCAGTGCCGTGCCGCCCTTGTCACGCACAAGGACCAGGGATGTCACGGCATGCGGGCCCGTCAAGGGCAACCAGAACTCCTGCCCACTGATGTCTCGCAGAACGAGGTCGTGATCCTGCACCCGCAGTTCGGTGTCCCTGCAGAACCTGACCGTTGCTCCCAGCCCACTGACCGGCGCAGGTCCGATGCGCTCCCGCACAGAAGGGCTGTATCTCCTCAGACGCAATCGAGTCCACCCACGGAGGGCCAGGCGCGTCACCGGAGCGACGAAGGCCGCTGCCGATAGCGGGAGGATGACCCAGGGAGCCGCCGCATCGAAGAGAACGATCACGGTGAACAAGGCGAACCAGACAAGTCCCGCAGCCGCACGCGTCCCCCAGTACCACAGGGGAATGGCACTTCCCGGACCGAGAGACCTGCCCCCTCCACGCCGCGTTTTCTTGGACACCAGGGGATCGTTCCGGTCTCGTACCACATGGAGAGGGATGCCCGCGGCCTTCAGCAGTGCCGCCACACCCGTGCGACTGAGCAACTGCTCGCCCTGTACGGACCGCTTCGGCAAGGCAGGGGACTCCGGCAGCCAGTCCTCCATGTCGAACCAGCCGACCAGTGCTCCCCCGTGGTCCTGTAGCTGGAGCTCGCCCCACGAGCCACGTATCGCCGGCCCCATGCGTTCCTTGTCGGCGCCGGCGGCATCGATGAAGACGGCACGAGCGATCCCGCCGTCGCCGACCGGGAAGTGGAACGTGCGCCGACGCGTCTGCAGCACGAGGTCGCCGTCGTTCAGGAACAGCCGGGACCGGTGGCAGAGTTCCAGACCGGGGCCACGCGAAGCGGCCGGTCTGAGGACGGGCTCGGGGATCATCCGGCAACCCTGCCGTACAGAGAGGTCACCGCGCCATAAGCGCCCTCAGCACCGGCGACGACTCCTGCGGCAGTGGCTCCCGCCCAGACGTTCGTCTGCCCTCCGAAGTTGCCTAGGGCACTACTGACTGCTGGCATCGTCAGCGCGTCCGGGGCGATTCCCGTAAGGTCCTTGCCCACTCTGGCCAGCTCGGGGTCGAGGGTTCCCGCTGAACGAGGAACGGCCATCCCCTTGATCCCATCCCGCCAGCCCTGCTTGGAGAATGCCTGGCTGATCGATTTCACACCATCAACGGTATCCCGATACATGGAGACGGGGCTGAAGCCCTCCTTGATGTTGCTCCAGGAAGGGAGCCTGCCCTTCGGCATGGCGGCCAGTGCCCGGGCAGATTCCTTCCCTCGGATGGCTCCCTGGGCACCCCTATTGGCGATCGCCCATGCCTTGTTCGTCTTCACTCCCGAGGCGACTGCCTGTTTGAAAAGGCTGCTGCGCGCCAGCGCCTTGCTCCCTGCGGCCACACCCTTGGCTCCTGCCAGGGCCGCCCGCCCGAGACCGAAGGTCGCGAGGCCCACAGCGTCCAGGAACACCGACTTCCAGCTCCCCTCACCACCCAGGGCGAGCACCAGGTCGGTGGCGAGCGCGACCACGCTGGCCACGAGAGCTATGGTCGTGGCAATGGCCGCGAGTGCCTGCCCGATGACGGGTATCCATCCCAACGCGAGAGCCGCCACACCCGCCCACAGTGCGATGCGCCCGGCCCACTTGGATATTTCGCCAAGCCAACTTGAGTTCTCGTGAACCCAGTTCTTGAACTTGTCCTTCCAGCCGTCCTTCAGCCCATCGCCCTCGATGACGTCGAAAATGGCGTCAGCCGCCAGTTTCGCGGCACGGTCACGGATCCCCTTGGCGGCTTCGAGCGCGTTCTTCGCAGCCGAAAGGGACGAGGACGCCTGCTCCCTGTGCCGGTTGTACTTCTTGGTGTCCGGATCGTCTTTCGGCGTGTCGTCTGGCTGGCCGTCGAGCGATCGCTGGGCAGAAGTCAGATCGTCATGGGCCGCTTCGGCGTCATGAAGGGCCTTGTCGGCCATCTGTTGGGCCCGATGCAGCTCCGAAGCGTACTCGTTGCTGCACACACCTTCCCGCACCTGCGTCCCGAGGGCCGTCGCAGCCTCGTCGTAGCGCTTGAATGCCCTGCGCAGTTTGCCGCCCGCTCCTTCGGCCGTGGCCCGGAATTCGGTAGCAGCCTTGCTCTTCCAATTCTCGACCGAAGCCAACGCCTTGATCTCACGGGCTTCCTTCTCGATGGCCTCGGCGGTCTTACGGAGTTGCCGACCGAGCCTCGCGACCTCGTACGGGTCGCCTGGTACCGGATCGCGCGTCTCATCGAGTACCGCCCAGCGGTGGGCAGCAGGACGACTCGTCATTTCTTCGCCCCCTTCCCCCCACTCCTGTCCTCCGACCGCAATACCTCGGCAAGTTCATGGTCGATCTGCTCGTACGACTCTGCTGCCGTCTTGGTGATACCGTGCAGCTTCTCCAGCTCCTCGGTGAGCCGCTTGCGGTGGATCTTCCAGTTACTACCGAACTCGTCAAAGGCGTCCAGGATTTCCTGGGATCCGATCTCATTGACACCAAGACTCTCGGCCGGATTGCCCCGATCAGCGAAAGTGTCGCGAATTCGTTTCAACGCCCTGGAACATTCCTTGATCCGATCAATGTCCGCTTGCTGATCGCTCATGTCCCCCTCCCCCACGACCTTTACGCCGACACATCGACTCTGGGATTGCAGATTATCAACGTGTCGCTGTGATCTTGCGGTTGGGGCCGGTACTCAGGGCGATGCTCCCGCTTGGAGGTTTACGGGAGCGACGGATGGGGTGATCGCCGACGGGGCGCTGACGCTGTGTGCATGGAGCAGTCTCGTGACCTCAAGCAGGTGCGGCAGGGTGCACGGTGTCGTCTGGGGATCGAGGGCACAGTTTCAAACACTCGGTCCCCGCAGCCGTGGCGCGCCGTCTTGTCGGAGCACCCGGGCGGGACGGCGAGACGACGAACTTGTCCGCCGTGTTCGCCCCCTCCACAGCGACTCAGTCGTGCGGCGCTTCTTCGACGACGGTCTCCTTGAAGCGCCACGCCCCCCGGTTGCCCACCGCCTCCGCGCGCAGGCCCACCTCCCAGGCGATCCGGGCCGCCCGGCCGTGCGTCAGGTCGGGGTATTCCTCCGGGGCGACCTTGATGTAGCCACGCCGGTCGGCGGGGTACGTCCGCAGGGCCTCGCGCAGTTTCTCCTCCTGCTCCGCCTGGGTGGAGCGGTCGCGCGCAAGAGTCTTGTACGCCTTTCGGAACCGGCCCGGCCCCTTCTGCTCGTCCCGGCGCCTCGCGGAGTCGGATCCTCGCCATGTCATCCAGCCGACGGAGCCGAGCGCAGCGAGGGCGAACGCGCCCGCTCCGAGAGCTTCACCCGTCGCGTCCGCCAGGCCCGGCGTCTGGGGACGGAGTTCGCCCTCGGGATCCTCGATCACCGTCAGCTCTTGCCCGACGTCGTAGAGGTCGGATGTCGCTCTCATCGCAGGACCTGGCACCTTGGTGCCGTCATCCCGCTCCAACGAGTAGTTGTGGTCACGGGCCTTGCGCCCCTGAGCGGGATCCCGCCATTCCTTCACGACCTTGGCCGTGACCTTCTCGCCCCGCTGCTGCAGTGTGAGGTCATCGCGGCCCATGTCGGCCACGTATACGGACATCACGGACGCGGCCACGATGAACAGCATCGCGTACGCAGTGGATTCCCCTGCCCCCAGCTTCCGAAGCAGCTCGATGAGCAGCACGCCGTGCACGATCCACAAGGGGGCCAGGGCCAAAGGCCCGGCCTCGTCCACCAGAAGGAACATCCCGGCCATCACGGCAAGCACGTAGCAGCCGATGCCGACCGCGAGCAGGGCTGGAAAGCGGGTGCGCCTCTGCCGTGCCTCGTCCGCTGTTTGCGCCATGCCGCTCATGCCGGCTTCTCCGTTCCTCCGGCCTCCAGGCCGGCGGCCTCCGGGGTGTTCTCCCCCCGCGGCTGCTCCGCCGAGACCGACTTCATGATGCCGCTGAGCACCTCCAGGTACTGGGCCCAGTGATACAGGTCCTCGGTCATGAAGACGAAGAGGACCGAAACCGGACCGGTTTTCAGCGGCACACACAACTGCACCTGCCGGATCGTGACAGGTATGGGTTCCTCCAGGCCGAAGGGCACGCCTGGGATCTGCAGGTCCTGATCGCGGATGCAGAGGGCGGCGATGCCGTACGGCAGCCGTGTCATCGCCGACGCGCCGCCCGGCTCCTCCCCTTCCCCTTCTTCCGAAGCCTCCGCACCCGTTCCCGCTCCAACGTCGCCCGCTCCGCGGCCCGAGCGCTGGCCCAGCGGTGGACGATCCAGCCCACCAGACCGGCGCTGAGGGCGTAGGCCAGCAACGCGCTTCCCGTCTCGGGGATGTAGGCACAACTCTCCGACCGGCAGTTCCTGCCGGGAAGCCCGCTGAGCAGAAGGAAGAACGGCCCGAACGCCGCCACGCAACAGATCGCCGTACCCGTGGCGTTCAGCCCCCGCGCCAGGCGGCTCCCGCCAGAGACCCCGGACGCGCACCGAAGCCAGCCGGTCACCCCGAGCGCGGTGACCACCCCAAGGCTGCCTCCGACTGCCCAGGCGCCCCCGGGCAAGTCCACCAACGCCGGTACGACCTCACGCGCGAACCGTTTCCCGAGGCCCATGACCAGCAGGATCACGCCCATACCGACGACCAGCCCGAGGATCACCCCGAGTATCCCCAGACCGCCTCTCTGGGTGCCCGCGCGTGTCACTGCACCCACCGCAGAGACCCCGCAATGGCATCGCACAGGCGCTCCATCGGTCCCGACATCCCGGTGAGCGGAGCCGAGAAGGAGAGCGTCAAGTAGCCCACCCCGCCGGGCATCAGGACGTGGACGTTCAACGTCGTGGCACCGACAACGCGGACAGCCGGCCCCGCCGTCAGCTCCACCACCGACACCTGCCGCCGTCCTGCACCGTCAGGCTCCCGCAGCTCAAGCCACGCCGCATACTTCTCCGGGTCAGCGGGGGTATCGCCCAGCGGCATCAAGGACACCAGGAGCGAGGCCGGCAGGCCACCGTCCCGTGAGGTCGTCAGGAGGAAGAACTCCATGGCACCGCGAGCCCGGCCGGCCTCAGCGGTGTTGCGCAGTGTGATCCATACGTGTTGTTTGAGCTCAGCTGAGACGGGCCGGCCTTCCGACTGGCGGTCGACGAAGGTCTTGAGCTGGGCGCGCCAGCGGTCTCGCATGAGGTCGACACGGAACCACTCGCGAGGAACCAGCAGCCTGTAGTCCCTGGGCCCCCCCACCGTCGGTGAGGTGCCGCCCAGCGCCGCCCCCTTCACCCCGGCATCACCAGCGGAGCTCCGTCGGCGTCGAAGAAGCGGACGCTCTTCACCACCCCGGCGAACATGGCGGAGAAGACGTCCCAACCTTCGACCGTCGGCGTGCCCATTTCCAGCAGTAGCACGGTCCCGTTGTTCAGGGGAATCTGGACCTGTATGAACGACGTCCAGATCGGCTCGTCCTGCCCCGACTGCGTCAGGCTGCCGTCGATGCTGGATGACCGGTTGCCGACGCATGTCACGGCCGGGCCGCAGGGCAGCTGCACTTCGCCGACCTGTCCGAGCTCCAGGTGCCGCATCGTGGTGGCGATGAAGCCCACCGGGTTGCTGCCGGCTCGCTCATCGAGGTCCAGCAGGCTGACGTTCACCGTCGCCGTGCAGCGGACACCGTCGACCTCCGTGGTGACGAAGCCCGCGTACTGCACGCCCGCCTCGATGAACTCGTCGTAGTGCGCCACACACATCGCGGCGTACTGCACCTGCACTTCCTCGTCGGCACCGGGCAGCGCCTGCTTGGCCAACTCGACCAGTTGCTCAGCCAGATCTTCCATGTCATCTGCCTCGAAAGGCAGCTCGAGGAAGCCCTCCGGCATGATCCAGCGAACCTCTATGCCGCCGCTTTCTGTGAGGCTGCGCTGGGCTTCGTCAACGGTGTCCGTGGTCATCTGCGCCTTTACTCTCGGACTGTTCGCAATCAGCCACTTCGGGACGGAATCTCGCGGCGAAGGGGTAGGGCCCGTAGTGAGGGTAGTGAGCGGGGATGTCAGCTCCTCCCCGACGAGCAACGTGGGCGATCTGCCGGTACTTCGCCGCCCGGGCCCGCAGGTTCTGCCGGACCGGATCGCCCCATTGTGAAATCGCGCTTCGCACGAAGAAGAAGATCTCAAGCGCCAGGACGGCTCCGGCGACCGCCAGGTAGGCGTTGCGGGCTGCTGCGGTCTCCCAGTACTGAGCCACGCCGCCCCAATAGGTCACGGCCCCGAAGCCGACGAGCGCCAGCGGCACTCCGTGCTTGAACCCTGCGTTGAACATGTCCTCTTCGTCGACATGACGCCGGCGCAGCAGGTCGAGCACCGCTCGGTCGTCCAGGAAGTCGAACCGAAGGTCTCGTCGAGCTTCCTCCGCGGCCCGCTTCGCCTCGGGCACGGAAGCGATCACCGAGCTCTCGACCAACGTAGCCACGTCACCTCCCCGCCGGCCGATGAACTCCCGCGGCCCGAGGTTCCGCTTGTCCTCGCTCATGGTTTCTGTCCTCCTTGAACGGATTTCCAAGCCTTAGGCCGCCAGGGCCGCATTGAACGGCTTCGGCGAAACGTTCGGAGCGGGACCGGGCGAAGGCGACGGCGCAGGTGTCGGCGTAGGTGTGGGTGTACTGGCGGCAGGCTCCTGGTAACCGGTCCTCTCGCCGTTCTCGCCGCTGAGCATCCTGTGCAGGGCGCCGCCGAGACCGGCCCCCTTGATCACTCCAGTGATCTTCCTGCCCTCTATCGCGCTGCGGCCTGCCTTGCCCAGAACCCAGTTGACGCCCTTGACGGCGATCCCGTTCATGAAGTTGTCTCCCACGCCGCGGAGTGCGGCGGAGCCTCCCACCTTGAGCTTCGCCAGTCCCTTGACACCCTTGAGCGCCTTGATCCCCTTCAGGGCGCCAAGTCCGGGGAACACTCCCAGCGCATCGGCTCCCAGCTTCATCCAGTCGACCTTCCCGCCACGCACTGTCATGTCGTATGCATGGCCGGCGAGCGCAGCCGCGCTGGTCACCACCGCAAGGGCCGCGAAGACGGGAGCCAGGAACTGAAGGGGTGGGACGAATGCGCAGATCACCGCAAGCACGGACAGGACGGCCGAGATGTTCGACAACATATCCGCCCAGTCCGCCAGCAGGTTCATGAAACCGCCCGGATCCCGGACCGCATCATGGTGCACGACGTTCCTGATATGACGGGCCGCCTTGTCCCCCGCGTCGTCGTAGATTTCCCTGGCGTCCTTCACCGCCCTGCGTGCATCGCCGATGCGATGCAGGGCCTCGTCGCGCTTCTTGACCCAGCGCTCGTGCTCTTCCTTGTCCGCGGCGGGAATGTTCTGCGCGGGATACTTTTCGGTGAACTTCTTCACCTCGTCGTCCGCGAGGTCATGGTCGGCCTTGGCCTCACGGTAGTCGGCGAGCGCCTTGTCCGCCTTCCGCTGCGCGCGGCGCATTTCGCTGGCGAACTGGTCCGAGCTGCCTTCGCGCACATCCTCCCCGATGGCCTTGGCCGCTTCGTCGTAGCGCTCGAAGGACTTCTTCAGCTTGTCCGCCGTGCCACCAGCCAGTTCATGGAAGCCCTTTCCGGCCTCACTGTCCCAACCCTCCACCGAGGCGAGCGCCTTGATGACCCGGGACTGTTCCTCGATCATGTCGGCCATCTTGCGCAACTTGCGCCCCAGTTCGGCGACTTCCTCCGGGTCACCCGGCGTCGGGTCGTCGTGCCACAGAGGCGGCCAGTCGGCGTCGGTCCTGCTCACTTCTTCCCCTTGCTCTGCGCCTTGGCATCACGTATGGCCTTGGCCAGTTCCTGGTCGATCTCGTCGTACGCCTTGGCGGCGGTACGCGTGAATTCGGCCAGCTGCTCAAGTTCCTTCATCAGTTTCTTGCGCGTCTTCTTCCAGGTGTCCCCGAATTCCCCGAAGGCATCCCTGAGCCCACCGTGGCCTACCGCCTGACCGTACTCGTCCGCAGGATTGCCGTTCCGCTCGAACTCGCCATGAATCTTTGTCAGGTCTCGTGAGCACTGTTTGATGGCGGCGAGATCCGCCTTTATGTGGTCCCCCATCAGCGATGCCTCTCTATGGCTCTACAATTTTTCTCGGTGTGCATCTGACGAGCGCGGGCGCGATTGCGGACTCCCTCACACCTCCTGACGCCCCGTACGAGATACGCTCTCGATACACCAATCCCGTTCCGCGTCGGCGAGGAGAGTCTTGACGTGACACCTACGGACAAGCAGCGCGTGGTAATGGACCGCCTGGGCATCCACGCCGAAGCCGGCGACTGGTGCTGGATCGGCAAGATCCCGCAGCCCCCTGCCGACGTACTCCAGGCCGCAGGCAACCCCCGTCTCCGCCCTGCCAGACTGCCTCCACTGAGCATGATCGGCATGGTGCTCGGTGCACCGTTCATACCTCTCCTCATACTGTTGCGCCTTCTGTCCGCTGCGGAAGAAGCCGTCAAGCGATCCCTCGACAGGAAGGAAGAGAAGGAACAGCGGCGCGCCAAGGAGGAAGAGGAAAAGCGCCGGGACGCCGCCATCGCCCAACAAGATCTCGACAACGTCTTCGACGGAAACTGGCACGGCAACGCCGGGCAGTTCCTGCTGCGTTGGTACAGCCACTCCACCCACCACGAGCGCATGCTGCTTGCGACCCGGGAGGGGATCGTCCTGGCGGCTCCGCCGCGGCGCGTCAGCGTGGGGCGGGAAAAGCGCATGCAGGTCGTCGCCCGCCTGCCTGCCTCCGAAGCAATCCTCGTCGACCCCTTCTCCGGCGAATTCGAGACGAGCATCCTGCTCATACGTTTCCGCGACGGATCCTGGCTGCGCGTCGACACGGAAGAACTCCGCAGCGATCTTCACATGTACGTGCTCCGGCAGCCCCTGCCCGGCAGCTGACGAGCCTCGGCCGGTCGGACGCCTGCCCGGCACGTTCAGCATCCGCTGCCGCACCGGGCAGGCGTCATCCGGCTACTTGCGAGCCTGCTTCGCCAGTTCCTCGTCGATCTGCTCGAACTTGTCCGCGGCCATGGTCAGGTAGTCACCCATGCCGTCCAGACCGTCCAGCGTGTCCTTCGAACCCTTCACGAACTCGTCGAAGTTCTCGTCGAAAGCCTTGGACGAGCTCTTCGTGACGTAGCCGGACTCCACGAGGTTGCTGATGTACTTGCGGAGGCCGTCGAGCTTCTCGTGAAGCTTTTCCTTCTCCTTCACGACATGCTTGGCTGCATCCCGCATGTCCTGATATGTGACATCAAGGTCCTTGGCCATGAAGCCGCTCCCTCTCACAACGCCGCAGGGCCGACCCCCGTGGCTCCCTGTTTGCGGACTCATCGGGCCGGAAGCCGAGTTACTGGTAGCAAGTGGCAACCGGTGTGATCGTCCGCTCTTGCGTCAGCAGCTTACGGGTGTGGCCTGTGGTGCCCCATAACCGCCTTGTGAACGAGCCGTCGTGAAAGCGTGTACGAGGTTGCCATCGGGAACATCGCGGCGGCTCCCCCATTGCCCCGCCGTCGTAGCGAACGGATATCGTCCCTGTACCACTGGGGCCCGCGTGACCGAAGCGATCAGCGCGGCGGCCCCAGCGACAGACACCACAGCGGCCGTACCGGCCCAGTGGCACGGGGAGGACAAGTCGTGCGCCTGACTCTGACCGTCGTCGACCCGTACGGCGGCGGCACCGCCGACGTGGTGCTCGATGCCGATCCTGAGTCCACCGTGGGGGACATCGCGCAGGAGCTGGCCAAGCAGGTGGGGCACAGCGGGGCGCAGGTCATCCCGCTCGGGCAGCACCGGCACGCGCCGGCCAACAACGCGCCCCTCGTGTACGTGGACGGGTACGCCGTCGATCCCGGAGCCACCGTCGTCGGATCGCCCCTGCGGGAGGGCGCTGTCGTCAGTCTGCAGGACCCTTCGGGGTGTCTGCCCGGTGAGCCTACCGGCCTCGTCGAGCTGCGCGTCGTCGGCGGGCCCGCCGCCGGGTTCGTGCACCGGCTCGGCGTCGGGCGTTACGACATCGGCAGCGGGGCTGCGTCGTACGTCCGGATCGACGATCCCGAGGTCGACGCCCGGGCCCTCACCCTCTCGGTCGCCACCGACGGCACCTGCCAGGTCGTCGTGCACATGGACAAGGAACACGTCACCCTCGACGGCACGTCCCTCGCGGAGAAGGAAGAGGACGAGCCGAGCGGCAGGAAGAGCGGCAGGAAGAAGGACCAGGAGAAGAAGGAAGAGAAGAAGGACGGCCCCACCGAGTGGCCCCTCGGTGCTCAGATCGCCGTCGGCAACACTCTTCTCGAACTCACCCGGTACACACCCCCGAACGCCGCCCTCAAGTGGTCCGACGACGGTGTCGGTCTCGACTACAACCGTCCTCCGCGGCTGCGTCCGCCCGAGCGGCAGACCAGCTTCCGGCTGCCGTCGTCGCCGCGCGAGTACGAGGCCCGTCCGCTGCCCTGGCTGATGGCGATGACGCCGCTGGTCGGTGCCGTCGTGTCAGTGATGATCTTCCAGCGCTGGTACTACCTCATCATGGCGGGCCTCAGCCCGATCCTGCTCTTCGCCAACTACTACAACGACAAGAAGCACGGGCGTAAGTCGCACGCCAAGCAGGTCAAGGAGTACGAGGAGCAGAAGGAGCGGATCGAGAAGGACGCCCAGGACGCGCTCGTCGCCGAGCGGAACGACCGGCGGCAGGCCATACCCGACCCGGCGACCGTGCTCGCCCTCGGAACCGGGCCCCGTACCCGCCTGTGGGAGCGGCGGCGCACCGACCGCGATCACCTTCTGATCCGTTTCGGAACCGGGCAGTTGCCCTCCGAGGTGGTGCTCGACGACCCGGAGCAGGACGACCACCGCCGCCAGGTGACGTGGAAGATCGAGGACGCGCCGGTCGCGCTGCACCTGCGCACCCTCGGTGTCGTCGGTATGGCCGGGCCCGGTGACTCCGCCCGTGCCCTCGGGCGCTGGGCCGTCGCGCAGACCGCGGCGCTGCACAGCCCGATGGACGTGCAGTTCTACGTGCTGAGCGACAACGCCGCGCAGGAGTCCTGGGACTGGGTGCGCTGGCTGCCGCACGCCCGGCCGTCCGGCGGACAGGACGTCAACGCGCTCATCGGGACCGACGCCGAGACCGTGGGCGCCCGCATCGGCGAGCTGACGCAGATCCTCGACGCGCGCAAGAAGGCCGCCGAGGAGAACAAGTCGCAGGGCAATTCGAGCTTCAGCGACCCCGACATCGTCGTCGTGTGGGACGGGTCGCGGCGGCTGCGGTCCCTTCCCGGCGTCGTACGGCTGCTGCGCGAGGGGCCGTCCGTGTCCCTGTTCGCCATCTGTCTGGACGCCGAGGAGCGGTTCCTGCCCGGCGAGTGCCAGGCGTACGTCGTGGCCGAGCCGAAGGCCGAGGAGTACCGGCCGGCCGCCCAGCAGGTGCAGCAGCCCCAGCAGGCCGCCGGGGCGTTCCCCTCCTTCCAGGCCTGGCACACCACCGCGCATCAGCCCGAACAGGCGGATCGCACCGAGCAGTTGAGGCTGCGCGTCGAGGAGGCCGGTGCGGAGCGCCTGAAGGACGTACGGCCGGACTTCGTCTCCGCCGCCTGGTGTCTGCGGCTGGCACGGTCGCTGTCGCCGCTGCGGGACATCAGCGGCGAGACCGAGGACTCGGCGCTGCCTGGCTCCAGCCGGCTGCTCGACGTGCTGCAGCTGGAGCCGCCGACGAGCGACGCGATCGTCGCCCGGTGGCGGATGGGCGGGCAGTCGACGCTGGCCGTCATCGGTGAGTCGTACGACGGGCCGTTCGGCCTCGACATCCGCAAGGACGGGCCGCACGGCCTGATCGCGGGTACGACCGGTTCGGGTAAGTCGGAGCTGCTGCAGACCATCGTGGCGGCGCTGGCGGTGGCGAACACGCCGGAGAACATGACGTTCGTGCTGGTCGACTACAAGGGCGGCGCGGCGTTCAAGGACTGTGTGCATCTGCCGCACACCGTCGGCATGGTGACCGACCTCGACGCCCACCTGGTGGAGCGGGCCCTGGAGTCGCTGGGTGCGGAGCTGCACCGGCGCGAGCACATCCTGGCCGCCGCCGACGCCAAGGACATCGAGGACTACCAGGACCTGGTGCGCCGGGATCCGTCGCACCAGCCGGTGCCGCGACTGCTCATCGTCATCGACGAGTTCGCCTCGATGGTGCGTGACCTGCCCGACTTCGTCACGGGGCTCGTGAACATCGCCCAGCGTGGCCGGTCCCTCGGCATCCACCTGCTGCTGGCGACGCAGCGGCCCTCGGGTGTCGTCTCACCCGAGATCCGCGCCAACACCAACCTCCGTATCGCGCTGCGTGTGACGGACGGCGGTGAGTCGTCGGACGTCATCGACTCGCCCGAGGCCGGGCACATCTCCAAGAACACCCCGGGTCGCGCGTACGCCCGGCTCGGGCACGCCTCCCTGGTGCCCTTCCAGTCCGGCCGCGTCGGTGGCCGCCGGCCCGGCGCGGCCGACCCTGCCCTGCTGATGCCCTGGGTGGGCCCGCTGACCTGGGAGGATCTGGGCCGGGCGGCGCTGGTCAAGCCGAAGGCGGAGTCCCGGGAGGACGAGGAGATCACCGACCTGAAGGTCCTCGTCGACACCATCCGCGATGCCAACCGCTCCCTCGGCATCCCGCCGCAGCACAGCCCGTGGCTGCCCGCCCTGGACGAGACGCTGCTGCTGGACGACGTGGAGCTGCCCGCGTTCGCCGGTGGCCCCGGCAAGCTGCCGCCGGCCCCGTACGGCATCGAGGACCTGCCCGCGAGCCAGTCGCGCCGCCCGGTCGCCGTGGACTTCTCCTCCTTCGGCCACCTCATGATCGGCGGTGCCCCGCGCAGCGGCCGTTCCCAGGTGCTGCGCACCCTCGCCGGTTCCATCGCCCGCACGCACTCCATCGCCGACGTGCACCTCTACGGCATCGACTGCGGCAACGGAGCGCTCAACGCCCTGACGCGGCTGCCGCACTGCGGTGCGGTCGTGGGCCGTAACCAGACCGAGCGGGTCGTGCGGCTGGTCAACCGGCTCAAGGGCGAGATGGGCCGCCGCCAGGACGTGCTGGCGGAGAAGGGCTTCGCGGACATCGGGGAGCAGCGGGCGTCGGTCGCCGAGGACGAGCGGCTGCCGCACATCGTGGTGCTGCTGGACCGCTGGGAGGGCTGGGTGCCCACCCTCGGCGAGATCGACCACGGGTCGCTGACCGACGAGTTGCAGGCGATGATGCGTGAGGGCGCGAGCGTCGGCATCCACCTGGTCCTGACGGGTGACCGCACCCTCCTGGTGGGCCGTATCGCGACCCTCACCGAGGACAAGTACGGTCTGCGGCTCGCCGACCGCAGCGACTTCTCGTCGCTCGGTATCCCGGCGCGCAAGGTGCCGGAGGAGATCCCGCCGGGGCGTGCGTTCCGCAACGAGTTCGGTACGGAGACGCAGTTCGCGCTGCTCGCGGAGGACACGACCGGTCAGGGTCAGGCCGCGGCGCTTGCGGCGATCGGCGAGGCGGCCGCGGCCCGGGACGCCGCCGTCCCCCGCTCGCGACGGCCCTTCCGCGTCGACAGCCTGCCCAGCCGCATCTCCTTCCCGGAGGCGTGGGAGCTGCGCGACCCGGACGCGTCCCGCTCGCGGCTGTGGGGTCTGGCCGGCATCGGCGGCGACGAGATCGTCGGCTTCGGTCCCGATCTGGCCGACGGCGTACCGGCGTTCGTCATCGCCGGCCCGGCCAAGTCGGGCCGCTCGACGGTTCTGCTGAACTTCGCCCACTCGTTCCTGGCTCAGGGCACCCGGCTGGTCATCGCGGCCCCGCGGCAGTCCCCGCTCCGTCAACTCGACGGTACGGACGGCGTGCTGAAGGTCTTCACCGGTGACGACATCGACGAGGACGAGTTCGAGGAGCTCGTCGACCAGGCATCCCTGGAGGAGCCGATCGCGGTCCTCGTCGACGACGGCGAGATCCTGGAGGACTGTGACGCCGAGAGCCAGATGAAGAAGCTGGTCTCCCGCGGCGCCGAGCGCGGCCTCGCGCTCGTCATCGCCGGTGACGAGGAGGACGTGTGCAGCGGCTTCTCGGGCTGGCAGGTCGATGCGAAGAAGGCCCGCCGGGGCATCCTGCTCTCCCCTCAGGAGTCCTCCAGCGGCGACCTCGTCGGCGTGCGCCTCAACCGCAGCATGGTCGGCGGCCAGGTCGCCCCCGGCAAGGGCATGCTCCACCTCGGCGACGGGGAGCTGCGTACGGTCGTCATCCCGGGGTGAGCCGGTGACCAGGGGCAGCCGGTCCGAAGCGGGGACGGCTGCCCCGGCTACCGCACCTTCGACAGCCGAGCCCCCGGACGCCCCGACTCCTCGCTCTCCGACCGGTACTGCAGGTCGTCGCCCACCGGCTTGAGGTGGACGGTGGTCTTCGCCGGGTTGCAGCCGCTGTGGTTGGTCCTCGCGCCGACGGACGTCGCGACGAGCTCCGTCTTCGTCACCTGCTTCAGGGTGAGTACGTCGACGCAGACGCCGCCGAGCTGGTCGGTCTGGCGGAGCTTGCCCAACTCCTCGCCGACGGAGGCCTGTTCCACGGTGACGCGGAACGTGCCGAGGGGCAGTCTGCCGTCGAGGGCGACGCCCTGGCCCTCCCAGGTGCCGAGGTACGCGGCGGGCACCGCGCCGGTGGGGGCGGAGCTCGCGGTCGCCGCCGGAGGGGAGTCGGACCCGCTGCCGGAGTCCGCGTCGTCCGGGCCGCCCCGGCCCGGCAGCAGGTCGAACACGAACACCGAGCCGATCGTCACGGCCGCCATCGCGCCCGCGGCCGCCAGCGCCACGGAGCAGCTCAGCCTCCGCACCCGCCCGGCGCCCTCCGGGGCGGAGGTCGCCGCGACGGAGACGGAGACCCTGGCGGGGCGGCGGCCGGAGGTCGGGGCGGTGTCCTGCGGGTGGTCGCCGTCCCGGGGTTCGGGTACGGCGGCGTGGAGGGACGCGGGCGCCCCGGCCGTCGTGGGCGGAACCGGCGGCGGCATGACCGGCGGCGGTCCGAACACCCCCAGCCCCTCACTCTCACCCGCTTCCGGCACCCCCACCGAAGGGCTGCTGAACCCGACCGGCCCGGAAGGCCCCCCGGCCCCCGGCCCCGGCCCCGTCGCCTCCAGATTCAGCAGCCGCACGGCACCGCGGCTCACCTGCTCCACCAGCGCCCCCGGCAGCCATCCGCCCGCCACCAGCCGGGCCGCGCCTTCGGGGGCCAGTCGGCGGGCCACCTCCGCGGGGGCGGGCCGCGCGTCCGGGTCCTTGGCGAGGCACTCTGCCGTCAGGCTCCGCAACTCCCCGTCCAGCAGACCGAGTTCCGGCTCCTCGTGGACGACCTTGTAGAGCAGGGCGGCGGAGGAGTCACCGGGGAAGGGCGGCCGGCCGGTCGCCGCGTACGCGAGGACCGCGCCCAGCGAGAAGACGTCGGCCGCGCCCGAGACGCCCTTGCCGAGGATCTGCTCGGGCGACATGTAGCCGGGCGAGCCGATGGACACGCCGGTGGAGGTGAGGGACGCCGTGCCGTCCGTGGCCCGGGCGATCCCGAAGTCGATCAGCAGGGGGCCGTCGAGGGTCAGCAGGACGTTCGAGGGCTTCACGTCCCGGTGCACCAGCCCCAGTTCGTGCACCGCCGCCAGCGCCTCGGCGAGTCCCGCGCCCAGGGCCCGTACGGTGTGGGCGGGCAGGGGTCCGCCGTCGGCGACCGCGGCCGACAGGGACGGACCGGCGGCGTACGCCGTCGCCACCCACGGCACCCGCGCCCCCGGGTCAGCGTCCAGGACGGGCGCCGTCCAGGCGCCGCCCACCCGGCGGGCGGCCTCGACCTCGCGCCGGAAACGCGCCCGGAACTCCTCGTCCAGCGCGAAGTGCGGATGCACGATCTTCACGGCGACCGTGCGGCCACCGGCGCTGCGGCCCAGGTAGACCCGGCCCATGCCGCCGGAGCCCAGCCGGCCGAGCAGCCGGTAGGGACCCACGACGGTGGGTTCGTCGACGTCGAGCGGCCGCATGGGCGTCATCCCTCCCCCGTAGGCAAGCGGGGACGGCTGCGGTCCCGGTACGCCTGCGTTCCCCAGCAGAGTAGTGCGGGAGCAGCGCCCGGCTCACGGCTGGAGCAGGTCCACCTTCACGTCCGCGGGGAAGCCGGTCGTCGGCCCGACCCGCCGCGCGAACTCGGCGACCGCCGCGAGCTGCGGGCCGCCGAAGCGGAAGTCGAGGGTCGTGAAGTAGCGGGCGAGGGTCTCCTCGTCGAAGGCCTCCCAGCGGGCGGCCTGCTCGGCGACCTTGCCGACCTCCTCCAGGGAGAGGTTGCGGGAGTCGAGGAAGGCCTCGTGCACCCGGCGGGTGATGACCGGCTCACGCTCCAGGTAGTCGCGGCGGGCCGCCCAGACCGCGAAGACGAACGGCAGGCCCGTCCACTCCTTCCACAGCGCGCCCAGGTCGTGCACGTCCAGGCCGAAGCGCGGCCCGTCGAGCATGTTGGCGCGCAGCGCCGCGTCGCCGATGAGGACGGCGGCGTCGGCCTCCTGCATCATCAGGCTCAGGTCGGGCGGGCAGGTGTAGTAGTCCGGCTGGACGCCGTAGCGCTCGGCGAGGAGCAGCTGGGCGAGGCGGACGGAGGTGCGGGAGGTCGACCCGAGGGCGACGCGGGCGCCGTCCAGCCGGTCCAGCGGGACCTGCGAGACGATCACGCAGGACATGACGGGGCCGTCGCAGCCGACGGCGATGTCGGGGAAGGCGACCAGGTCGTCGGCGTGCCGGAGGAACTCGACGAGGGTGATCGGACCGATGTCGAGTTCGCCCTGCACCAGCTTCTCGCTGAGCTTCTCCGGGGTGTCCTTGGAGAGCTCGAAGTCGAGGAGCGTGCCCGTTCTCGCGAGCCCCCAGTACAGGGGCAGGCAGTTCAGGAACTGGATGTGGCCGACACGCGGCCGGGTGCGAGGATTGTCCACATCGTGAGGCTAGCCCTCACGGCGTACGGACCGGCGCGCGACCCCGCCGTCGGGGTGTGGGGCCGTTGTGGACGCCCCCACCGCCAGTCGGCGGGGGGATGTTCAAACATTCGGGTGACGTGATCTTGACCCCTATTGCATTCCGCGGCCTGCGTGCTAGGCTCGTCGCAAGTTGCAGTTTGGTTTCCCTTGCAGTACAGAGCCTGCGGAGCATGTGACCGCGGGCTCTCGTCATTCTCAGACATATGCACTTGTGCGGAATTCATCTTCACACTTGCTGGTTCTGGAGCAGGGCAACCCTTTTGGGCCCAAGGAGGGCTTATGGCTACCGGAACCGTTAAGTGGTTCAACGCCGAAAAGGGCTTTGGTTTCATCGCCCAGGAGGGCGGCGGCCCCGACGTCTTCGTCCACTACTCCGCGATCAACGCGACCGGATTCCGGTCCCTCGAGGAGAACCAGCAGGTGTCTTTCGACGTCACGCAGGGTCCGAAGGGCCCGCAGGCTGAGAACGTCACGCCGGTCTGATTTGTAGTACCCAAGGAGCCCCGCGCCGCCAGGCGACGGGGCTCCTGCCCTTTCCGGCCCTTCTGCCCGATGAATTCCCGGCGAATTCTGGCCGTGGGACGATGAGCGGATGCGGAAAGATCAGGGGAACACTGGGGAGGCCGGCGGCGCTCCCGCCGACAAGACCCTGGCCACGGGCCTGTCGGTCGGCCTCTCCCTCGGCCTGTCCCTCGGCACGGCCATAGGCCTCGTGTTCGGCATGACCGTCTTCGACAACCTCGCCCTCGGCCTGGCTCTGGGCCTCGGCTTCGGCACGGCGATCGGAGCGGGCGCGGGCATCGGCGCCGCGCGGGCACGGGCAGACCGGGAGGACGGGGAGCAGGGCCGGAATCACGGAGACGGCCGGTCGGACGAGGGCCGGGGAGACGAGGGCCGGGGAGACGAGGGCCCGCGCTAGGGTCGGCGGCCATGACCGACGCCGACTTCGTGACCGAGACCCGCGTGTTCTACGACACCGTCGCCGAGGAGTACTCCGTCCACTTCGGTGACCTGCGCCCGGGGACGCCCCTGGACCGGGGCGTGCTCCACGGCTTCGCGGAGCTGGTGGGTGCGGGGGGCGAGGTCGCCGATCTGGGGTGCGGGCCCGGGCGGGTGACGGCGTACCTGGCGTCCCGGGGGCTGTCGGTTTTCGGGCTGGACCTTTCGGAGTCGATGCTCGCGATCGCCCGCCGCGAGAACCCGGGCCTGCGGTTCGTGCGGGGCTCGATGCTGGAGCTGGACCTCCCGGACGGCTCACTCGACGGTGTCGTGTCCTGGTACTCGATCATCCACACACCCGAGGAGCACCTGCCCGGCCTCTTCGCCGGCTTCCACCGCGTCCTGCGCCCGGGCGGCCATCTCCTCCTCGGCTTCCAGTGCGGTGACATGCCCCGCCACTACGAGGAGGCCTTCGGCCACCCGGTGTCCCTGACCTTCCGCCGGCGACGGCCGGAGCGTGTGGCCGCCCTGCTGGGTGCCGCCGGCTTCACCGTGCGCGCCACGACGGTACGGGAGCCGGACGAGGCCCAGGGCGAGCCGGTCGCCCAGGCGGCTCTCGTGGCCCGGAAGCCGGCGGAGTAGGGGGCCCTGAGCCGCCCGGGGCATCGCCGCAGCCCCACGCGCGACACCCGGGCGGCCCCGCGACCGGGCACGGGTGCCCCAGGCGTACCGCGACCGGCTCACGCTCAGCCCTCAGGAGCCCTCCGCATCCGCAGCCGCACCCGCATCGCCACCGCCCCCTAGAGCACCCCCGCGATGTCCCTCGCCGCGATGTACCCGAACGTCATCGCCGGGCCGATCGTCGACCCCGCGCCCGCGTAGCTGTGGCCCATCACGGCCGCGCTGGCGTTGCCCGCCGCGTACAGGCCGGGGATCACCGAGCCGTCCTGCCGCAGCACCCGGGCCCGGGCGTCCGTGCGGAGGCCGCCTTTCGTGCCGAGGTCGCCGGGGACGATGCGGAAGGCGTGGTACGGGGGGAGCCAGAGGGGGGCCAGGCAGGAGTTGGGGTGAACCGACGGGTCCGTGTAGTAGTGGTCGTAGGCGCTGTCGCCGCGGTGGAAGTCGGGGTCCTCGCCCCGTCGCGCCTGGGCGTTGAAGCGGTTCACGCTGGTGCGCAGGGCCGCCGCGGGGACGCCGATCGAGGCCGCCAGCGCGTCCAGGGTCCACTCCCTGTGCGCGGCCCCCGAGTCGTACCAGGCGTCGGGGAAGGGCAGCGTCGGCAGGACGTCCTTGAAGAGGTACCGGTTGCGGTAGTTCTGGTCGACGACGAGCCAGCACGGGATGGCCGGGTCGGTGTCGTGGACGTCGTACATGGTGTGCACGACGTCGCTGTAGGGCGCGGCCTCGTTGACGAAGCGCCGGCCCGAGCCGTTCACCATCAGCCCGCCGGGCAGGGTGCGTTCGGCGAGGCAGAAGTAGGGCCGGCCGGGGAGGGGGATCGCCGGGCCCCACCAGGCGTCCTCCATCAGGTCGAGCGCCGCGCCCAGCCGCTCCCCCGCCCGGATGCCGTCGCCGGTGTTCTCCTTGGCCCCGACGGTCCACTCCGTGCCGATGGGCTGCCGCTGGAAGCGTTGCCGCATCGCGGCGTTGTGCTCGAAGCCGCCCGAGCCGACGATCACGCCCCGGCGGGCGCGGACCAGGCCGGGGGCGCCGTCGCGGGTGACGACGGCTCCCGTCACCGTGCCGTTCTCGACGTGCAGGTCCGTCAGGGGCGTGTTCAGCCAGACCGGGACCCCGGCCGAGTTCAGGCCCGCCCGCAGGCCCGCCGCCAGCGCCTGGCCCATCGTCAGGGGCTTCTGGCCGAGCGTCGCCGCCTTCGCGCCGCGGGCGAGGCACTGGGCGGCGACGGCCGCGCCCCGGGCGTTCACGGCGGCCAGGGCGACCCACTTGTAGTCGGCAGAAAAGACCACCATGCCGGCGGGGACGTCCATGTACGGCGGGTTCAGGTGCGCCAGTTCGGCGCCCAGGAGGTTGCCGTCGAACTGGTCCGGCTCGATGGAGCGGCCGTTCGGCAGTCCGCCGGGGAGCTCGGGGTAGTAGTCGCTGTAGCCCTCCATCCAGCGGAACCGGAGCGGACTGTTCGCCATGACGAGGGAGAGCGCCGCCGGGCCGTGGGTGAGGAAGGCCCGCTGCCGGTCGGCGGGGACGTCCGGGCCGACGACCGCGGCGAGGTAGGCGGCGGCCTTCGCGGGCGTGTCCGGGACCCCGGCCGCGAGGATCACCTCGTTGTTGGGGATCCAGATCCCGGCACCGGAGCGGGCGGCCGAGCCGCCGAAGGTCGGGGCCTTCTCCACGACGACGCAGCTCAGGCCCTGCCGCGCGGCGGTCAGCGCGGCGGTCATGCCGGCGGCGCCGGAGCCGATGACGACGACGTCGTACGTGCCGAGCGGGGGTGAGTCGGCTGCCCGGGCGCCCTGTTGCACTCCCGCGGCGACCGCGAGACCGGCACCGGCGGCCCCGGCCAGCAGTCGTCTTCGGGACGGGGCTCCGGCAGTTCCTGCGGTGTCCGTGCGTGTGGTCATGGCCGCTCCAGCCCGACGAGAACGCGAAAAGGGGTGGGGAATGTCGCGCGGGGGTCTTGCGAAGTCAAGACCCGTGCGGCACCCGCCCCGGCCCGCTACTCGAGGCCGATGGCCGCGCAGTCCGCCTTGTACGTGGCAGTGCAGATGTCCTTGACGGTGTACACGCCGTCCGTGATCACCGTTTCCTTGATGTTGTCCTTGGTGAGGGCGACCACCGGCACCAGCATCGCGGGGATGCTCTTCTGCGTCGGGCTGTCGACCGTCTCCCGGGTCAGCGCGGAGAACTCGATCGTGCGGCCCTGGACCTTGGCCACCGCGATCTTCGCGGCGTTGGTCGCCTCCAGCAGGAAGGACTTGTAGACGGTCATGTACTGCTCGCCGGACACGACCCGCTGCACGGCGTCGAGGTTGGCGTCCTGGCCGGTGACCGGCGGCATGCTGGTGGCCCCGGCCTCCTGCAGCGCCTCGATGACGGCGCCCGCCATGCCGTCGTTGGCCGAGTAGACGGCGGCGATGTTGTTCAGCCCGACGGCCTGGATGGCCTTCTCCATGTTGGCCTTGGCGATCGCCGGCTTCCACTCCTTGGTGTCGTACTGCTCGACGATGTCGACCTGGCCCTGGAGTTCGCTGAGCGCGCCGTCCTTGAAGCGTGCGGTGTTGGGGTCGGCGGGGTCGCCGTTCATCATGACGACCTTGCTCTTCTCGGCCTTGTCGCCGAGCTCACCGACGATGGCGCGGCCCTGGACCTGGCCGACGAGTTCGTTGTCGTGGGAGACGTAGGCGTCGATCGGGCCCTCGGCGAGCCGGTCGTAGGCGATGACCGGGATGCCGGCGTCCTTGGCCTTCTGCACGTCCGTGGCGATGGTCTTGGAGTTCAGGGCGTCGACGAGGATGACGTCCACCTTGTCGGCGATCATCTTCTGGAACTGCTCGCTCTGTCTGCTGACGCTGGCGTCGGCGTTGGCGTAGCGGACCGTGCCCTTGTTCTCCGTGAGGGACGCGACCTCCTCCTTGATCAGGGGGTAGTCGAACTTCTCGAAGCGTGCCGTGTCCCGGTCGGGCAGCAGCAGGCCCACCGTGATGTCGTTGCCCTTCTTCGCGGCGGTGTCGTCACTCCCGCCGTCGCCGCAGGCGGCGAGGGACAGGGCCGATACCGAGACCGCCAGGGCCATGGAGAGGTGCCGCACGGCGGCCTGACGGGTGTTGCGCGCTATCACTGGTGGTGCCTTCCGATGGGGGAGCATCGTGACGAGGTGGTCGAAAGCCAACGGGCAGACGCCGTGTGTCGTCAAGAACCACGTGTGAAGAGATCGCAAAGGTGCCTCACCGCGTGTACAGGCTCTCCACTTCCACGGCGAACGCGCGCAGCACGGCTTCCCGGCGGAGCTTCATCGAGGGGGTCAGATGGCCCGCCTCCTCGGTGAAGTCCTCGGGGAGGATGGCGAAGCGGCGGATGGACTCGGGGCGGGAGACCATCTTGTTGGCCTCGTCGACGGCCCGTTGGAGGACGGCGCGCAGTTCCTCGTCGTCGACGAGGAGCGCGGGCGGGACGGGGTGCTTGCCGTTCATCTGGCGCCAGTGGGTGATGCCGGCCGGGTCGAGGGTGATCAGCGCGGAGACGAACGGGCGGCCGTCGCCCAGGACGAGGCACTGGGAGATCAGCGGGTGTGCGCGCAGCCAGTTCTCCAAGGGGGCCGGGGCGACGGACTTGCCGCCCGCGGTGATCAGGAGTTCCTTCTTGCGGCCGGTGATCGTCAGGTAGCCCTCGTCGTCCAGTTCGCCGATGTCGCCGGTGGCGAGCCAGCCGTCCGGGGCGGCGGGGACGACGCCGCCGGCCTGCGGGTCCCAGTAGCCGCGCAGCACGTGGTCGCCGCCGACGAGGATCTCCCCGTCGGCGGCGATGCGCACCCGGGTGCCGGGCAGCGGCCAGCCGACGGTGCCCAGCCGGGGTTTCAGGGGCGGGGTGACGGTGCTCGCGCCGGTGGTCTCCGTCAGGCCGTAGCCCTCGAAGATCTCGATGCCGGCACCGGCGTAGAACGCGGCGAGGCGGCGGCCGAGCGGGGAGCCGCCGCAGATGGCGTAGCGGACTCTGCCGCCCATGGCGCTGCGGATGCGGCGGTAGACCAGGGGGTCGTAGAAGGCCCGGGCGGTCTTGAGGGCGCGGGAGGGGCCGGGGCCGGTGCCCGTCTGCTGGGCCTCCAGGGCCTCTCCGTAGCGCTGCGCCACCGACGCCGCACGGTCGAACGACGAGACGCGGCCGCCGGCCTCGGCCTTGGCGCGGGCCGAGTTGAAGACCTTCTCCAGCATGTACGGGATGGCCAGCAGACAGGTCGGCCGGAAGCTGGCCAGGTCCGGGAGCAGCCGGTCCGCCTTGATGCTCGGCGCGTGACCCAGCCGTACGCGGGCGCGGATGCAGGCGATGGCCACCATGCGGCCGAAGACGTGGGACATCGGCAGGAACAGCAGGACCGAGGCCTCTTCGCTGGTCTTCGCCCGGAAGACGGGGTAGAGCAGCTCGATGGCGTTGTCGACCTCGGCGAAGAAGTTGCCGTGGGTGAGCGCGCAGCCCTTGGGGCGTCCGGTGGTGCCCGAGGTGTAGACGAGGGTGGCCAGGGTGTCGGGGCCGAGCATGCCGCGCCGCACCTCGACCTCCTGGTCGGGCAGGTGCGCCCCGGCCTCCGCGAGCCGGTCCACATGGCCCTTCTCGACGATCCACATGTGTGTGAGGTCGGGCAGGCGTTCGCGTTCCGGGCCGAGGGCGGCGGCCTGCGCGGCGGTCTCGGTGACCAGGGCGACCGCGCCGGAGTCCTGGAGGATCCAGCGGGCCTGGAAGACGGAGGAGGTGGGGTAGACGGGGACGGTGACCAGTCCGGCCGCCCAGGCGGCGAAGTCCAGCACGGTCCACTCGTAGATGGTGCGGGCCATCACGGCGATCCGGTCGCCCGGCATCAGGCCCTCGGCGATCAGTCCCTTCGCCACGGCCCTCACCTGCTCGGCGAACTGCGCCGCCGTGACGTCGCTCCAGTGCCCGTCGGCGTCCTTGCGGCTGAGCGCCACGGCACCCGGGTTCGCGTTCGCGTTGTCGAAGGGCAGGTCGGCGAGGGACCCGTGGGTCCACGGTGGGGCCAGCGGCGGTACGGAGGCCTCCCGCGCGGCCCCGTCCAGCCGCCGCACCTCGGGCTCGACGAGCACCGGTCCGCCGTACGCGTCGCCGTAGGCGGAGGAGGGATACGCAGTGGACACGGGCGACTCCTGGGGCGTGCAGCGAGAGACTGCTTGCTGCATGACGTACGTGCCTCGTACGCCGAGGCGCTCAACCGGCTGAACCCCCAGATAGGGGTTACTGACGGTAGGAACGGGATCGTACGGCGCTCACGTGGCGGGTTTGTGCGGGTTCGGGGATGGTCCGGAGCCAGGCCTGTGCAATCTCGAGGGTTAAGTGAGAGTCCTTCAGGTTCTGCACGCCGTGCGCTCAGGCCCGTTCCAGGATCGCCGTCACCCCCTGCCCGCCCGCCGCGCAGACGGAGATCAGCCCGCGGGCGGGGGCGTCCCGTTCGGTGAGGAGCTTGGCCAGGGTGGCGACGATCCGGGCACCGGTGGCGGCGAAGGGGTGGCCGGTGGCGAGGGACGAGCCGGCGACGTTCAGCCGGGCGCGGTCCACCGTGCCCAGGCCCCGCTTCTCCCAGGCGGCGAGCGTGGCCAGCACCTGGGAGGCGAACGCCTCGTGGATCTCGACGAGGTCGAAGTCGTCCAGGTTCAGTCCGGCCCGCTCCAGCATGCGCGGGACGGCGTGGGCGGGCGCCATGAGCAGGCCGTCCTCGCCTCCGGCCACATCACCGCCCACGAAGTCGACGGCCGCCGTCTCGTACGCGGTGAGGTACGCCAGCGGTTCCAGGCCGCGCTGGCGGGCCCACTCCTCGCTCGCCAGCAGGACGGTCGCGGCGCCGTCGGTCAGCGGGGTGGAGTTCCCGGCCGTCATGGTCGGGCCGGGGTGGCCGAGCCCGAACACCGGCTTCAGGGAGGCGAGTTTCTCCACCGTCGAGCCGGGGCGCAGGTTCTGGTCGCGGGCCAGGCCGCGGAAGGGGACGACCAGGTCCTGGAAGAAGCCGCGTTCGTACGCCGCCGCCAGCCGCTGGTGACTGGTGGCCGCGAGTTCGTCCTGCGCCTCGCGGGCGACGCCCCAGGCGCGGGCGGTGACGGCGGCGTGTTCGCCCATGGACAGGCCGGTGCGCGGCTCGGCGTTGCGCGGGATGTCGGGGACGAGGTGGCCCGGGCGCACCTTCGCCAGGGCCTTGAGACGGGCGCCCGGCGACTTCGCCCGGCGGACCTCCAGGAGGATGCGGCGCAGGGAGTCGTTGACGCCGAGGGGTGCGTCGCTGGCGGTGTCGGCGCCGCCCGCGACGGCCGACTCCGTCTGGCCGAGGGCGATCTTGTTGGCGGCGGCGATGACGGCCTGGAGGCCGGTGCCGCAGGCCTGCTGGATGTCGTAGGCGGGGGTGCGGGGGTGGAGTTTCGAGCCGAGGACGGTCTCGCGGGCGAGGTTGAAGTCGCGGCTGTGCTTGAGCACGGCCCCGGCGGCGAACTCGCCCACCGCGCCCGGCTCCTGGAGCCCGTACCGCTCGACGAGGCCGTCGAGGGCGGCGGTGAGCATCTGCTGGTTGGAGGCGGTGGCGTAGGGGCCGTCGGAGCGGGCGAAGGGGATGCGCGCTCCGCCGACGATCGCCACGCGCCGCACCGACGGCGCCATCTCCTGGGGGCTCATCTCGACCTGCTCCTCGTCCGTGACGTAGCCTTACCTCCGGTAACCTTACTCCAGAGTAAACAGGAGTCGGGCTTCAGTGAGCCGTTGTCGGGAACTGGGAGTTGTCATGGCCGACCGCTATCTGCGCTTCACCGGTACCGCGCCCGGCCGCTTCCTCACCCGCCGGCTGGGGCTGCCGCAGCCCGCGGCGCTGACCCGCTGGTCCCCCGAGCGGCCCGCCCTGGACGGCGGCCTGCTGCACCTCACCGCCGGCCGCTCCGGCCTCGGCCTGGATCCGGTCCTGGCCCGTACGGGGCTCGGCCCGGCCGGCTCCGACCGCGCGGCCGCCGTCGTCCTGGACGCGACCGGGGTACATGACGTCGAGGGGCTGGCGGAGGTGCACGCGGCCCTGCATCCCGCCGTGCGGTCGGTCGCCGCCGAGGGAGGGCGCGTGGTGGTCCTCGGCGCGCCGCTCGACCCCGCCGACCACCACCAGGCCGCGGCCCAGCAGGCCCTGGAGGGCTTCACGCGCTCCCTCGGCAAGGAGATCGGCCGGGGCAGGACGGTGAACCTGGTCCGGCTCACGGACGCCGCCGCCGCCGAGTCCACACTCCGCTTCCTGCTGTCGCCCAAGTCGGCGTACGTCAGTGGCCAGGTGATCGAGGTGGGGGCACCGCAGGAGACCCCTCCCCCCGACGGGGAACGCCCCCTCGCCGGCCGCACCGCCCTCGTCACCGGCGCCGCCCGGGGTATCGGCGCAGCGGTCGCCGAGACCCTCGCGCGGGACGGGGCCCGGGTCGTGGTGCTCGATGTGCCGCAGGCCGAGCAGGACGCCCGGCGCGTCGCCGACCGGCTCGGCGGCACGGCGCTGCTGCTCGACATGACGGCCGCGGACGCGGGTGCCCGGATCACCGAGGCCCTGCCCGACGGCCTGGACCTGCTGATCCACAACGCGGGCATCACCCGCGACCGGCGCCTGGTGAACATGTCCGCCGAGCGCTGGATCTCCGTCCTCGAAGTGAACCTGGCGAGCGTGCTGCGCACCACGGACGCCCTGCTGAAGGACGGGACGCTGAGGCGCGGCGGCCGGATCGTCGCCACCGCCTCCATCGCGGGGATCGCCGGCAACGCCGGCCAGACCAACTACGCCGCGAGCAAGGCGGGCGTCGTCGGCCTGGTCCGCTCCCTCGCACCGCGTGCGCTCGCGGAGCACGGCGTGACGGTCAACGCGGTCGCGCCCGGTTTCATCGAGACGAAGATGACGGCCGCCGTCCCGCTGTTCATCCGCGAGGCGGGCCGCCGCATGAACTCCCTCGCCCAGGGCGGCCTCCCGGCCGATGTCGCCGAGACCACCGCCTGGCTGACGCACCCGGCCTCGGGCGCGGTCAACGGCCAGGTCGTCCGCGTCTGCGGCCAGAGCCTGCTGGGGGCGTGATGACCTCCACCGCCGATCTCACACTCGCCCAATCCCCCTCCCTCGCCCCGCTCCTGGCCCGTGGTGCCCTGCTGTCGCCCTTCAAGCGCCCCGGCCCCGACCGGGAGTTCGCCCGTACCCGGCTCGTCCTGCCCGGCCTGCGCGTCGACCTCGCGCGGCTCGCGGCGTACGAGCGGGTCTGCGGGTTCCCGACCGGGGAGGACGCGCTGCCGGTGACGTATCCGCATGTGCTCGGGTTCCCCCTGGCCATGCGGCTGATGAGCGGCCGGGACTTCCCGCTGCCGCTGCTCGGCCTCGTCCACACGTCGGTCACCGTCACGCGGCACGCCCGGATGCCGGCGAGCGGCGCGTACGAACTCTCCGTGCACGTCCAGGGGTTGGTCCCGCACCGGCGCGGCACCGAGGCCACGGTCGTCACCGAGGTGCGCGGCGGCGGGGACGTCGTATGGGAGTCGAGGAGCACGTACCTGGCACGGCACCGCACGCACGGGCCGGCCGGGGCCGGCCGGGAGCCCGAGGCGCGCGAGCCGCTGCCCGCCGTCGCCGAGTGGCGGCTCGCCGGGGATGTCGGGCGCCGCTACGGGGCCGCCTCCGGGGACCGCAACCCGATCCACCTGCACCCGCTCACGGCCCGGCTGTTCGGCTTCCCCCGGGCCATCGCGCACGGCATGTGGACCGTGGCCCGCTGCCTCGCCGCGCACGGCATCCCCGAGTCCTGCCATCTGCGCGCCGAGTTCAGGGCGCCGGTCCTGCTGCCCGGGACGGTGACGTACGCGGCGCGGGACGGCCGGTTCGAGCTGCGCGGCCGGGAGGGCCGGATCCACGTGACGGGGGACGTCTACCCGGTGTGAGGGCCCGGCTGCTCCTCCGGAGGTGCCCAGGGCCGCCCCTCCATGAGGTCGCCCAGCCCCGCCCAGGCGAAGTTCATCAGCGTGGCCGCTGCCTGCCGGGCCGTGACGCCCGGGGTGGCGTTGGCCCAGGCGGCGAGCGACTCGGCGGCGCCGACCAGGGCCTCGGCCAGGCCGGCGACCTCGCGTTCCGGGAGGTCGGGATCGCGGTGGGCCTCGCGGGCACCGGCGAGGATCAGCTGCGTCACGAACGCGACGATCTCCTCGCGCATCGCGGCGACCTCGGCGGCGAACGGCTCGCCGTGCGTACGGGCCTGGAGGTGCAGGACGGACCACGCGTCCGGGTTCTCGCCGGTGTGCGCGAAGAAGGCGCCGAGGCCTTCCCAGAGTTGCCGGTCGGCGGGCAGGTCGCGCCGGACGCCGGCCCGTACCGCCTCGACGAGGGCACCCGCCTCCCTGCGGATGCAGGCGGTGAAGAGGTCTTCCTTGGAGTTGAGGTAGAGGTAGACCAACGGCTTGGACACGCCCGCCAGTTCGGCTATCTCATCCATCGACGCGGCCATGTAGCCGCGCTGGCCGAAGATCCGCACGGCGGCGTCCAGCATCTGCTGTTCACGGACCGCGCGCGGCATCCGCTTGGTCTTCACGGCACCCATACCGCTTAGCGTACGGGCCCCCTGGACGGCCCTCGCCCCGGAGACCGGGGAAGGACCGCCCAGGGGGCCCGTCAACTCCGCAGGCCGATCGGCCCGTCAAGCGGCCGCGGGGACCGGCTCGGCCTTGCCGGGCTGCTCGTCGAGCGGCTCGTCCAGGGAGGAGCCGTCGGCCGTGGCGTACGCGTCGCGGTCGAGCAGGTTCTCGCGGGCCGAGACCAGCACCGGGATCAGCGCCTGTCCTGCGACGTTGGTCGCGGTGCGGATCATGTCCAGGATCGGGTCGATCGCGAGGAGCAGGCCCACGCCCTCCATCGGCAGGCCGAGGGTGGAGAGGGTGAGGGTCAGCATGACCGTCGCGCCGGTGAGACCGGCCGTGGCGGCGGAGCCGACCACCGAGACGAACGCGATCAGCAGGTAGTCGCCGACGCCCAGCTGGATGCCGAAGATCTGGGCGACGAAGATCGCGGCGATCGCCGGGTAGATCGCGGCGCAGCCGTCCATCTTGGTCGTCGCGCCGAACGGCACGGCGAAGGAGGCGTACTCCTTCGGCACGCCGAGCCGCTCGGTGACCTTCTGCGTCAGCGGCATGGTGCCCACGGAGGAGCGGGACACGAAGGCCAGCTGGATCGCGGGCCAGGCGCCCTTGAAGAACTGGACCGGGTTGGCCTTGGCGACGGTCGCGAGCAGCGTCGGGTAGACGCCGAACATCACGATGAGGCAGCCGACGTAGATGTCGGCGGTGAACGTCGCGTACTTGCCGATCAGGTCCCAGCCGTAGGTGGCGATGGCGTTGCCGATGAGGCCGACCGTGCCGAGCGGGGCGAGCCGGATGACCCACCACAGCGCCTTCTGGAGCAGGCTGAGGACGGACTCGCTCAGGGTGAGGATCGGCTGGGCCTTCTCGCCGAGCTGGAGCGCGGCGATACCGGCGACGGCGGCCATGAAGACGATCTGCAGCACGTTCAGCTCGGTGAACGGCGTGATGACGTCGGTGGGGATGATGCCCGTCAGGAAGTCGATCCAGGAGCCGGTGTCCTCGGGCTTCCCGCCGTCCTTGGGCGTGAGGCCGGTACCGGCGCCGGGGTTGGTCAGCAGGCCGATGACCAGGCCGATGCTGACCGCGATCAGCGAGGTGATCATGAACCAGAGGAGGGTGCGCGAGGCCAGGCGGGCCGCGTTGTTGACCTTCCGCAGGTTGGTGATCGAGACCAGGATCGCGAAGAAGACGAGGGGGGCGACCGCGAGCTTCAGCAGCCCGATGAAGGTGTCGCCGACCTTCTCCAGTGTCGTGACCAGCCAGGACACGTCCTGGCTGCGGGCGAGCCAGCCGAACAGCACACCCAGGACGAGACCGGCGAGGATCTGGGCCCAGAAGGGCACCTTGAAGGATTTCGTGTGTGAGGACACGGACTGACTCCGTTGGGGGGACGCGTGAGGGAGCTGACGTGGGAGACGACGGGGGGTTGCGTTACGTCAGGGACGACAGAAAGCGGACGCGCACCGACAGAGATCCACGTGCAGCCGCGCCACGAGCGGAACGCTCAGGGGCGAGTGGGGCGCGACTGCTGACTTCATACAATGACCTTAACACCTGAACTTTGAGGACCCCAAAGCCTGGCTTTGACAGGTGACGGCGCACACACGCCCATACAACGCAAAGCGCCCCGTTTCCGAGCATGTGCGGAAACGGGGCGCTGGCGAGCGCGTGAAGGACCCTACGAGGTCTGGCCCTGGGCCTGGGTGCGGGCGGAGTCGTCAGCGACGTCCTCCTGGCTGCGGCTGGCCTCCAGGTTGGCCTTCATCCGGTCGACCCGGTGCACGATCTGCACGGACGCCCGGTCCCGCTCCTTGCGCAGCACGACGAAGCTGATCGGCGCGGAGACGAGCAGGGCGAGCAGGACGATCCACAGTCCGTTGCTGTCGCCGAGCCCGCGCGGGGCGATGCCGGAGTAGACGGCGCCCCAGACGACCACGAGGCAGCCCACGAAGACTCCGAGGCGCATCAGCGTGTAGCGGAGCATCTCAATCCACTCTTCCGGTTTCGAACGGCCAGAACACACCCAAAGGGGCACCGTCCAGTGAAGCACGCCGAACGGCCGATCTTGCAGGGGGGTCAGCCGAGGGGCAGCAGCATGATGACGTCGTCCCGGTCGTCGCCCGGCGCCACCCGGATCGCCCCGGGGATCCGCCCGACCTCCTTGTAGCCGCAGGACGCGTAGAACCGCTCGAGACCGAGCCCGCCCCGGCAGGTCAGCCGGATCGCCTCGATGCCGTCCATCCCGCGGGCCGCGCCCGCGGCGGCGTCCAGCAGATCCCGCCCGTAGCCCTTCCCCTGGTGCCGCGGGTGCACCATCACCGTGTACAGCCACAGCCAGTGCGTCATGAGGTGATGCGTGTTGAAGGTCAGGAACGCGGTCGCGGCGACCCGCCCCTCCGCGTCGTGCCCGACGAGGAGTCTGACCCGCCCCTCCGCCATCGACGCGAAGTGCTGCACCAGAGCGGGGCGGATCTCCTCCCGTGTCACCGGCGGCACGTACCCGACGGCGCCGCCGGCGTTGGAGACATCGGTCCAGAGATCCAGCAGACCGTCACGCAGCGCGGGGGTGACGGCGGGGGCCAGCGTGAAGGTAAGGGGCATGGAGCGATTGTAGCTATTACGACAGGGCGCGGGGGGAACCGCGCGATCAGCCCCCACGCACCCGCACCCGCACCCGCACCCGCCGTCAGACCCGCATAGGCTGTGGCGCCTCGCGAAGCGAGGGATCGGGCCCGTCGTACTCCCGGATGATCTCGTACCGGGTGTTCCGCTCCACAGGCCGGAACCCGGCATCACGAATGAGGTCGAGCAGATCCTCGCGCGTCAGCTTGTTCGGCGTCCCGTAGTTGTCCGCGTCATGCGTGATCTTGTACTCGACGACCGAACCGTCCATGTCGTCCGCACCGTGCTGCAGCGCGAGCTGCGCCGTCTGCACACCGTGCATGACCCAGAAGACCTTCACGTGCGGCACGTTGTCGAACAGCAGCCGCGACACGGCGAAGGTCTTCAGCGCCTCGGCCCCCGTCGCCATCTGCGTCCGCGCCTGGAGCCGATTGCGCACCTTGCCGTCCTGCATGTCGACGAAGTCGTGCTGGTACCGCAGCGGAATGAAGACCTGGAAGCCGCCGGTCTCGTCCTGCAGCTCGCGCAGCCGCAGCACGTGGTCCACCCGGTGACGGGGCTCCTCGATGTGCCCGTACAGCATCGTGCACGGGGTCTTCAGACCCTTCTCGTGCGCGAGCCGGTGGATGCGCGACCAGTCCTCCCAGTGGGTGCGGTGGTCGACGATGTGCTGCCGGACCTCCCAGTCGAAGATCTCCGCACCGCCACCGGTCAGCGACTCCAGACCGGCCTCGATCAGCTCGTCGAGGATCTCGGAGGCCGGCATCCCGGAGATCGTCTCGAAGTGGTGGATCTCGGTGGCCGTGAACGCCTTGAGCGAGACGCCGGGCAGCGCCTTCTTCAGCTCGCTCAGCGACCGGGGGTAGTACCGCCACGGCAGGTTCGGGTGCAGCCCGTTGACGATGTGCAGCTCGGTGAGGTTCTCGCCCTCCATCGCCTTGGCGAGCTTGACGGCCTCCTCGATGCGCATCGTGTACGCGTCCTTCTCCCCCGGCTTGCGCTGGAAGGAGCAGTACGCGCAGGAGGCCGTGCACACGTTGGTCATGTTGAGGTGCCGGTTGACGTTGAAGTGCACGACGTCGCCGTTCTTGCGCGTCCGCACCTCGTGCGCGAGGCCGCCGAGCCAGGCCAGGTCGTCCGACTCGTACAGCGCGATGCCGTCCTCACGGGTCAGGCGGACACCCGCCCTGACCTTCTCCTCCAGCTCGCGCTTGAGCCCGAGATCCATGCCCACACCTTTCTACGACGACGTCCCAACCGTACGCCCCCACCCTTCGGGCGGGAGGTGCCCCCAGACGGCCCTTCGGGCCTACTCTTCTTCGGGCAGCTCTCCGACCCGGTTCTCCCACTTCGTGGAGAGCACGATGGTCGTACGCGTCCGGGAGACGCCCTCGATCCCGCTGAGCCGCCGGATCATCCTCTCCAGGCCGTCCACGTCCGCCGCCCGCACCTTGAGCATGTACGAGTCGTCGCCCGCGATGAACCAGCAGTCCTCGATCTCCGAGAGGTCCTTCAGCCGCTGCGCCACGTCCTCGTGGTCGGTGGCGTCGGAGAGCGAGATGCCGATCAGGGCGGTGACGCCGAGGCCGAGCGAGGCGGCGTCGACGGTGGCCCGGTAGCCGGTGATGACACCGGCCGCCTCCAGCCGGTTGATGCGGTCGGTGACACTGGGTCCCGACAGTCCGACGAGGCGTCCCAGCTCCGCGTAGGAGGCCCGGCCGTTCTCCCTCAGGGCCTGGATGAGCTGCCTGTCCACCGCGTCCATTGCGATCGAAGCCTTCCGCTGAAGTTGTCGTTGAGTCCGATGAGGTTCGGGTGCTGCTCAGCCGTCGCGGTGTGCACCGCCGCCGAGTTCACCCTGCCAACGGCGGTAGAGACCGTGCGGCACGCCCGCCGCGTCGAGTACGCGTCCGGCGACGAAGTCCACCAGGTCCTGGATGTGCGTCGCGCCCGCGTAGAAGGCGGGTGAGGCGGGCACCACCGTCGCGCCCGCGTCGTCGAGGGTGACCAGATGCCGCAGGGTCTGGCCGTTCAGCGGGGTCTCCCGTACGGCCACGATCAGCTTGCGGCCCTCCTTGAGGGTCACGCTCGCCGCCCGTTGCAGCAGGTCCTTCGACAGACCGAGCGCGACTCCGGCCACGTTCGCCGTCGAGGCGGGCACGATGAGCATGCCCTTGGTGGGGTACGACCCCGAGGAGGGCCCGGCGGCCAGGTCGCCGGCGCTCCAGTGCCGTACGGCGCCGATGTCGACGGAGAAGGTGTCCGGCTTGCCATCGGCACCCCGGGACAGCCATTCCCGCAGGTCAGACTGCCAGTGGGCGTCCCGGAAGGAGATCCCTGTCTCGTCCAGCAGGGTGAGCCGGGAGGCCCGGGACACCACGAGGTCGACGCTCTCCCCGGCGGCGAGAAGAGCCCGCAGCACGGCAGCGGCGTACGGGGTGCCGGAGGCGCCGGACACCCCTACGATCCAAGGCGTACGCGGCATCTCGCCTGGCTTGACTGGGTTCACGACACCGAGCCTATCCGGCGTCGCAGGGTGGGAACCGGCCAAGGGGTGCGGGCCGTTGCACTGAGGGGATGAGCGAGCACTGGGGGTCGCCATGTCGAATCCGAAAGCCGGGTGGTCACAGAGCGACCGCGCGCTGGCCGCGGGCAAGCTGATGCTGGCCTGGGTCGCGCTGCTGTGGCTGCTGGAAGTGGTGGACACGGCCACGGGCCATGCGCTGGACGGCTTCGGCGTCACCCCGCGCGACCCGTCCGAGCTGGTCGATGTCGTCCCCTCCTCCTTCATCCACTTCGGCTTCGCCCATCTGGCGGCGAACACCGTGCCGCTGCTGGTCCTCGGCTTCCTCGCCGCGCTCGCGGGCCTGCGCCGGTTCCTGCTCGTGTGCGCGCTGATCATCGTCGTGGACGGCCTGGGTGTCTGGCTCATAGCCCCCGCCCACACCAACACCGCGGGCGCCTCCGGCCTGATCTTCGGCCTCTTCGGCTTCCTCCTGGTCAGCGGCTTCGTCGAGCGCCGCCCCTGGGGCGTCCTGGCGGGCGTCCTGATCGCCGCGATCTGGGGCGGCTCGATCCTGGCGGGCCTGGCCCCGACCCAGACGGGCGTCAGCTGGCAGGGCCATCTGCTGGGCCTGCTGGCGGGGGTGGCGGCGGCGTTCGTGTTCCGCCGCGACCCGGCAGCACCGCCCGCGCTCACACGGTGAGACCACGCACCAGCAGATCCAGCAGCGCGCACACGAACAGGGCGATGCCGATGAAGCCGTTGACGCTGAAGAACGCGCGGTTCACGCGGGACAGGTCGTGGGGGCGGACGATCGAGTGCTCGTAGAGGAACGCGGCGGCGACGATCAGCAGGCCCAGCCAGAAGAAGGCACCGGCGTCGGTGGCTAGGGCGTACCAGACGAACAGGGCCGTCGTCACCGCGTGGCAGACCCGCGCGCCCCAGACGGCCGCCGGGATGCCGAAGCGGGCCGGGACGGACATGACGCCGATCTCGCGGTCGGTCTCCACGTCCTGGCAGGCGTAGATCAGGTCGAAGCCGCCGATCCAGATGCCGACGGCGAGACCGAGGAGCACCGCGTCCCAGGACCAGGAGCCCGAGATCGCCAGCCAGCCGCCGACCGGGCCCATCGCCTGGGCGAGGCCGAGGATGGCCTGCGGGAAGTTCGTGAACCGCTTGCCGTACGGGTAGACCACCATCGGGACCACCGCGATGGGGGCCAGCGCCAGGCACAGCGGGTTCAGCAGGGCCGCAGCGCCGAGGAACACGGCCAGGGCGATCAGCGCACCCGTCCAGGCGTGCTTCACCGACATCGCGCCCGTCACCAGCTCGCGCTGCGCCGTACGCGGATTCCTCGCGTCGATCTCGCGGTCGATGATCCGGTTGACCGCCATCGCGAAGGTGCGCAGGCCCACCATGCAGACGGTGACCAGCAGCAGCCGGCCCCAGTGGATGTTCCTGTCCCACTGGAACATCGCCGTGAGCGCGGCGATATAGGCGAAGGGCAGCGCGAAGACCGAGTGCTCGATCATCACCAGCCGGAGGAAGGCCTTCGTGCGTCCTGGCTGCTGCGGGATCGCGGCGGAAGCGGAGGTCACAGTCCGTACTCCTTCCAGCGGCGGTCCACCTTCGCCGCGGTCTCCGGATCGGACTCCACCATGTCGGGCCAGCCTCCGTCGCGCGTGTAGCCCTCCTCGGGCCACTTCTTCGTCGCGTCGATACCGGCCTTGCCGCCCCAGAACTGCTGGTAGGAGGCATGATCGAGGTGGTCGACGGGGCCCTCGACGATCGACAGGTCGCGGGCGTAGTCCGTGTTGCCCAGCGCCCGCCAGGCGACCTCGTGCAGATCGTGCACGTCGCAGTCGGAGTCGACGACCACGATCAATTTGGTCAGGGACATCATGTGCGCACCCCAGACGGCGTGCATCACCTTCTGCGCGTGCTTCGGGTACTTCTTGTCGATCGAGACGATCGCGCAGTTGTGGAAGCCGCCCGCCTCCGGCAGGTGGTAGTCCACGATGTCCGGCACGATGATCTTCAGCAGCGGCAGGAAGAAGCGCTCCGTCGCCCGGCCCAGGGGCCCGTCCTCCGTCGGAGGGCGGCCCACGACGATCGACTGGAGCAGGGGCCGCTTCCGCATCGTCACGCAGTCGATCTTCAGCGCCGGGAAGGGCTCCTGCGGCGTGTAGAAGCCGGTGTGGTCGCCGAAGGGACCCTCGGGGAGCATCTCGCCCGGCTCCAGCCAGCCCTCGATCACGACCTCGGCCTGCGCCGGCACCTGGAGCGGCACGGTCTTACAGTCGACCATCTCGATCCGCTTGCCCGCGAGGAACCCGGCGAACAGGTACTCGTCGATGTCCCCGGGCAGCGGCGCGGTGGAGGCGTACGTCACGGCGGGCGGGCACCCGAAGGCGATCGCGACGGGCAGCCGCTCACCCCTGCGCGCGGCCACCTGGTAGTGGTTCCGGCTGTCCTTGTGGATCTGCCAGTGCATACCGATGGTGCGTTTGTCGTGCCGCTGGAGCCGGTACAGGCCGAGGTTGCGGACGCCGCTCTCCGGGTCCTTGGTGTGGGTCAGCCCCAGATTGAAGAACGACCCGCCGTCCTTCGGCCAGGTGAAGAGGGCGGGCAGCTGGTCCAGGTCGACATCGTCCCCGGTCAGGACGACGTCGTGCACCGGGCCGTCCTTCACCTTCTTCGGCGGTACGTGCGTCATCGCGCCGAGTTTCCCGAAGGCCTCGCGCACGCCGACGAACCCGTGCGGCAGTTCGGGCTTCAGCAGCCCGCCGATCCTCTCCGAGATCTCCGCGTACGACTTCAGGCCCAGCGCCTTCAGCAGCCGCCGGTCCGTGCCGAACACGTTCATCGCGAGCGGCATGCGCGACCCGCGCACGTTCTCGAAGAGCAGGGCGGGGCCGCCGGACTTCTGCACCCGGTCGACGATCTCCCCGACCTCCAGGTACGGGTCCACCTCGGCCTTGATGCGCTTGAGGTCGCCCTCGCGCTCCAGCGCCCTGAGCAGGGAGCGAAGATCGTCGTAAGCCATGGGGTCCAGTATCCCCGAGCGGCTACTCTGACCCTGAACCGCCCACCCGATTTCGCTGAGAGGCCGCGCATGCTCCGGGTACTGATGTTCCTCGTGCCGCTGGCGCTCAGCGTGTACGCGTTCATCGACTGCATCAGCACGAAGGACGACGACATCCGCCACATGCCCAAGCCGCTGTGGGCGCTCCTCGTGCTGGTGTTTCCGCTCGTCGGCTCGATCTCCTGGCTGATCGCCGGCAAGAAGCGGAGCCCGGCCGCCGAGGGCTGGTCCGGTGCGCGCGGCGGCGGCCGGTCCCGCCAGTGGGTCGCGCCCGACGACAACCCCGACTTCCTGAAGTCCCTCGACGAGGACAAGGACGCCGACCCGGACGAGCGCAAGCGCGACGAGTAGCGCTCAGAGAGCGGCGGTGAACGCGGACCAGGCGGACCGGCCCACGAGCAGGATCGGACCGTCAGGAGTCTTGCTGTCGCGGACGGGGACGGATTCGGGGAAACCGGGGGCTATTTCTATGCAGTTGCCGCCGTTGCCGTCGCTGTAGCTGCTCTTGACCCAGGCCACTGTGCCGAACTCGTTCCGGTCCATAGCGCTCGTACCTCTCCATCGCCTCGTGGATCAGAGCGGCGGACTGGGGAGCTGACAGGGTGTCCGCCCTGAGCACATCATAGAACTGGTTATAGCGCTCGTAGACGGCCGGATCGTTCGTGAAGTGGCCACGGTCGAGGGACTCCGAGTAGAGCCACTGACGGCCTTCGGGCAGCGTGATCAGCGACATGGAGCCGCTGGGACGGACGATTTCGAGCGGCCCTGCGGGCGCGACCTGAATACGGATATTGGGGCGCTGCGCGACGCCGAGCAAGTGCGCGCACTGGTCCCGCATGACAGCCGGACCACCGACCACGTTGCGCAGGCAGCTCTCGTCGAGGACAACGACGTACAGCGGACCGCCGTCGGCGAGGAAGCGCTGCTGTCGGCTCATCCGGGCTCGGACACGTTCCTCCAGGTCCACCCCGCTCACGTAGCGCGAGGACAGCGCCCGGGCGTAGTCCGACGTCTGCAACAACCCCGGGATGACACGCTCCTGGTACTCCCGCAAAGTGACGGCCTCCTGGTCCATCTCCGCCCGCCGCCGGAACCAGTCAGGATGCTCCACCTGCGGATACCAGTCGATCCGCCCCCACAGCCGAAGCAACACCCCACCCGTACCGAGCAGTTCGTCGCAGGTCTTGGCGAACGTGTCCTGCGGAACCCTCGTACCGGCCTCCACCCGCGCCACGTGCGAGCGGTCGCACGGGATCTGCCGCGCCAGCCCCTCCTGCGTGAGCAGCGCCACCTCGCGGAAGTGCCGCAGCACCTCGCCGAACACGGCGGCCGTGCTCGCCCCCGACTCCGCCCCGCCGTTCCGTCGGCTCACGGCATCCCCCTCCGTGACAGTGCACCGGTGTCACACGCCAAGCATTGATCCGGACCGTTCCCCTGCGCAACGCTCACCACACCCAGAGTGACGAAGGAGTACGCGATGGAACCGGGAACGCTCGTCTACGACCCCCAGACGCACAAGGTCGGCGAGTACCAGGACAGGACCGGCCCGTACGTGATGCTGCGCCCGGTCGGCGGCGGCCGCGAGTGGCAGGCGGACCCGGCGAGGATCCGCGAGGCGACGCCGGAGGAACGGCTGAGCGCGGGCGTGCGCGCGGCCAACGACCGTTCCAGGGAAGGGCTGTCGGCGGATCCGGCCCGGCCCCCGGTCCCCGTGCCCGGGTGCGCGGCATGCGAGGAGCTGGCAGCCCGGAGGGACACCGCGCGGGCCGCGTTCGACGGAAGCGCCGTGACGGACGCGAACGTTCTGCTGCGCCAGCACCAGAACAGGGAACACGGTGGGGAACCGGCCGGCCGCAGGATCTTCCGGTACGTGCCGTACACGATCGTGCAGGACGCGTCGGCCCTGCCCGAGTACGAGGCCCGCTGCGTCTCGGGCGACGACGCGGACTGCGGAGCCGGTTCCGGGCTCCGTTCGGCACCGGCCGAGGTCGAGGAGTGGCAGCGCCGGCACACCCAGAAGACCCGCCACCTGCGCTACCGGCGCTGCTTCGCCGACTACGCGGTGCTGGAGAGGCAGGGCTGAGGGGGCCCGGACCGGCGTCAGGAGGGGGCCCGGCGCCGCCCGCGCGGCGATGATCGGGCCAGGTTACAGAGGGGCGAGGAGGGGTCATGGATGAGGTCATGGACCGGGCACGGGCACGCACATGGCTCACGACCGCCGTCGAGGAGGCCCGTACCGGGCTCGCCGAGGGCGGCATCCCGATCGGTGCCGCGCTGTACGGCGCCGACGGCACCCTGCTGGGCCGCGGCCACAACCGCCGCGTCCAGGACGGCGATCCGTCCCTGCACGCGGAGACGGCGGCCTTCCGCGCGGCCGGACGGCAGCGCTCCTACCGGGGCACGACGATGGTGACGACCTTGTCCCCGTGCTGGTACTGCTCCGGTCTGGTGCGGCAGTTCGGCATCTCCAGGGTGGTGATCGGCGAGGCGGTCACCTTCCACGGCGGCCACGACTGGCTGGCCGAACACGGTGTGGAGATCGTGCTGTTGGACGACGCCGAGTGCGCCGGGCTGATGCGCGGCTTCATCGCGGAACACCCCGCGCTCTGGCACGAGGACATCGGCGTCAACTGAGCACACCGGACAGGCCCCGTATCGCCGTTCGAGACGCCATCCGTTCTCCTGAAATGTCGCGACACGCGGTGTGGCCGGTGGCCGGCTCGGCATTCCCTTGATCGGGTCTGTCCCACCTGCGAACGGAGACGCCCCGTGCGAATGACCGACATCCAGCGCTGCGAGGTCCGGCCTGGACGACTCGTCGAATGGACGCTCAGTCCGGCGACCGTCGCGACGGCGAAGGCCCTGCCGGAGGACTCCAGGCCGCCCGCCTACATCCAGGAGTCACATCTGCGGACGGCACGGTCGGTGCGCGAGGACGGGCTGTTCGTGCCGACCTGGATCGGCGCGGCCTTCGACCTCCCGGGCCGGGTCGACCTGGACGCCCTCGGGGAGGCGCTGCGCGGCTGGACGCTGCGGCACGAGACGCTGCGCAGCGGCTTCCGCTGGGCGGGCGGCCCGGGCGACTCGCTCCGCCGCTTCACCCTCGACCCGGCCTCCGTCTCCCTGCACCGCGAGGACGCCGGTGAGTTCACCGACCCGGCGGCCCTGGCCCAGCACCTCCAGGACCGCTTCGACACCACCGCCGACGCGCTGCGCTGGCCGAACCTCATCTACACGGCCGTCGTCCGGGACGACTCCACCAGCGTGTACATGGCCTTCGACCACAGCAACGTCGACGCGTTCTCCATCTACCGCATCCCGGCGGAGATCCAGGAGCTGTACGCCGGTCACCTCACGGGCCGCGCCCCGGAGCAGTCCCCGGTCTCCAGCTACGTCGACTTCTGCGAGGCCGAGCGGGCGGACGCGGACCGGCTCGACGCGGACCACGAGATCGTCGCCCGCTGGCGGGAGTTCATCCGGCGCTGCGACGGGCGGCTGCCGGGCTTCCCCGTCGACCTCGGGCTGGAGCCCGGCGGCGGGCTGCCGACGCAGAAGCTCATGCGCGAGATGCTCGTGGACGCGGACGCCGCCGCCGCCTTCGAGGCGTACTGCCGCCCCTACGGCGGTTCCCTGGTCGGGCTGCTGGCCGCGACGGCCCTGATCGTCCACGAGATCGGCGGTGAGCCCGTCTACCGGACGGTGGTGCCCTTCCACACCCGGGCGAAGTCCGCGTACTCGGACTCGGTGGGCTGGTACGTCGGCGGCGCGCCGATCGAGGTGCCGGTCGCCGAGACGCCCGACTTCCCCGCCGCGCTGAAGACCGTACGCGCCGCCCTGCACGCCACCCGGCCGCTGGCCCGGATGCCGCTGGCCCGGGTGCTGCGGCTGCTCGGCGCGGACTTCCGGCCGACGTCCCCCGACATGTACTCGATCGTGTCGTTCGCCGACGCCCGCGGCATCCCCGAGTCCGCCGGCTGGACCGAGCGCAACGCCTACGGCCTGATCCGGGTGTCGTACGGCGACCAGGTCTGCGCCTGGGTCACCCGGCTCCACGAGGGGCTGTGGTTCGCGGCCCGCTACCCCGACACCGATGTCGCGCACAAGAACCTGCGGCTGTACGCCGACCGGCTGCGCGACATCATCGTGTCGGTCGCGGACCGCGCTCCCGCCCTCCGGCGGTGAGGTGCCCGGCGGGGCCTAGACGCCCGCGTACGAGTGCTTGCCGGAGACGAAGATGTTCACGCCGTAGTAGTTGAACAGCCAGCAGCCGAAGGCGATCAGGGCCAGGTAGGCGGCCTTGCGGCCCTTCCAGCCGGCGGTGGCGCGGGCGTGCAGGTAGCCGGCGTAGGCGACCCAGGTGATGAAGGACCAGGTCTCCTTCGGGTCCCAGCCCCAGTAGCGGCCCCAGGCGTCGCCGGCCCAGATGGCGCCCGCGATGATCGTGAACGTCCACAGCGGGAAGACGGCCGCGTTGACGCGGTAGGAGAACTTGTCGAGGGAGGCCGAGGAGGGCAGCCGCTCCAGGACGGAGGTCGCGAAGGTGCCGGGCGTGCCGCCGCTCGCGAGCTTGCTCTCGTAGGAGTCCTTGAAGAGGTACAGGATCGTGCCGACCGCGCCCACGTAGAAGACCGCGCCGCAGAAGATCGCCGTGGAGACGTGGATGTACAGCCAGTACGAGTGCAGCGCCGGGACCAGCTGGTCGCTGGCGGTGTAGAGGACCGTGACCGCCAGGCCCAGGTCGAGCAGGACCGAGGTGATCAGGAACAGGCCGAGCCAGCGCACGTTCTTCTTCAGCGCCAGCAGCCCGAGGTACACGCCGACGGCGACCGTGGAGAACGTGATGTTGAACTCGTACATGTTGCCCCACGGGGCCCGCTCCACCGACAGGGCGCGGGTCAGGACACCGCCGAACTCGATCAGGAAGGCGAGCACCGTGAGGGAGATGGCGATCCGGCCGTACAGGTCACCCTGCGCGTCCCCGCCGTGCGCCCCGGGGCCGTCCGGCACGTCGCGCTGACCGGCGGCGGCCCGCACGGTGACCTTCGGCCGCTCCAGCACGGCGGTGCCGCCGGCCTGGTTCACGGTGACGGCCGGTGCCTTCCTGGCGTCCGGCTCGGTGGTGAGCGCGGCGGCGGTCCGGGCGACCTTGCTGCGGCTGCCGAAGAGCCATTCGGCGATGTACGCGAAGAAGGCCAGGGTGTAGACGGCCATCGCGGAGTAGATCAGCACATTGCTGATCTCCGCGAGGTTTTCGTTGGTGGCGGCGGCGAGAGTCACTTCTCAGCCCCTTCGGCAGGTACGGGGGTTTCGGTACCCGGCTCCTGGTCGGTGTCGGGGGAATCTGCGGGGTCGTCGGGGCCGGGCGCGCCCGGTGCCTGCTCGTAGAGGGTGCCGGCGAGGTCGCCCAGTTCTTCGGGGACCTTGGCGGACTCGCTGCGGCCGAGGCCGGCCATCTCGACGACGGTGACGCCGTCGGCGCCCCAGACCGCGCGCACCCAGACGCGGCGGCGCTGGATGAACAGGGAGGCGGCGAGGCCGCCGATCGCGGCGAGGGCACCGGCCAGCGCCCAGCCGCTGCCGGGCTGCTGGACGACCTGGAAGCCGGCCCACTCCTTGATGTCCTTGCCGAAGGTGACCGTACCGGCGCCGTTCGGGAGCTTCATGGTCTCGCCGGGCCGCAGCAGCTTCTTGAAGAGCTTGCCCTCGGAGTCCTTGAACTCCTTCATGTTGCTCTTGTCCATCTGGTACACGCTCTGCGGGATGCCCGAGTCGGCTCCCAGGTCGCCGTGGTAGGCGGACAGCGCGAGCAGCGGACTGTCCAGCGCCGGGAACTGCGACAGCATCGTGCCGCTGGCGGAGCCGCCGAAGGTCGGCACGAAGAACGCGTTGAAGCCGAGCTGTTCCTTCTTGCCCTGGGTGTTGCGGTAGCCGTCGAGGACCTTGACGACACCGGAGGAGGTGACGTTGGCGTCCAGCGGCAGCAGCGGTACGGCGTCGTCGAAGACGACCTTGCCCTTGGCGTCGCGGACGGTGATGACGGGTGCGTAGCCGTGGCTGACGAGGTAGACCTTGGAGTCGCCGATCTCCAGCGGGTGGTTCACCCGGACGGTGGTGTTCTCGTCCTTGCCGAAGGCGCCCGAGCTGTAGGTGAGGTCGGCCCGGTAGACGCGCGGGGTGCCCTTGTTGGGGCCGGTGCGCTCGTAGGTGCCGGTGAACTTCTTCAGGTTGAAGCTGAACGGCACCAGGTCGTCGGACGTGAAGAGGTTGCCGGACTTGAAGTCGTCGTACTGGGTGAGGGTGTTGGAGAAGCCGTCGCCCTCGACGACGAGCTTGTTGCCCTCGGACTTGAAGAGCTGGCCCCAGGCGAAGGCGATCAGCATCACGATGAGGGCGATGTGGAAGGCGAGGTTGCCCACCTCGCGCAGGTAGCCCTTCTCGGCGGCGACGGCATCCCCGGTGACGTGGGCGCGGAAGCGGCGCTTCTTCAGCAGGGCCAGGGCCGCCTCGCGGACCTGCTCGGGTTCGGCCGTGGTGCGCCAGGTGGTGTGCGCGGGCAGCCGGGTCAGGCGCTTGGGCGCGCCCGGCGGACGGCCGCGCAGCTGGCCCACGAACTGCCAGGTGCGAGGCACGATGCAGCCGATGAGGGAGACGAACAGCAGGATGTAGATCGCGGAGAACCACACCGAGCTGTAGACGTGGAACATGCCGATCTTGTCGTAGACGTCCGAGAGGGTGGGATGCGCCTCGCGGAAGTCGGCGACCTTCGTCTCGTCCTGGCCGGTCTGCGGGATCAGCGAGCCGGGGATCGCGCCGAGCGAGAGCAGCAGGAGCAGCAGCAGGGCGACCCGCATGGAGGTCAACTGCCGCCAGAACCAGCGGGCCCAGCCGATGACGCCCAGGGCGGGCAGGTGCGGCGCCTCCTCCTTGGGGGCGGTGGACAGCTGGGAGCCGGCGTCGCCCAGCTCCTGGTCCTCGGCGGCGGACGGGGACGGGTCGGAGGCGGTGGTCTTGCTCATCGATCAGATCCCCACAGTGAAGCCGTCGGACCAGACCTGCATCTCCTGCACGATGCGGTCCCACGCGCCGGTCAGCAGCAGCAGACCGGTCACGATCATCATGGTGCCGCCGACCCGCATCACCCAGACGTAGTGGCGCTTGATCCAGCCGAAGGCTCCGAGGGCCTTGCGGAAGGCGACCGCGGCGAGCACGAACGGCACGCCCAGGCCCAGACAGTACGCGATGGTCAGGACGGCGCCGCGGCCCGCGCTGCCCTGGTCCAGGGCGAGGGTCTGCACGGCGGCCAGGGTCGGGCCGATGCAGGGCGTCCAGCCGATGCCGAACAGCGCACCGAGCACGGGGGCGCCGGCCAGACCGGCCGCCGGCTTCTTGTGGAAACGGAACTCGCGCTGCGTGAGCCAGGGCATCAGCCCCATGAAGAAGACGCCCATGAGGATCATGAAGACCCCCAGGACCTTGGTCAGCACGCCCCGCTCGTCCTGGAGTGTCTGGCCGAAGTATCCGAAGAAGGCCCCGCCGGAGACGAAGACGGCCGTGAAGCCGAGCACGAACAGCGAGGCCCCGGCGACCATCCGCCCGCGCCGTGCCTCGGCCAGGTCGGTGCCGCTGACTCCGGTGACGTAGGAGAGGTAACCGGGCACCAGCGGCAGCACGCACGGCGAGAAGAAGGAGACGAGGCCGCCGAGCAGCGCGATCGGCAGGGCCACCAGCAGGGCGCCGTTGAGTACCGTGCCGTTGGGGTCCGCGACCGCGGCGAGCGTGGTGACTGCGCTCACGTCACTTCTCCGCGACGACCGGCTTGAGCATCTTCAGCAGCCGTTCCTCGCTGAGGGCGGACAGCGAGCGGGCCGCGATCTTCCCGTCCCGGTCGAGCACGAGCGTGGAGGGGACCGTCTGCGGGTTGAGCGTGCCCCTCTCGAAGCGGAGCATCAGCTTTCCGGTCGGGTCGTACAGGCTCGGGTAGGGGATCCCGAAGTCCTCCTCGAAGGCGGTGGCGGACTTCAGGTTGGTGTCCCGGGTGTTGATGCCGACGAACTGCACGCCCTTGCCGGCGTACGCCTTGGAGACCTTCGCGAAGTACTTGGCCTCGGCGCGGCAGGGGTTGCACCAGGATCCCCACACGTTGAGGACGACGACCTTGCCCTTGTAGTCGGCGACGTCGAGGGTCTTGCCGGTGATGGTCCTGCCGGACAGGTCGGGTGCCGGGGTGCGCTCGCCCTTGGCGGCCGTGGCGATGCCGTCGGTGCCGGTGACGAAGTTGGTGTTGCCGCCTCCGCCGGAGGTGCCGCCGGAGCCGCACGCGGAGACGAGCAGCGCGGCCGCGGCGAGACCGGCGGTCAGCGCGGCGTGACGGCGGACACGGCGGGCGCGGTTCGAGCGCAGGGGGGCACGGCTGGCGGCACTCATGTGAAAAGTTTCGCATGCCCGTTCTGGGACTCTCGCCCACCCCCCTTGCGGGCGGAAAACCGCATTTCAGGCGGCGTTCCGCGAGGTGTCTCCGCTGGGCGTGGACGTCTGGCCGGTGAACTCCCGCCAGCCACCGGCCGGCTGCTGCCCGACGCCGAGCGTGCGGAGCTTGGCGAGCACCTCGGGCTTCTGCGCGTCGAGCCAGTCGGTGAACTGGCGGAAGGAGACCAGACGCACATCCGCGCCCTTCTCCTTCTCGCGCGCGATGTGCTTGAAGGACTCCTCGACGGCGTCCATGTAGATGCCGCCGTTCCACTGCTCGAAGTGGTTGCCGATGAAGAGAGGCGCCCGGTTTGTCTCGTATGCTCGCTTGAATCCCTGGATGTACGCCTGCGCCGACTGCTCACGCCAGCCCGGGTAGTTGTGGGCCGGGGCCTTCGTGGAGTTCAGGGACTGGTTGGCCAGCATGTTGTAGTCCATCGACAGGACCTCGAAGCCGCGGCCGGGGAAAGGTATCTGCTGCAGGGGCAGGTCCCATATGCCCTGGCGCTTGGCGGGCCACACCTGGAGGCCGCCGGGCGAGGAGGCGTCGTAGCGCCAGCCGAGCTCGCGGGCGGTGGGCAGCAGGTTGTCCTGGCCGAGCAGGCAGGGCGTACGGCCGCCGACGAGTTCCTTGTCGTAGTCGAACGGCAGCGCGGGCAGGTCGGTCCAGCCGGTGTTGGTGCGCCACTCCTTCACGAACGACTTCGCCTGGTCGATCTCGCTGCGCCACTGCCGGGGCGTCCAGTTCTTGACCGAGCCGTGGGACTCGCCACAGAAGTGCCCGTTGAAGTGGGTGCCGATCTCGTGGCCCTCCAGCCAGGCGCGGTGGACGTTCTTCAGGGTGTCCTTGATGTGCGCGTCGGTGAGGTAGCCGATGTCGGAGGCGCCGCGCGGGTTGTTCGGCGGGTCGTAGAGGCGCTTCTTCGACTCGGGCAGCAGGTACAGCCCCGACAGGAAGAAGGTCATGCTCGCGCCGTGCTCCTCGGCGAGGTCCAGGAAGCGCGGGAAGAGGCCGTTGCCGACCTCTCCGGCGCCGTCCCAGGAGAACACGACGAACTGCGGCGGGGTCTGGCCCGGCTCAAGCGGCTCGGGCTTGCCGGGCTGGCGGGGCTGCTTGCCGGTGTGGGAGGTGGAGCCGTCGCCGATGGGGCGGGCGGTGGGCTCGGGCTTGGACTTCGATCCGCCCTGTGCGGAGTCGCCGCCGGAACCGCCGGCGCGGCCGGAGTCGTCCGAGCCCATGAGACCGCCGCATCCGGTGAGCGAGACAGCGGCGGCTCCCGCGCCGAGTCCGAGCATTCCCCTGCGGGAGAGAGCGCGCATGGCATCCCCGATTCGTCACGTCGTGCTGGTCACCCAGTGAGAGGACGTGACGAACGCGGAGGTTCCGCTGATATTTGCAGATTCCGTAACGAAAGAGTCGTAAACGATCAGAAGGGGGCGAACGGCAAGCGCTCACGCGCCTGCCGAACGCCCGGGCCGGGCCCGCGCGACTACGCGCCGAACGCCTTGCCCTGGCCCTTCACCGGCTTCGCACCGGCGAGGAGGTGGGCCGGGACGAGGTCGCGGGCCGGCTCGGCGTAGCCGACGGAGACGATCCGGTCGCCCCGGTACGTGAAGGTCGTCAGCGAGGCGAGCGTGCACTGGCGCTTGCGCGGATCGTGCCAGAGGCGGCGGCGCTCCACGTACGACCGGACGATCCAGATGGGCAGCTGGTGGCTGACCACGACCGCCTCGTGCCCCCGGGCCTTGTCCTTCGCCGCACTCATCGCGCTCATCATGCGGACGACCTGGTCCAGGTACGGCTCGCCCCAGGACGGCCGGAACGGGTTGACCAGGTGCTTCCAGTTGCCGGGCTTGCGCAGCGCCCCGTCCCCGACGCCGAACGTCTTGCCCTGGAAGATGTTCTCGGCCTCGATCAGCCGCTCATCCGTGGCGAGGCCGAGCCCGTGCGCCTTGGCGATCGGCTCGGCCGTCTCCTGCGCCCGCTCCAGCGGCGAGGCGACGACGTGCGTCACATCGCGGCCGGACAGGTGCTCGGCGACCCGGTCGGCCATGCGGCGGCCCAGGTCGGAGAGGTGGTAGCCCGGGAGGCGGCCGTAGAGGATGCCGTCCGGGTTGGCGACCTCGCCGTGTCGCATGAGGTGGACGACGGTGATGTCCTGGGCGCTGTTGTTCCGCTGGTCGCTCATGCCGTCGCCTCCGCGGCCGCCCGGGCCGCCGCCGGAAGGGCGTCGGCGATCCGCTGCACGGCCCGCTCGTCGTGCGCGGTCGACACGAACCACGACTCGAAGGAGGACGGCGGCAGGTAGACGCCGCTGGCGAGCAGCGAGTGGAAGAACGCGGTGAAGCGGAAGGACTCCTGCGCCTTGGCGTCCTCGTAGTTCCGCACGGGACGGTCGGTGAAGAACACGGAGAACATGTTGGAGGCGGTCTGCAGCCGGTGCGCGACGCCCTCCTTGGCCAGGGCCTCGGTGACGAGCCCCTGGATCTCCTTCGACACGGCGTCGACCTTGGCGTAGGCGGCGTCGTCGAGGAGCCGCAGCTGGGCGAGCCCGGCGGCGGTGGCGACGGGGTTACCGGAGAGCGTGCCGGCCTGGTAGACGGGCCCGGCCGGGGCGAGGTGCGCCATGACGTCCGCGCGCCCGCCGAAGGCCGCCGCGGGGAAGCCGCCGCCCATGACCTTGCCGAAGGTCATCAGGTCCGGGACGACGCCGTCGACCCCGAACCACCCGGCGCGGCTGGTCCGGAAGCCGGTCATGACCTCGTCCGACACGTAGAGGGCGCCGTTCTCGGCGCAGAGGTCCTTCAGGCCCTGGTTGAACCCGTCGGCGGGCGGTACGACGCCCATGTTGCCCGGGGAGGCCTCGGTGATCACGCAGGCGACCTCGCCGGGGTGGGCCCGGAAGGCCTCGCGTACGGCGTCGAGGTCGTTGTACGGCAGGACGATGGTGTCGCCGGCCTGGGCGCCGGTGACGCCCGGGGTGTCGGGCAGCGCGAAGGTGGCGACGCCGCTGCCGGCCGCGGCGAGCAGCGAGTCGACGTGCCCGTGGTAGCACCCGGCGAACTTGATCACCTTGGTGCGCTGCGTGAACCCGCGCGCGAGCCGGATGGCGGACATCGTCGCCTCGGTCCCGCTGGACACGAGCCGCACCTGCTCCAGTGGCGCGACCCGGGCGGTCATCTCCTCGGCGAGCGCGACCTCGCCCTCACCGGGCGTACCGAAGGACGTACCGCGGGAGACGGCGTCCTGCACGGCGGCGATGACCTCGGGATGGGAGTGCCCGAGGATCATGGGCCCCCAGGAGCACACGAGATCGACGTACTCCCTGCCGTCGGCATCGGTCAGATAGGGGCCGGTGCCGGACACCATGAACCGCGGCGTGCCGCCGACGGCCCGGAAGGCCCGCACCGGTGAGTTCACGCCCCCGGGCGTGACGGCCGCCGCGCGGTCGAAAAGAGCCTGCGAGGCCGGTGCTTCATACGGATATGTCAGTTCACTCATGACCTGCGACTTCTCCGACCTTCTCCGACGCTGTCGGGCTCCGGGTGTCAGTGACCTGTTCAGGGTAGGCCAGGGGCGAGGGGGGACGGGGCGGGGGACAACCGGCCCCCCGGCCCCCCGGCGTCTGCGAGACTGGGCCCTGATACACACAGCTCAAGCGGCCAGGGGTGGTCGGAGGCTGCGGAGATCCTGCGGACAGATGTTTCAGCGCACGTTTCGGCGGGCGGCCGTGGGGGAGGTCACTGACACGATGATCGGGTTGCGCGGCGGGGGCGACGCGTTCTGGAAAAGCAGTCGGGTGGAGATATGCATCGCGGTGGCGGACTGGGCGAGGGGACCGACGACCTGGGTCCTCGACGTGCCCGGCGGGGAAGGCACCGGCGCGAGGCGGAGGAGGCTCCGGAGCCGCGTCAGACACAGGGCCGGCCGAGTGAACCGGAGCGGGCCGCCGGACGTACTGAACGCCGAGTGGACGATCTTCGGGCCGGGAGCAGCGGGAATGGTGGTCGGGTGGGGGTGACGTACAAGTACTTCGGTGCGCCCGACGGCGCGACCGCGGCCCGCGTACCGATCTCGATGCGCCCCGAGGAGCTCGGCGGCGACGAGCTCGGCATGAACGGCATGTTCACGAAGATCAAGCCGGAGACCATGGCGGCGATGGTCCTCACGGGCATCGAGGGCGTCCCCCTGCACAAGGTCCCGCCCCTGGAACTGGTCGTCCTGCACCCCGACTACGCGGTGGTCAAGCTCCCCATGACGGTCGTCGATCCCCTGCGCGGCATCGGCGAGGAGGCGGTGGGCGCGGCAGCGTTCATCTGGTCGACCGTCCCGGACCGGGGCGGCCCCCGGGACGCGTTCAACGTCTACCAACTGCTGCACGAGTGGCAGGACTTCAGCCACCGGCTGCATGAGGCGGGGCATCAGCCGTATTGCCTGGTGTGGCCCTGAGCCGGAGTTCCACCAGTAGCGGGCGGGGTCTTCGGGCCTCGCCCTTTTCCGTGCCGGAGAGGAGCCGTCAGACGGCCGGCGCACATGGAGGCACATGGTTCCGGAGCGCCCACGACGACGCGGGAGGCGGGCGGGGCCCCTACGCGCTCCTGGGCCGGTTGTCGGCGTCAGGAGTGGTCCAGGCCGCGGTGAACGCGGCGGTCATGGAGATGACGGCCAGGAGCACGAAGAGGTGGCTGTACCCGAGTGGCGCGGCGAGCGCCGCTCCGGCGAAGGGAGCCATGGCGGCCGCGAGGGTTGCCGGGGCCGCGAGCAGTCCGGAGAGCCGACCGTAGTGGGTGGCGCCCCAGCGGTCGGTGACGGCGGTGGCCTGCAGCAGGGTGAGATTGCCCCGGACCAGGCCGGCCGCGACCGACACGGCGAGCAGCAAGGCGTAGGGGCCCGACGTGGCGGCGAACGCGGCGGTGGTGAGGCCGCCGAGAACGATCAGGATCATCGTGCGGGCCGTCACGGGGGTGCGACGGGCCAGTGCGGCGTACAGGGTGCGGCCGAGGGTTTGTCCGGCCCCGCCGAGCCCAAGAGCCCAGGCTGCTTGGCTGGTCGTGTAGCCGCGTTCCAGGAGAAGCGGGACGAGGGCCACGACGACGGCGTACATCGCGAACGCCGACAGCGTGAAGGCGGTTGCGAGCAGGAGGAAGGGCTTGCTGCGCTCGGCTCCGGACACTCCGGTGGCCGCGAGCGCGGTGGTGGATGGGGCCTCGGGCCAGGGGCCACGCAGCGCCAGAGCGTGGGCGGGGATGGTGACGGTGGCGAGGATGGCGGCCAGTACGAGGTAGGTGTGGCGCCAGGAGAGGTGGTCGGCGAGCAGGGCGGTCAACGGCGCGAAGACGGTGGAGGCCAGGCCGCCGGCGAGGGTGACGATCGTCAGGGCCCGAATGTGGCCGGGGGCCCACCAGCGGGTGAGGGCGGCGAAGGCGGGCTGGTAGAAGGTCGCCGCCATCGCGAGTCCGGCGAAGGCCCAGCCGAAGAAGAAGACGGGCAAGTTGGGAGCCGTGGCGACCACCAGCAGGCTGGTGGCGCCGATGGCCGAGCCGATCGTCATGACGGCGCGCGGGCCACGCCGGTCGAGGATGCGCCCGACACGGATTCCGGCGAGCGCGGAGACGACGAGGCCGAGCGAGAACGCCGCCGTGGTCGCTCCGGCCGGCCAGCCGGTCGCGGCGGTGATCTGTGGGTTGAGGACGGGGAAGGCGTAGTAGACGATGCCCCAGCTCACGATCTGCGTCAGGCAGAGGGCGGGGAGAGCGGCGCGGGGCCGCGACCGGTCCGCTGTTCCGGTCGCGGCCCCGCTGTCGCGGGTTTTGGGGCCGGTCACGAGCCGCAGCAGCCGCCCGCCGGAGCTTCCTCGGCGGCCGCGCCCACCGCCGCGGGCGCGGTGAGCCGTACGAGCTGGGGTTCCGGGGCGGCGCAGCAGCCGCCGTCGGTCTGCTGGGGGTCGGGGGTGTCGAACAGGCCCGCGCCGCCGCAGACTCCGGTCTCGGGGAGGGTGAGTTCGACGCGGTCGGCGGAGTCGAGGTCGCCGGCGATGGCCGCGGCGACGGAGCGGACCTGCTCGTACCCGGTCATGGCCAGGAAGGTGGGGGCGCGGCCGTAGGACTTCATGCCGACCAGGTAGAGGCCCTGTTCGGGGTGGGAGAGCTCGCGGTGGCCGTGCGGGTAGACGGTGCCGCAGGAGTGCTGGTTGGGGTCGATCAGCGGGGCGAGTCCCACCGGGGCCTGGAGGCGCTCGTCCAGGCCCAGGCGCAGCTCGTCCAGGAAGGACAGATCGGAGCGGAACCCGGTGAGCGCGATCACCTCGTCCACCGCGTCCAGACGGCGTCCGTCCTCGCCGACCAGGACCAGGCGTCCGTCGTCGTCGCGTTCGAACGCCTCGGTGCGGAAGCCGGTGACCGCGTCCGCGTGCCCCTTGTCGACGGCGGCCTTCGCGGCGAGGCCGAGCGCGCCGCGGGCGGGGAGCTGGTCGGCGGTGCCGCCTCCGAAGGTGGAGCCCGAGATCCCGCGGCGCAGGATCCACACCGTGTGCGTCCCCGCACCGTCCTCGGACTCGGCCAGCTCGGCGAGGTAGGCGAGCGCGGTGAAGGCGGAGGCACCGGAGCCGATGACGGCCGTGCGCCGACCCGCGTACCGGGCCCGGACGGTCGGGTTCTTCAGATCCGGCACGCGGTAGGCGATCCGGTCGGACGCCGCCTTCTCGCCGAGCGCGGGCAGGCCGCTGCCGCCGGCCGGGCCGGCCGTGGCCCAGGTACCGGAGGCGTCGATCACCGCGCGGGCGACGATGCGCTCCTCGCGGCCGTCTGCGTACTCGACGTGCACGACGAAGGGCTGCGTCTCCCGTTCGGCGTCGACGATCCGGTCGCGGCCGGCCCGGGAGACACCGGTGACCGTGGCGCCGGTGCGGACCTTGTCGCCGAGGGCGTCGGCGAGCGGCCGCAGGTACTGCTCGGCCCAGTCGCCGCCGGACGGGTACGTCGCCGGGTCGGGGCGCGTCCAGCCGGTGGGGGCGAGGAGCTTCTCGGCGACCGGGTCGACGACCTCCCCCCAGGTCGAGAACAGGCGCACATGACTCCACTCACGAACGGCCGCGCCCGCACGGCCGCCCGCTTCCAGAACGAGGGGCTCGATGCCGCGCTCGAGGAGGTGGGCGGCGGCGGCGAGTCCGGCGGGGCCGGCTCCGATGACGGCGACGGGGAGCTGCTGGGTGCTCATGATGCTCGGTCTCCTTGAGGGGCGAGGGAGTCAGCGCGCGTGGGTGAAGGCGGTCAGCCGGGTGTGCTGCCGACGTTCGGCCGCCCGGGTGGCGCTGTCGCCGACCTGAGCGCGACTGTCACAGAAGCCGACGCCGGCCAGGTGGCGGGCGGTGCGGCGGGTCCGGGTCGCGGTGAGCACGGTACGGAGGGTGGTGGTCACGACGACTCCTTGCTTCGATACCTGTCGATACCTGCCGACACCTCGGAGCTTGCCACCCGTATCGACGAGTGTCAACATAGACACATGTCGAAACCAGAGGTCGCGGAACTGCCCGTCCTGCAGGACGGTGACGTCGTGCCGTGCTGCCCGCCGATCACCGCCGGGGAACTGTCCCAGGCGGACGCGGAGAAGATGGCCGCCATGTTCAAGGCGCTGTCGGACCCGGTGCGCCTGCGCCTGTTCTCCAAGATCGCCTCGCATCCGGGCGGGGAGGCGTGCGTCTGCGACATCGCCGACGTCGGCGTCTCGCAGCCGACCGTCTCCCATCACCTGAAGAAGCTGCGCGAGGCCGGCCTGCTGACCTCCGAACGGCGCGGCACCTGGGTCTACTACCAGGTCGCCCCGTCCGTGGTGGCGGCCATGGCCGCCATGCTCGACCTGCGCGGCTGACCGCCGCCCGAGCCGTCCGCGGTCAGGCACCACAGCCGGGCGGGCGGCAGCGCGGCGGGTGCCGGGGAGCGGCAGCCCGCCCGGCAGCCGGCCTCCGGGCGTGCCGTACCGGATGGTCGCGGGGTCAGGGAGCCAGCTGACGCGCGATCTGATGAGCCGCCTCGCGGGCAGGGCGGCCCACGCCGATGAGGGTGGCGGAGGCAGGGCCGGTCCAGTCTCCGTAGCCGAGCAGGTGCAGGCGGGGTTCGCCGACCGCCTGGGTCCCGGAGGTCGCGACGTGGCCGCGCGGGCCGCGCAGCCCGAGCGGGGCGAGGTGAGCCAGAGCCGGCCGGAATCCGGTGGCCCAGAGGATCGCGTCCGCGTCCGACCGGCTGTCGTCCGCCCACTGAACGCCGGTGGCGGTCAGCCGGCGGAACATCGGCCGGGCGCCCAGGAGCCCGGCGTCGCGAGCGGCGCGGACGGGCGGGACGGCGACGACGTCTCCGAGTGAGGCGACTCCGCCGGTGTCGCCGCGGCCCTCGTCGAGGGCGCGGCGGCGTGCGGTGGCGACGCCGAACAGGACGCGGCCGTCGATGTCGTCGGGGAGGAAGCGGGGCGGGCGCCGGGTCACCCACGTCGTCTCGACGCGGCCGTCCAGAGCGAGATCGGCGGCGATCTGGGCGCCGGAGTTGCCTCCTCCGACGACGAGGACGCGCTGACCGGCGAAGTCGGACGGGCGGCGGTAGTGCACGGTGTGCAGCTGCCTGCCGGTGAAGTCGCTGCTGCCCGGAACGACGGGGGCGAAGGGCCGCGACCAGGTGCCGGTGGCGCTGATGACGGCGCGGGCCCGCCAGGTGCCGGAGTCGGCCTCCACCAGGAGCCGGCCGCCGTCGCGGTGCACGGCGTCCACGCGGATGCCGTGCTGGACGGGCAGGTCGTAGCGCTTCTCGTAGTCGGTGAGGTAGTCCACCACGTGCCCGGCGTCCGGGTAGGTCTCGCCGGGCTGGGCGGGCATGAGCCGGCCGGGCAGGGAGGAGTGGTCGGCCGGGGAGAACAGGTGCAGCGAGTCCCACATGTGCTGCCAGGACCCGCCCGGCGCCGGATCGGCGTCGAGGACGGTGAAGGCGGCGCCCTGGCGGCGCAGGTGGTAGCCGGCGGCGAGCCCTGCCTGACCGCCGCCGACCACCACCACGTCCACGTGCTGTGTCACGGGGCCGTGGTCACCGCGCCGGTGGTGAACTTCTTGCGCCAGGCGAGCGCGACGTAGACCAGGCCGATCAGCACCGGGACTTCGATGAGCGGTCCGACGACGCCGGACAGGGCCTGGCCGGAGGTGACGCCGAAGGTGGCGATGGCGACCGCGATGGCCAGCTCGAAGTTGTTGCCCGCCGCGGTGAAGGCCAGCGTGGTGGTCCGGTCGTAGGCGAGCCCCAGGCCCTTTCCGAGGAGGAAGGTGCCGAAGAACATGACCGCGAAGTAGACCAGCAGCGGCAGCGCGATCCGGGCGACGTCCCACGGCTGGGAGGTGATGGTCCTGCCCTGCAGGGCGAAGAGGATGACGATCGTGAACAGCAGCCCGTACAGCGCCCACGGCCCGATCTTCGGCAGGAAGCGCCGCTCGTAGGACTCGCGGCCCATCTTCCTCTCACCGATCCGGCGGGTCAGGAAGCCGGCCAGCAGCGGGACGCCGAGGAAGATGACCACGTTCAGGGCGATCTCCCCCGTCGAGATGTCCAGGTGCTCGCCGTCGCCCAGGCCCAGCCAGCCGGGCAGCAGGTCGAGGTAGAACCAGCCCAGCAGGCCGAACGCCAGAACCTGGAAGACCGAGTTGAGCGCGACGAGCACGGCCGCGGCCTCGCGGTCGCCGCAGGCGAGGTCGTTCCAGATGATGACCATGGCGATGCAGCGGGCCAGGCCGACGATGATCAGCCCGGTGCGGTACTCGGGCAGGTCCGGCAGGAAGACCCACGCCAGGGCGAACATGACCGCGGGTCCGAGGACCCAGTTGATGACCAGGGAGGAGATCATCAGCTTCCGGTCGCCGGTGACGGCGTCCAGCCTGTCGTAGCGGACCTTCGCCAGGACCGGATACATCATGATCAGCAGGCCGAGCGCGATCGGCAGGGAGATACCGCCGACCTCCACCTTCGCCAGCGCGTCGTTCAGCCCTGGGACAACCCGTCCGAGCCCGAGACCGACGGCCATGGCGATCAGGATCCACACCGCCAGGTAGCGGTCGAGGGTGGAGAGCTTCCTGACGATCGAGTCGCCCCCGTCCCCGGCCTGAGCGGAGGCAGTGGTGGGCTCGGTGGAGGTCACGGGCAGGCCCTCTTGTTCTCGGCGGCGGTGCGGGCGGACTCGGCCAGGTCGGCGAACTGCCCGGCGAGCTGGGCGATGACGTCGGGGCGCAGCTTGTAGTAGGTGAAGCGCCCGCACGGCTCGGTCTCGACGACCCCGGCCTCGCGCAGGACTCTCAGATGGTTGGAGAGGTTGGTCTGCCGGGCGCCGGTCTCCTCGACGAGGTGGGTGGTGCACAGCGTCTCGCGGGCGAGCAGGGTCACGATCTGGAGCCTGAGCGGATCGGCCAGCACCCGGATCAGGTCAGTGTCGACTGACGTCATCATGGGCTGATACTGTCACATCACCCGGCACTGATACCAGCTGGGGCTGACCTATGGGATCGAAAGGGTCTTCCATGCCCGCCGCCCCCACGCCCGCCCTGCCCGACGAGCGCCTTGCCACCGGCACGGCCCGCCTCGCCACCCTGCACGCCGGCCGCTTCGCGGTGGAGACCGTGCAGCGCCTGCTCACCGACTCCCACCAGCGTCCGGCCGCGATGGGAGTCGTCCGCCGGATCCGCGACGACATCGACCATCGGATCACCGGCCTGCTCGCCGGCCTGCCGAGCACCTGACACTCCGCACCACCTGCCACCACTTCGTGAAGGAAGAACGCATGCCCTCCGCTCCGCTCGCCTCCGTGCTGTTCGTCTGCGTCCACAACGCCGGCCGCTCCCAGATGGCCGCCGGCTTCCTCCAGCACCTCGCGGGCGACCGCATCGAGGTCCGCTCCGCCGGATCCGTCCCCGGCGACCAGGTCAACCCGGCCGCTGTGGAGGCGATGAAGGAGGTCGGTGTCGACATCGCCGGCGCCAGGCCGAAGATCCTGACCACCGAGGCCGTCCAGGCGTCCGACTACGTCATCACCATGGGCTGCGGCGACGCCTGCCCCGTCTTTCCCGGCAAGAAGTACCTCGACTGGGCCCTGGAGGACCCGGCCGGCCAGGGCGTCGAAGCCGTCCGCCCCATCCGCGACGAGATCAAGACCCGCATCGAGGCCCTGATCACCGAGATCGACGCGAAGCAGGAGGCGTGACGTCCATGTCGGACACCGGGGCACGCGAGGTCATCGTCATCGGCTCCGGCCCCGCCGGACACACCGCTGCCCTCTCCACGGCCCGCGCCGAGCTCAAGCCGCTCGTCTCCGGCGGCGCCGTCTTCGCGCTCGAGGCCGAGCGCTACCGCGCCGCACTCCACGCCGGCGGCGCCGAGGCCGCGTTGACCGCCGTCCCGGTCTGACTGCCCGCGCGGACGGGTCGCCCTGTCCGGCGGGCGGACCCGGCCGGCGGGTCCGCTCACGCCTCGGGTGGTGCCTTCCCTACAGGGCGGACGAGGCGATGACCGCGGTGAGAGCGGCGACCGTGGTGCGGATCGTGTCTCCCAGGGCCGCGGCCGGGCCTTGCCCCTCGGCGATCGCGGCCAGACGGTACTCGCGCGCCTCCGCCCAGGGGCCCTGCGGCATGACGGCCTGGAGGCCCGCGTGGTGCAGCACGGTGATCAGCGCCGCCGTGCGCTCATCGGGGTCCTGGCCCCGCACGAGGACGGCTGCCAGCCGTCCTCGCAGCGCCGCGAGTTCCGACAGGCCCGTGACCGGGTACTTCACCGATCCGAAGGCGCCGAAGACCCGTCGTCCCTGCTCCCGTACCAGTCCCTTCGCCGACAGCCCCTGATACGCCGTGCCGAGTGCCTGCTCGCGTACGGCCAGCAGCCACTCCCGGGGCGTCTCCTCGGGATGGCTCCGCAAGTGCTCGGCCACGGCCGCGGCCGCCGGATCCACCGGCCTCGACGCTCCGGCGACGCCGAGTGCGCCGTCACGCTCCGTCAGGTATCCGGAGAGGCTCAGCTCCAGCAGGGCGGCCGCCGAAACCGCCAGGGACACCCGCAGCGGCGCCTCGCGCAGGGTGCCGGTCTCTTCGTCCAGTGCGAGCAGCACGATCTGCTCGCCGATCGTCAGATCCTCAGTCACAAGATCCCCTCTCCCGGGAGGGGGGAGGCACCAGCAGGAAGCCGGGGTTCCCGGCAGCCTCGGCGACGTCAGGCTCGAGCGCGGACATCGGACTGTGCGCCGCGAAGAGGGCAGGCTCGCCCCGCAGCATGGCCCTGTCCGCAGCAAACTCGCCGACCGCTTCCGCACCCGGTTCCGGGTCGCCGACCAGCACGGCCCCTACCCCGCCATGGCACTCGGCGGATCGGGCCGCCCAGTCGACTCCGTCACGAGCAACCTGGGCCACCTCCTGGCCACCGGCATCCTCAACGCCGACGAGACGGCCACAGTCGCCGCACGGCTCGCCGCCCCGGACATGCCCGACGCGTACGGGCTGCGCACGATGTCGTCCCGGTCCGGCGGCTACGGCCCGCCGCGCCACCACTGCGGCACCGTCCGGCCCCATGACACCGCCGTCGCCTCCTCGCCCGCGCCGGACACCCCGAGGCCGCCGCCCGGCTCATCGAGGGCATCCTCGACGCGGCCGCGGCCTTCGACTACCGGCTGCCGGAACTGTGGGGCGGCGGCGCCCGCGCGGAGACCCGGCCCATGAGCCTGGACGCCGACGGCGGCCGGGCGGCGTTTTCCGGCCGCACGACCCGCGACCCGCTGAACGGGACCCCGGCGGCGACGGGACCGGCGCGGGCCGGGCGTCGGTGAGGGCCCCGTCGGCGCGTATCGAAACGGCCCGGTGGTCAGTGGTCGGAGTAGCTGAAATCCCCGACGGTCCAGGCGCTGACGTCCTCGATCGCGACGCGGTACATCCCGCCCGTCTCCGGGATCCCCACCGTGCCCTGCAGGATGCGGGCGACATGGAAGTGCAGATGCGTGGGCGGCCCGTCCGTCTTCGCCGGGGTGTCGAAGACGGCGGAGAACTCCCCCAGTCGGGCGGAGCCCGTCAGCACCTCCGAGACCCGCTGCCGCCACACGGCTTCTGGAGCCAGCCGACCGGTGATGACAGCACCACCGGCGACCACGGTCAGGGACATCTGATTGCTCAGCCCGGACTCCACACGGGCAGCGATGTCAACGATGAGCTCGTCAGGCTTCGGCATGGAACCGGATTCTATGCACCGGCCCGCCCGGGCGCCTCGGGCCCTGGCTAATCGGGCCCTTGGCCGGCTTCACCACCGGGTGGGACTTCTCGCCGTCCGCGATCTTCTCGGTCACCTTTCCGGCAGGGCCCTTCAGGTGCCGGGGTCCGGTCGCCCGCCGGTCCGAGCCGGTCCCCTCCGGCCTCCCGGCGGGTGGGATGAGCCGCCCGCCCGACGGGCAGTACGAGTGCGGTGGCGGTCGGTGAACTGAGGGGGACCTGGTGCGTGATCTCACGGAGTCGGTCGAATCGATGGAGCAACTCGCCGCGGTCTGGCGGCTCATGGTGCTCGACCGGGATCCGCGGGCCGATGTGCGGGACCTGCCGGGTGTCGCCGTGCGGTGGGCCGACTGCCGGTTCGCCTTCTGGAACTGCGTGACCCTGACCGACGTCGGCGCGGACGCCGGGTCGCTGAGGCAGCGGCTGGGCCAGGCCGCCGGGATCATGCGGTCGAAGTCCCGCCCCGGGTTTCTGTGGGTCTTCGAGGACCTGCTCGACGACGAGGCTCGTGCCGTCCTCGGAGAGGCCGCCGGGGCAGCGGGGCTCGCCTACGCCTTTCCCGGTACCGGCATGGCGGGAGATCTGCTGCCGGTTCCCGAGCCCGTCCACCCCGAGCTGACCTTCGCGCGCGTCAGTGACGACGAACTGCTGCGGGCCTACGCGGACATCAACGCGCGTGCCTACGGGTTTCCGCTGGAGGACGGGCGGGACGGACTCGCCGGGTCCTCGCTCTGGAAGAGCCGGGTGTTCGCGTATCTGGGGCTGCGGGACGGGGTCCCCGTGACCTGCGCCGCCACCGTCGAGGCGGACGGGAGGCTCTTCGTCGTGCTCGTCGCCACCGATCCGGCGTGGGAGCGGCACGGGTACGGCGAGGCCGTGACGCGCAAGGCGCTGCATGAGGGGGCCCGCGCCACCGGGCTGACCCGGGCGACGCTGCACGCGACCGCCGCCGGAGCGCCCGTGTATCCGCGGATCGGGTTCGAGCCGAACTCCCCGATCCGGTTCTACTCCCTCGCGGAACCCTCCGAACTTGCCGAACCCGCCGAACTCGTGGAACCCGCGGCCCCCGCGGGCCCTGCGGGCTGATCCGCCGGACGAGTCGCAGCCGTGGTCGCGGGTGCGGTAACCGCCGTGGTCCCGGGCGCGGTCGCAGCCGTGGTCGCGGGCGCGGTCGCAGCCGTGGTCGCGGGCGCCGTCGCACTCGCCGTCGCCACCGTCGTCGCGGCCACCGGAGCCGTCGTGCCCCGGGGGATCACATGCGTCGGCAGGACGATGTGGCGTTCGTGGTCGCCGTCCGAGTCGTCAATGAGCTTCAGGGCCAGGTCCCCGGCCAGCCGGCCCATCTCCGACGGAGACTGCGCCACCGTCGACAGGTCGAACCAGTCCGCCAGCGGCTGGTCGTCGAAGCCGAGGACCGAGACGCGCTCGGGCACCGCGATCTGTGTCTTGCGGAGGTTCCAGACGAGGGCGACCGCGACCTCGTCCTGCTCGGCGAAGACGGCGGTGGGCGGCTCGCGCAGGCTGAGCAGCGTGCCGAGGGACTCGGCAGCCGCCCGCTTGCTGCCGACCCGCGTGGACACCACCAGGTCGTCGTCGAGCGGCACCCCCGCTTCGGTGAGTGCCTGCTGGTAGCCCAGCAGCCGTTCGTTGGAGCTGAAGGTGAAGCCGCTCGCGCCCTCGGTCAGGACGAAGGCGATGCGGCGGTGGCCGAGGTTGAGCAGGTGCCGGGTGCCGTGCAGGGCGCCGACGACGTCGTCGGCGTAGACGCTCGGGCGTCCCTCGACGTGCTGGCTGACGTAGATCACCGGCATGCCCAGGTCGTCCAGCCGGGCCGTCTCCTCGTCGGTGAGGTCGAAGGAGAACACCAGGAGGGCGTCGGCGTTGCGGCGGGCCGGGAGGTGCTCGAAGAACGACGTGCGCTCGGCCAGGTCCGGGATCTCGTAGACGTTCAGCTGCAGGCCCGCCGCCCGCAGCAGCGGGGCCAGGCTGGACAGGGCGGAGCCCATGAACCACGAGTTGAGCGTCGGGACCATCACCGCGACCGTCCCGGTCCTGCCCGTGACGAGGCTTGCCGCCTGACGTGACACGGCGAACTCGAGCTCACGCGCGGCCTTCTCGACTCGGGCGCGCACCTCCGGCGAGACCGTGGACAGACCGCGCAGCGTGCGGGAGACGGTGGAGGTGGAGACCCCGGCCCGTTCGGCGACGTCGGCCATCGTGGGGTGCCGCTGTTGGGCTGGAGGCATGGGCCGGACGTTAGCACAGGGATGCGCTCTCCGAGCCAGGACCGTGACAGCGCTTTCATCCCATGAGGACCCTGCCGGTCAGCCCATTACCCACAGGTAACGCATTGACTTCACCCCAGCACGCCCCTAGCTTGCAAGCGTTGTCCCGGCAGTCCCCGGGGCCTAACCGTCAGGTCCGCATCCTCGCCTATGACCTGCGGTTTTACTCCCCTTCATCCGTGACAACGCAGTCTCACAAGCCCTGAACCCGGTTCCGCACGACCAGGAGAGACAGTGACGACCAGAACCACCAGCAGAGCAGCCGCGATCGCCGCCTCCGGGCTCCTCCTCACCGCCTGCGGCTCCTCCGGCGGCAGCTCCGGGCCATCCGGTACCCCGGCGTTCGAGGGGCGCGGCCCCATCACGTACGTGGCCGGCAAGGACACCACCGGCACCGTCCAGCCGATGCTCGACCGCTGGAACGAGGCACACCCCAAGGAGAAGGTCACCTTCATCCAGTTGCCGACCGACGCGGACGCCCAGCGGCAGCAGATGATCCAGAACGCGGAGACGAAGTCCGACGCCTACACGGTGCTGTCCCTCGACGTCGTGTGGACCTCGGAGTTCGCCGCCCACCAATGGATCGACCCACTGCCCGGCGAGCGGTTCCCGCTGGGGAAGATGCTGAAGCCGGTGGTGGAGACCGCGCGGTACCGGGGCGGGCTGTACGCGGTACCGGCCAGCTCGGACGGCGGCATGCTCTACTACCGCACCGATCTGCTGAAGAAGGCCGGAGTCGCCCAGCCCCCCAGGACCTGGGCGGAGATGACCGCCGCCTGCGCCGAGGTGAAGAAGCTCCCCGAGGCCAAGAGCATGTCCTGCTACGCCGGGCAGTTCCAGAAGTACGAGGGCCTGACGGTGAACTTCGCCGAGGCGGTGAACTCCGCGGGCGGCACCGTCACCGACGCGAGCGGCAAGCCGGACGTCGACACCCCCGAAGCCAGGAAGGGCCTGGACTTCCTCGCCCGTTCCTTCAAGGACGGAACGATCCCGAAGGAGGCCGTCACCTACCAGGAGGAGGACGGCCGGCAGGCCTTCCAGTCCGGCAAGCTGGTCTTCCACCGCAACTGGCCGTACGTGTACTCCCTGGCACAGAAGAGCGGCATCAAGGGCAAGTACGGGGTCGCGCCCCTGCCCGGTCTGAACGGGCCCGGCTCCTCCAGCCTCGGCGGCCACAACATGGCCGTGTCCTCGTCGGCGAAGAACAAGGCGACGGCCCTGGACTTCATCGAGTTCATGACGAGCGAGAAGAACACCCGGACCCTGCTGGAGAGCGCCTCCCTGGCCCCGCCGTACGCCTCCCTCTACGACGACCGGGAGCTCATCGGGCAGTACCCGTATCTGCCGGTACTCAAGGAGTCCATCCTGCGGGCCGTCCCGCGTCCCCGGGTGGTGCCGTACGGCGATGTCACCGCCGCGGTCCAGCAGGAGGCGTACGCCGTCCTGAACGGGGGCAAGAGCAGTGCCCAGGCGCTGAAGGACCTGCAAGAGGCGCTGCGGAAGGCCGTGGCGCAGTGAGGGCCGGGGTCTTGAGCGAGGAGGCGGCACGGGCCGAGGTCCCCACGGGGGTTCAGCCGCCGCCGCGGCGGGGGCGGGCGACCGCCGGTGCCGGGCGGCTGTCCGTACTGCTCGTCTCCCCCACCCTGCTGGTACTGGCGGTCGTCGTGCTCTACCCGACCCTGATGGCGCTCAAGGAGTCGCTGTACGGGGCGAAGGGCCTGGACCCGGCGACCGGGTTCATCAGCGACACCGAGCCGTTCGTCGGGCTGGGGAACTACGCCGAGATCTTCGGCGAGGCCGGAGCGCGGTTCTGGAACGCCTTCTGGAACACCACGTTCTTCACCGTCGTCACCGTCGGTCTGGAGACGGTGATCGGCGTGGCCATGGCGCTGATCATGCACAAGGCGTTCAAGGGCCGGGGGCTGGTGCGGGCCGGGATCCTGGTGCCCTGGGCGGTGCCGACGGCCATCTCCGGGCTGCTGTGGCGGTGGATCTTCAACAGCGACGGCGTCGCCAACGCGCTGCTCGGGCAGCAGATCCTGTGGACCACGGAGGGGATCCACGCCAAGGTCGCCGTCATCGTCGCGGAGGTGTGGAAGACCGCGCCGTTCATCGGGCTGCTGGTGCTGGCCGGACTCCAGGTGATCCCGAAGGAGGTCTACGAAGCGGCCCGCATGGACGGGGCGCGCTCGGTGCGCCGGTTCTGGCACATCACCCTGCCCCTGGTGAAACCCGCGCTGCTGGTGGCCGTGCTGTTCCGCTGCATGGACGCGCTGCGGATGTTCGACCTGCCCTACATCCTCATCGGCGCGCAGAAGCACTCGGTGGAGACGCTGTCGATGCTCGCGCAGAACGAGGCGTCCAACGTCCGCTTCGGACCGGCCTCCGCGTACGCGGTGATCCTCTTCCTCTACGTCTTCCTGATCGCGCTGGCGTTCGTGCGGTTGCTCGGCGCCGATCTGGTCGGGGGCGGAGGCGGCTCCGGCGGTCGCCGGCGCCGCGGCCCGTTCCGCCGCGGGGAGGTGACGGCATGACGACGAGCACGGCGAAATGGCGGGGCGGCCTCGTGTTCGCGGGGGTCGTCGCGGTGGTGGCGTACTGCCTGGCCCCGTTCTACTGGATGCTGGTCTCCAGCCTCCGGCGCACGAGCGACATCTTCGACACCTCGCTGATCCCGTCCACGCTGTCCTTCGAGAACTACCGTGCCGTGTTCGACCCCGCGCAGGGCTTCGGGCGCGCGCTGCTCAACAGTCTGATCGTCGCCGGGACCACGACCGTGCTGGCGCTCGCGCTCGCCACGTTCACGGCGTACGCGATGGCCCGGCTGGAGTTCCGCTTCAAGCGGCTCATCCTGACGCTGATCATCGCCACCTCGATGTTCCCGGTGGTGTCGATCGTGGTGCCGCTGCTGAAACTGTTCACGGACATCGGCTGGATCAACACCTACCAGTCGATGATCGTGCCGAGCATGTCCTTCGCGCTGCCGCTGGCGGTGTGGAACCTGACCACGTTCTTCCGGCAGATGCCGGACGAGCTGGAGCACGCCGCGATGGTCGACGGCTGCACCCGCGGCCAGGCCTTCCGCAAGGTCATCGTGCCGCTGGCCGCGCCGGGCATCTTCACCACCGCGATCATCACGTTCATCGCCGCCTGGAACGAGTTCCTCATCGCCCTGTCGATGACCAACAAGCCCGGCATGCAGACCGCCACGGTCGCCATCTCCAAGTTCACCGGCGCGACGACGTACGAGACCCCGTTCGGCAGCCAGATGGCCGCGGGTGTTCTGGTCACCGTCCCGCTGGTGGTCATGGTGCTGCTCTTCCAGCGCCGGATCGTCGCCGGGCTCACCGCCGGCGCGGCCAAGTAGTCCTACAGAAGGAGCCTTTCCTTGTCCCCCACCGCACCCTGGTGGCGCAGTGCCGTCATCTACCAGGTCTACATCCGCAGCTTCGCCGACGGGAACGGCGACGGCGTCGGCGACATCGCCGGCCTCCGCTCCCGCCTGCCGTATCTGAAGTCGCTGGGCGTGGACGCCATCTGGATCAACCCCTGGTACAAGTCGCCCATGGCCGACCACGGTTACGATGTCGCCGACTTCCGCGAGATCGACCCGCTCTTCGGCACCCTGGCCGACGCCGAGCGGCTCATCGAGGAGGCGCACGGGCACGGGATCCGGGTGATCCCCGACATCGTGCCCAACCACACCTCCGACCAGCACGCCTGGTTCCGGGCGGCGTTGACGGCGGGCCCGGGCAGCCCGGAGCGTGAGCGCTACGTCTTCCGCGCCGGGCGCGGACCGGACGGCTCCGCACCGCCGAACGACTGGGTGTCCTGCTTCGGCGGCCCGGCCTGGACCCGGCTGCCCGACGGGGAGTGGTACCTGCACCTGTTCGCACCCGAGCAGCCCGACCTGAACTGGCAGCACCCCCAGGTGCGGGAGGAGTTCGAGTCGGTCCTGCGGTTCTGGTTCAGCCGGGGCGTCGACGGTTTCCGCATCGACGTCGCCCACGGTCTGATCAAGCACCCGGAGCTGCCCGACCTGCCGCCCCGCCGGGATCCGGACGACGGGCAGCCCTGGCAGCACGTCGACCATCCGCACTGGGACCGGGACGAGGTGCACGAGATCTACCGGTCCTGGCGCAAGGTCGCCGACGAGTTCCCCGGCGACCGCTCCTTCGTCGCCGAGGCGTGGGCGGACACGCCCGAGCGGCTGGCGGCGTACGTGCGCCGGGACGGCCTGCACACAGCCTTCAACTTCGATTTCCTCATGGCGAGCTGGGACCCGAAGGACCTGCGGGCGGTCATCGACGGCTCCCTCGGCATGCTCGGGGCGGTGGGCGCGCCGGCCACCTGGGTCCTGTCCAACCACGACGTCATGCGCCACCCCAGCCGCTACGGCCGCCGGACGGTCAGGCGCTGGGTGGCCAACGAGAGCTACCGACCCGACGGCCCCCTGGACCTCGGACTCGGCACCCGGCGGGCCCGGGCCGCCGCCCTGCTCATGCTGGCCCTGCCCGGCGGCGCCTACGTCTACCAGGGCGAGGAACTGGGCCTGCCCGAGGTCGAGGACCTGCCCGAGTCCGTTCTCCAGGACCCCACCTGGGAGCGCTCCGGCCACACCGAGCGCGGCCGCGACGGCTGCCGCGTCCCGATCCCGTGGACCGCCGGCGGGACGGCGTTCGGCTTCAGCCCCGAGGGCGCGACGGGCGAGCCCTGGCTGCCGCAGCCCGCCGGCTGGGGCGGTCTCAGCGTGGCGGCCCAGACGGATGACACGACCTCCATGCTGGAGCTCTACCGGGCGGCTCTGCACACCCGCCGTGACCACCCCGCCCTCGGCGACGGCTCGATGACCTGGCTGGACGCCCCCGAAGGGGTCCTGGCCTTCCGGCGGGAGCCCGGCTTCGTCTGCGTGGTGAACCTGTCGGCCGAGCCGTACGAGCTGCCGTCCCACTCCTCGCTGCTGCTGTCCAGCGGCCCGCTCAGGAACGGGCGGCTGGGGCCGGACCAGGCGGTGTGGCTGGCCGTCTGACGTCCGGCCCACCGCGTCAGTCGAGCCCCCCGCCCACCGTGAACCCGGTCACCGTCCCGCCCCCGTCCCGCCGGAACGCGAACGGCGCTCCCCCGTGGGCGAGGGCCACCTCGCGGACGATGGACAGGCCCAGGCCGGAACCCGGCAGGGAGCGGGCGTCGGCGGCCCGGTAGAAGCGGTCGAAGACCCGGGTGAGGTCACCGTCGGCGATACCCGGGCCGCGGTCGAGGATCTCGACCCGGATCGTGCCGGGCCGGGCGGGCCCCGAGACGACGATCTCGATGGGGGCCCGGCCGCCCTGGTCGAACTTCACCGCGTTCTCGACGAGGTTGGACAGCGCCCGGCTCAGCATCGCGGGCCGCCCGTCGGTCGTGGTGTCGCCGCTCGCGCGCAGCAGGATCTCCCGGCCGCTGCGGCGCCGGGCCGTCCCCGCCACCTCCTCGGCGATGTCCGCGATGTCCACCCGCCGCGGCGGCTCGGTGCCGGACTGCCCGGCCGCGAGATCCACCAGCTCGTTGACCAGGTCGGTCAGCTCCCGGGCCTCCTGACCCAGGTCGGCGACCAGTTCCTCGCGGGCCTTTGGAGGGAGTTCGCCGATCCGGCGCAGCAGGGAGATGTTCGTACGCAGCGAGGTGAGCGGCGTGCGCAGCTCGTGGCCCGCGTCCTGGACCAGGCGGCGCTGGTCCTCCTCGGACTGCGCGAGCCGGCCCAGCATGCGGTCGAAGGCCCGGCCGAGGCGGCCCACCTCGTCATGACCGGCCACGGGCACCTGGATGCCCAGCCGGCGGGTGCGGGCGACGTCCTCGGCGGCGTCGGTCAGCACGACCAGGCGGCGCGTGATCCGCCGGGCCAGCCACCAGCCGAACAGCCCGGCGCCGACCACCACGGCGGCCATCAGCAGCAGCGTCCGCTGCTGGAGTGCCCGCAGCAGATCCTCGACGTCGCTGAACTCCTGCGCGACCTGCACCGCGCCCCGGCCGCCGCCGAGGGAGACGGTGGCGACGCGGTAGACGTCGTCGCCCACGTCGACGTCCTTGTGCTCGACCACCTCCCCGGACGAGGCCGCGGCGGCGATCCGCGTGTCGGCGCCGGTGACCGGCAGCCCCGGACTGCCCGGGTCGACGACGTGCCCGTCCGGGCCGAGCACCTGCACGTCCGTCCGGGCCGGCCGTACCAGGTCGTGGCCCGGCGCGGCGGACGAGAAGTCGCCGGGCGTCATGTGGTTCTGCCGCACCTCGCCCCGCAGATCCTGCACGACCTCGTCGAACACCGTCTGCTGGTCCACCCGCACCAGCCGCGCGGCGGCACTGTACGAGAGGATGCCGACGAGGATCGTCACGGCCGCCGTCACCGCCGCGAACGACACCGCGAACGTGGTGCGCAGCGAGACCAGCTTCGGCCGCCGCCCGTGGAGCAGCCCGCGCAGGCGGCCCACTCAGTCCTCCCGCAGTACGTAACCCACGCCCCGGACCGTGTGGATCAGCTGCGGCGCGTCCGGCTCGTCGAGCTTGCGGCGCAGATAGCCGACGTAGACGGCGAGGTTCTTCGAACCGGGCCCGAAGTCGTAGCCCCAGATGCGGTCGTAGATCGTCGAGTGGTCGAGGACGATGCCCGCGTTGCGGACGAGCAGTTCCAGCAGCTCGAATTCGGTGCGGGTCAGTTCCAGCTCGCGCGCGCCCCGCCAGGCCCGGCGCGCCTGCGGGTCCACGCGGATGGCGGCGGCCTCGATGAACCGCTCCGGGAGCGGCTTGGGCGCCTCGGCCGCCGGTGCGCCGCCGGCGTTCACCGAGCCGGTGCGGCGCAGCAGGGCGCGCAGCCGGGCGAAGACCTCCTCCACGTCGAAGGGCTTCACGACGTAGTCGTCGGCGCCCGCGTCCAGGCCGGCGATCCGGTCGGCGGTCTCCACGAGGGCGGTGAGCATCAGCACCGGCGTCCGGTCGCCCTCGGCGCGCAGCACCCGGCAGACCTGGAGCCCGTCGATGCCGGGCATCATCACGTCCAGGACGAGCACGTCCGGACGGTTGCGGTGGGCCTGCGCCAGCGCCTCGACACCGTCGGCGACCGCCATGACCTGGTAGCCCTCCAGGGTCAGGGCACGCTCCAGGGCGTTGCGGATGGCGCGGTCGTCTTCGGCGAGCAGCACGGTGTGGGGCACGCGTCCAGTGTGCCAAGCCGCCCGGCGCCCCAGGCCGGATGCGCTGCGCCGGGGCGTCGTTCTTACTGCCCTCTCACCAGGGGCCGGGCGACCGTGGAGCCGGGCCCTGCCGTCCCCTCACCCTCGGCCGCGGGCGAGCCGGGCGGCGTGCGTCGGGGCGTCCGGCACGTTCGCCGGGCGGTCCACGGCGAACTCCTTGCGGAGCACCGGCACGACCTCCTCGCCCAGCAGGTCGATCTGCTCCAGCACGGTCTTCAGCGGCAGCCCGGCGTGGTCGACCAGGAACAGCTGGCGCTGGTAGTCGCCGGCGTACTCGCGGAAGGCCAGCGTCTTCTCGATGACCTGCTGCGGGGAGCCGACCGTCAGGGGTGTCTGGTCCATGAAGTCCTCCAGCGACGGCCCGTGCCCGTACACCGGCGCGACGTCGAAGTACGGCCGGAACTCGCGCACGGCGTCCTGCGCGTTCCTCCGCATGAACACATGCCCGCCGAGCCCGACGATCGCCTGCTCGGGCGAGCCGTGCCCGTGGTGGGCGTACCGCGTCCGGTACAGCTCGACCATGCGCTTGGTGTGGTCGGCCGGCCAGAAGATGTTGTTGTGGAAGAAGCCGTCGCCGTAGAACGCGGCCTGCTCGGCGATCTCCGGGGAGCGGATCGAGCCGTGCCAGACGAACGGCGGTACGCCGTCCAGCGGGCGGGGCGTGGCGGTGAAGCCCTGCAGGGGCGTACGGAACGTGCCCTCCCAGTCGACGACGTCCTCCCGCCACAGCCGGTGCAGGAGGGCGTAGTTCTCGACGGCGAGGTTGATGCCCTGCCGGATGTCCTGACCGAACCAGGGGTAGACCGGGGCGGTGTTCCCGCGCCCCAGCATCAGGTCCACCCGGCCGTCGGCCAGGTGCTGGAGCATGGCGAAGTCCTCGGCGATCTTCACCGGGTCGTTGGTGGTGATCAGGGTCGTGGCCGTGGAGAGGATCAGCCGCTCGGTGCGGGCGGCGACGTGGCCGAGCAGCGTGGTCGGCGACGAGGGCACGAACGGCGGGTTGTGGTGCTCGCCGGTCGCGAAGACGTCGAGCCCCACCTCCTCGGCCTTCAGCGCGATGGCCACCATGGCCTTGATCCGCTCGCGCTCGGTCGGCGTCCGGCCGGTGGTGGGGTCGGGCGTGACGTCGCCGACGCTGAAGATCCCGAACTGCATGGTCGCTCACCCTCCAGGTTGTTTACCGTTCAACCATACTGGCAGAACGGCGACCCCCGCGGGGCTGTTCCCAGGCGGGGTCCCTGCCGGTCAGCGCGAGCAGCCGCTCGAACGCCGACGCACCCTCGGCCGGCGGCACCGGCTCCCCGAACACGCCCATCCTCCGGGCCGTCGGCGCCAGCTCGTCCACCGCCCCGGCCAGCTCCGCCACGACCGCCTCGTCGGCACCCGGGAAGTCCTGGCCCGTCGCCCGCGCCAGGTCCCACACGTGCACCGTCAGATCCAGCAGCGCCATCGAGCCGACCAGCCGCGCGGGCATGCCCATCCCCCCGGTCGTGCCCTCCTCGGCACCGGGCGCGGACCAGGCCGCCACCAGCCGGTCCGCCTCCCGCGCGAACCGCTCGCGCCACCCCGGGTCCTCGGCGACCACACCGGCCGTCTCGCCGAAGTCCGACGCCTCCTTCACCGCCAGCCGCTGGAACTGCACGATCACCTGGAAGAGGTGATCGACCAGGGCCCGCACGTCGTACTCGGCACAGGGCGTTCGAGCGGCGAGCGCCGCGTCCGGAATGCCCCGCACCACCGGCACCGCCCGCTCCCCCGCCCTGGCGAGCAGCTCACCGATGCCGTAGGTCCTCACCGCGTTCGTGTCCATGACCCCGACCGTAGACAGACCCAAGCCCGCCCTTCTTGAAGAAACGCGACGTACGATCCGGCCATGGAGGCACCCCACGACGACACCCGCGGGATCGTCGACCCGTCCGGGCTGCTGGACCGCGTGCGATTCCGCCGCCACGAGCCCGCCGAGCCGCTGCGCCGGTACGTCGAGTGGTACTGGCTGATCGACTGGGACCTGCCCGCACCGTACGCCTCCCACGTCGTCCCGCACCCCGCCGTCAACCTCACCTTCCAGTGGGACGAGTCCGACGAGGCGGACGCATCCCCGTACGCCGAGGTCACCGGCGTCGCACTGGGCCTGTACACCAGGAAACTGACCGGGCGGGGCCGCGTCTGCGGGGCGAAGTTCCGTCCCGGCGGCTTCCGGCCGTACACCCCCGAGGTGCCCGTCTCCCGGTGGACGGGCCGGGCGCTGCCGGCCCGGGAGGTGTTCCCGCAGATCACCGGTGACACCGCCCGCACGGTCGTCACCGGCGCCGACGACCGCGCCCGGGTGGCCGCCCTCGACGCCTTCCTGCTCTCCCTGCCCTGCGCCCCGGACCCGCAGGCCGACCTCGCGACCGAGCTCGTCCGGCGCATCCGCACCGACCGCACCGTGCTCCGCGTCGGCGACTTCGCCCACACCCGGGGCCTGTCGGTGCGTGCCCTGCAACGGCTGTTCTCCGCCTACGTGGGCGTGAGCCCCAAGTGGGTCATCCTCCGCTACCGCATGCACGAGGCCCTGGAACAGGCCGGCACCCGCACCGACATCGACTGGGCCGCCCTCGCCGCCGACCTCGGCTACGCCGACCAGGCCCACCTGGTACGGGACTTCACGACGACGGTGGGGGTGCCCCCCACGGCGTACGCCGCGGAGGCCCGGGCCGGACACCGGGGAGCGTAGCCCTCACGTCCGCCCTGCCGCCGACCGCCGTGAAGCACCCGACGGAGAACCACCCCGAGAGGGTGAAGAGGCCCGCGAACGCTACGCCGCCGATCCTGTCGACGACCGACACCGCCGGCACGGCGAGGGCATGCGAAGCTGACCGCCATGTCCGTGCTCCGCTCCGCCGCCCTCTTCGTTCTCGCCGCCCTCCTCGAGATCGGCGGCGCCTGGCTCGTCTGGCAGGGCGTGCGCGAGAACAAGGGCTGGCTCTGGGCGGCCGGCGGCGTCCTCGCACTCGGCGCCTACGGCTTCGTCGTGACCTTCCAGCCCGACGCCCACTTCGGCCGCGTCCTCGCCGCGTACGGCGGGATCTTCGTCGCCGGTTCGATCCTGTGGGGCGTGGTCGCGGACGGCTACCGCCCGGACCGCTGGGACATCACGGGCGCACTGATCTGCCTCGCGGGCATGGCCGTCATCATGTACGCCCCGCGGGGAAACTGACCGGACCCCTCGGAGACCTCAGAACGGCTCGTCGGGCAGCAACCCCAACTGCCCGAGGAAGTCCATCTCGTCGAAGTACAGCCGGTAGTCGACGATCCGCCCGTCCTTCACCGTGGCGATGTCCACCCCGCGGATCCGGACCTCCTTCTGCGTCGGCGGCAGCGTCTCCCCGTTGGACAGCTCCAGCGGCCCGGTGTTCCGCCCGTGGTAGACCCCCTCGTCGATGGCCGTGTCACCGGCCTCGTAGGAGTGCAGCACCTCGAACGTCGCCCCGGGAACCGCCTCGGTCATCGACCGCCAGTACTCGACGATCGCGTCGCGCCCGCGCAGCTCGCCCTCGTCGGGGGTGAAGGCGACCGCGTCCTCGGCGTACAGCTCACCCAGGACCTTCAGATCGGTGTGTGCGGTGACCGCGTCCGTGAGCCGGTCCATGACCTCACGTGCCTCGCCCATGATCCACCTCCAGGAGAACGGGGGACCACCCAGCCTCATTCTCCCACCGAAGGGCCCACTTATCCTGGCCGCAAGCCCGACGCAGACGCCGGACCCGCCCACGCCCGAGGACCCGAGGAGCACCCCATGGCCACCGCAGCCCCGCCCGCAGCCTCCCGCATCGCCGTCGTCACGGGTGCGAGCAGCGGGATCGGCGCCGCGACGGCCCGGCAGCTCGCCGCGGCGGGCTACCGCGTCGTCCTCACCGCGCGCCGCAAGGACCGTATCGAGGCCCTGGCGGAGGAGATCACCAAGGCGGGCCACCAGGCCACGGCGTACGCCCTCGACGTCACCGACCGCGCGGCGGTCGACGAGTTCGCCACGGCGTTCAAGACGATCGGTGTGCTGGTCAACAACGCGGGCGGCGCGCTCGGCGCCGACCCGGTCGCGACCGGCGACCCGGCCGACTGGCGCCAGATGTACGAGACGAACGTCATCGGCACCCTCAACCTCACCCAGGCCCTGCTGCCCAAGCTGATCGCGAGCGGCGACGGCACGGTCGTGGTCGTCTCCTCCACCGCCGGCCACGGCACCTACGAGGGCGGCGGGGGCTACGTCGCCGCCAAGCACGGCGCCCACGTCCTCGCCGAGACCCTGCGCCTGGAGATCGTCGGACAGCCGGTCCGCGTCATCGAGATCGCTCCCGGCATGGTCAAGACGGACGAGTTCGCCCTGACCCGCTTCGGCGGCGACGAGGACAAGGCGGCCAAGGTCTACCAGGGCGTCACCGACCCCCTCACCGCCGACGACGTCGCCGAAACGATCACCTGGGCGGTCACCCGCCCCGCCCACGTCAACGTGGACCTCCTGGTCCTCCGCCCCCGCGCCCAGGCGTCGAACACGAAGGTGCACCGGGACCTCTGATGCCGGACGCCGAACAGGATCGGGAACGAGAGCGGGAACAGCGGCGCCTCGCCCAGGAAACGAAGGACGAACGCCACATGTGGTGGTGGCTCGCCTATTTCCTGTTCGGCATCCACATCGTGGCGTTCGTCATGATCTACGCGGTGATGCACGCCCCGAAGTAGCCGGAGGCGAGGAGCGTGTCACCTCACCCCCCGGTCCCGCTAACCCTTCACGCACACGACCTGCTTCAGCTTCGCCACGACCTCCACCAGGTCCCGCTGCTGGTCGATGACCTGCTCGATGGGCTTGTAGGCGCCCGGGATCTCGTCCACTACGCCGGAGTCCTTGCGGCACTCCACGCCCCGCGTCTGCTCCTCCAGGTCCTTGGTCGAGAAACGGCGCTTCGCCGCGTTGCGGCTCATGCGCCGGCCCGCGCCGTGCGAGGCCGAGTTGAAGGACTTGGCGTTGCCGAGGCCCTTCACGATGTACGAACCCGTGCCCATCGAGCCCGGGATGATCCCGTACTCACCGGAGCCGGCCCGGATCGCGCCCTTGCGGGTCACGAGCAGGTCCATCCCGTCGTAGCGCTCCTCGGCCACGTAGTTGTGGTGCGCGCTGATCTCCGGCTCGAAGACCGGCTTGGCCTTCTTGAACTCCTTGCGGATCACGTCCTTCAGGAGCGCCATCATGATCGAGCGGTTGTGCTTCGCGTACTCCTGCGCCCAGAACAGGTCGTTGCGGTACGCCGCCATCTGCGGGGTGTCCGCGACGAACACCGCGAGGTCGCGGTCGACCAGGTCCTGGTTGTGCGGGAGCTTCTGGGCCACGCCGATGTGATGCTCGGCCAGTTCCTTGCCGATGTTCCGGGAACCGGAGTGCAGCATCAGCCAGACAGAACCGGTCGTATCGGTACACACCTCGACGAAGTGATTCCCGCCGCCGAGCGTCCCCATCTGCTTTGTGGCACGCTCCTGACGGAACTTGACCGCTTCCGCCACCCCGTCGAACCGCCCCCAGAAACCGTCCCACCCGGCGGTGGCCACTCCGTGGAACCGCGCCGGATCCACGGGCTCGTCATGCATCCCCCGCCCCACCGGAATCACCCGCTCGATCCCCGACCGCAGCCGGGACAGATCGCCGGGCAGGTCGTTCGCCGTCAGGGACGTCTTCACCGCGGACATTCCGCAGCCGATGTCGACACCCACCGCCGCCGGGCACACCGCACCCCGCATCGCGATGACCGAGCCGACCGTCGCGCCCTTGCCGTAGTGCACGTCGGGCATGACCGCCAGGCCCTTGATCCACGGAAGCGTGGCGACGTTCTGGAGCTGCCGGAGCGCCGAGTCCTCGACCGAGGCCGGGTCGGTCCACATCCGGATCGGTACCTTCGCACCCGGTATCTCTACATACGACATAACGCCCTCAATCCCCCGCAAGTGAACAGAAGTCTTCAACAGCAAATACCGGAGCCAAGGTCGACGAAAAGGAAATCGGACCGGCGTTCACGGCAGTGCGTGCGATACACATTGTGTTCATCGCCCGCCCTGCGGCGGCAAGCCAATATCCGTGTCGAGAGGAGCCACCACGTGCAACGGAAGGCGTGTGTACCCGGTATCGCCGTGCTCCTCGCGGCGGTACTGGCCGGCTGCACCGGCAGCTCGGGCGACGGCGGCTCGACGGACGACTCCAACCCGGGCGGCGCCAGCACGGCTTCGCCCGCCGCCGAGCCCGGCCGCTACCGTACGCTCCCCGACCCCTGCGCCGAGGTCGGCGAGAGCACGCTCGCCGAACTCCTCCCCGGCATCCGGCAGATCAGCGACGAGGAGCAGCGCGAGAAGGCCTACGAGGGCGAGCCGACGAGCACCTTCGACACCGACCGCAAGGTCGGCTGCCGCTGGAAGGTGGACTCCCTGGCGGCCACCGACCATCTGATGATCGATTTCGAGCGGGTCGTCTCCTACGACAACACCGTCAGCGACGACAGCCAGGCCGAGCAGCTCTTCGCGGAGCAGGAGGCGTCGGCCCACCTGCCCGAGCCGACCGCCACCGTGACGGCGGCCTCCGGCAGCGCCCCGGCGAGCGGTTCGGCCGCATCCCCGAGCGGCTCCCCGTCCCCGTCCGGCTCGTCCTCGCCCTCGACGTCGCCCTCCGCGGCCCCGACCGAACTGCAGCCCCGGGTACTGGAGGACCTCGGCGACGAGGCCTTCCTCGACGACGGACTGAGCAGCTCCGGTTCGACGGCCAAGCAGCGGACGGTGACTGTGGCGTTCCGCACGTCCAACGTCATCGTGACCATCGAGTACGCGGAGCAGCCGACGACCGTCGGCGTCGTGCCGGACAGCAAGGAAATGCAGGACAGGGCGCAGAAACTGGCCTCACAGCTGGCGGATTCGCTGGGCGAATGAGGCCCCTTCACGGCCCCTTCACGCGTGCCCGCAAAGCACGCGAAGGAAGAACACACGGTTGCCTCACCGCGTACGGTGACCACTCGGACCCGTTCCGACCGCAGGGAACCACGAGCGTCATGAGTGAAGGAACCATGCAGCGACGAGCACAGCGAGAAGTGGGGGCACCTCCCAGGCCGTCCAGGCGCTGGGGGCGAGACCAGCGAGCGAAGCGCCGCAACCGCGTCCTTGTCTGCGCGGCCGCCGTCCCCGTGATGCTGGTCGCCGCCGGCTGCTCCTCGGACTCCGGCTCCGGCGACAGCACGGACAAGGCCGCGAAGGCTGCCGCGTCGGCGTCCGCGAGTCCGTCACCGACCGTGCAGGCGGCGGCGTACGGCAAGCTTCCGGAGCCCTGTAAGGCGCTCTCGAAGAAGACGCTGGAGGACCTCGTTCCGAAGAGCAAGTCCGGCAAGGAGGGCAAGTCGGACGATATCTCGACCCGGGGCAGCTGCTCCTGGAACAGCCTCGACAACAACGGTGTGAAGGGCTCGCAGTTCCGCTGGCTGAACGTGTCGATGCTGCGCTTCGAGTCGGACGTCACCCGTGGTGCGGCCGACAAGCTGGCCCGGGAGTACTTCGAGAAGCAGGTGCAGGAGGCCCAGGGCGTCGAGGGCGCGAAGAGCGTCAAGACGGAGCCGGTGGCCGGTACGGGCGATCAGGCGACGGCCGTGCGCTACGACCTGAAGAAGAAGGAAGGCACCTTCAAGCAGCAGACGATCGTGGCGCGCGTCGAGAACGTCGTGGTCACGCTCGACTACAACGGCGCCGGCCTGGCCGGTGACAAGACGCCGAGCGGCGACGACCTGCTGAAGGACGCGAAGAAGGCCGTCAAGGAAGCGGTGGACGCGGTGTCCGAGGCGAACGGCAAGGGCGGCGGCAAGGCGGGCGGCACCCCGTCCAAGTCCGCGTCGAAGTCGCCTTCCCAGGGGGCGTCGGACGGGTCCTCGAAGGACTCCTCGGCCTCGCCGTCGAAGAAGCCCGCGTCGAAGAGCTGAACCGTCCCTACGGGAACCGGCCACCCGTCTTCCGCACACATGTGCCACCCTGTTGCGCGCAACAACATGCAAGGGGAGGGGAGTACGGGTGGCCGCGCCACTGCAGCTGACTCGGATGCACCGCGTTCTCATCGGCGTGGTCGTGGCCGGTGCCGTGATCATCGCCGGCATCGGCTTCGCCGGTTCGTACGCGGCGGTCCGCGAGTTGGCCCTCCAGAAGGGCTTCGGGAACTTCTCCTACGTCTTCCCGATCGGCATCGACGCGGGTATCTGCGTGCTGCTGGCCCTGGATCTGCTCCTCACCTGGATCAGGATCCCGTTCCCCCTGCTGCGTCAGACGGCCTGGCTGCTGACGGCGGCGACGATCGCCTTCAACGGCGCGGCCGCTTGGCCGGATCCGCTCGGCGTGGGCATGCACGGGGTGATCCCGATCCTGTTCGTGGTCTCGGTCGAGGCGGCCCGGCACGCGATCGGTCGCATCGCCGACATCACGGCCGACAAGCACATGGAGGGCGTCCGCCTCACCCGCTGGCTCCTCTCCCCCGTCCCCACGTTCCTCCTCTGGCGCCGTATGAAGCTGTGGGAGCTCCGCTCCTACGACCAGGTCATCAAGCTGGAGCAGGAACGTCTCGTCTACCAGGCGCGGCTGCGGTCGCGGTTCGGGCGGGCGTGGCGGCGCAAGGCTCCGGTGGAGTCCTTGATGCCGCTGCGGCTGGCGAAGTACGGGGTTCCGCTGGCGGAGACGGCCCCGGCGGGCCTGGCGGCGGCGGGTATCGAGCCCGCGCTGATCCCGCCGGCGCCGCGGCAGGCCCTGGACGCGGCCGCTCCAGCGGCCGATGCGGCGGCCGATGCAGCTGCGGGCGGTCGCGGCGCCGGGGCGGTGCCCGTCCCCCGGCAAGCGGCGCCCGGCGGCGAGCGCCGGGAGCTCGACGGCGGCCCCGAGGCAGACCGGTTCGGCTACGAGCCCGAACCGGGACCGGAGCAGAGCCCCTGGTTCAACGCCCCTCGTGAGGTCGCGTACCAGGGCGGCTACGACCCGGCCTACGACCCCGAGCGGTACGCCCAGTGGATCGCGGAAGAACAAGAGGCCGAGCAGTACCAGCGGCGGTACGGGCCGGAGCCCTCCCCGGAGGACACCGGCAGCTTCCCCATCCCGGTCGGCCCCAACCGCACCCGCGAACTCGGCGAAGGCGGCGGCACCCCGTCGACCTCCGAGCCTGCCTCCGAGCCGGACGAGGAGTCCTACTACCAGGTCTTCAAGCAGTCGATCAACGGCAGCTACCCCACCCCGAACCAGCTCGTCGACAACCTGGAAGCGGAATACGGCATCCACGTGGACACCACGGAAGCCAAGCGCATGGTCGACCGCTTCAGCAGCCGCCATTACAAGGAACTGGAAGAAGAGCACATCGCATGAGGAAGGGGCCCCGCGGACAGGGCCCCTTCCTTCACACCGGCGGCTACTCCCCGAGCAGGGACCGCACCCGCTCCTGCCCCACCGCCAGCAGCAGCGTGGGCAGCCGCGGCCCGGTGTCCCGGCCCACCAGCAGGTGGTACAGCAGCGCGAAGAACGACCGCTGGGAGGTCTTGATCTCCGGCGGCAGCTCCTTGGGCGTGGCGTCGGCGGAGAACCCGGCCTGGACCTTCGGCACGCCGTAGACGAGGTGCGTCAGACCGTCCAGCGACCAGTGGCCGGCCAGCCCGTCGAGCAGCAGCCGCAGCGACGCGCGGCCCTGCTCGTCGAGCGACTTCAGCAGTTCGGCGTCCGGCTCGTCCCGCACGATGGTCCGCTGGTCGGCGGGGACGTGCGTGTTGATCCAGGCCTCGGCCTTGTCGTAGCGCGGGCGCGCCTCGTCGAGCGAGGTCAGCGGCTGCTCCGGGTCGAGCTCGCTGAGGATGCGCAGGGCCTGGTCCTCGTGCCCGGCGGTGATGTCCGCGACGGACGCCAGCGTCCGGTACGGCAACGGCCGGGGCGTCCGCGGCAGTGCGCCGGCCGCCGTACCGACCGCACGCGCGTGCGCGGCCACGTCGGCCGGCAGGGCGCTGCCGTCGGCGACCTTGGCGTCCAGCCGGTCCCACTCGTCGTAGAGCCGCTGGATCTCCTGGTCGAAGGCGACCTTGAAGGACTGGTTGGGCCTGCGGCGCGCGTACAGCCAGCGCAGCAGCTGCGGCTCCATGATCTGCAGGGCGTCGGCCGGGGTGGGCACGCCGCCCTTGGAGGAGGACATCTTCGCCATGCCGGAGATGCCGACGAACGCGTACATCGGCCCGATGGGCTGCTTCCCGCCGAAGATCCCGACGATCTGCCCGCCTACCTGGAACGACGACCCCGGCGAGGAGTGGTCGACACCGGAGGGCTCGAACACGACCCCCTCGTACGCCCACCGCATCGGCCAGTCGACCTTCCAGACCAGCTTGCCGCGGTTGAACTCGCTCAGCCGGACCGTCTCCGAGAAGCCGCACGCGGTGCAGGCGTACGTCAGCTCGGTGGAGCCGTCGTCGTAGGACGTGACAGTGGTGAGGTCCTTCTCGCAGTTGCCGCAGTACGGCTTGTACGGGAAGTACCCGGCGGTGCCGGAGCTGCCGTCGTCCTCACCGGCCGCGCCGGAGCCCTCGGCGGCCTCCAGCTCGGCCTCGTCGACCGGCTTCTGCCCCTGCTGCTTCTTGGCCGGGGCCTTCTTCGTGCGGTACTGGCCGAGGATCGCGTCGATGTCGCCGCGGTGCTTGATGGCGTGCAGGATCTGCTCGCGGTACACCCCGGAGGTGTACTGCTCGGTCTGGCTGATCCCGTCGAACTGCACGCCCAGCTCGGCCAGTGACTCGATCATCGCGGCCTTGAAGTGCTCGGCCCAGTTCGCGTGCGAGGAGCCCTTCGGCGCCGGGACGGACGTCAGTGGCTTGCCGATGTGCTCGGCCCACGACTTGTCGACACCGGGGACACCGGCCGGCACCTTGCGGTAGCGGTCGTAGTCGTCCCAGGAGATCAGGTGCCGCACCTGGCGGCCCCGGCGGCGGATCTCGTCGGCGACGAGGTGCGGGGTCATGACCTCACGCAGGTTGCCGAGGTGGATGGGGCCGGACGGTGAGAGACCGGACGCGACGACGACGGGTTTGCCCGGGGCCCGGCGCTCCGACTCCTCGATGACCTCATCCGCGAAACGGGAGACCCAGTCGGTGGTCTCGGTGCTCTGAGCCACGATCGGCACGTCCTTCTTTCTGCATCGGGCAGCCGGTACGGTCGCACGGCTGACCGCACCATTGTCCCAGACCGGGTTGCGCCCGGAAAAACGGCTTTACCCTCATGGAATACTGACTGTGTCTATCGATTCCCTCGAGGAGAACGGCACCCTTACCTATGGCCTCGGTCACGTCCCTCAGCGACTCCGTCCACCAGCGTCTCGCGGCGGCCCTGTCGGCGGCTCTGCCGCAGGCCGGCTCCGCGGACCCGCTGCTGCGACGAAGCGACCGGGCCGACTTCCAGGCCAACGGGATCCTGGCCCTCGCCAAGAAGGAGAAGGCCAACCCGCGCGAGCTGGCCACGCAGGTCGTCTCCCGGGTCGAGTCGGGTGAGCTGATCAAGGACGTCGAGGTCTCCGGCCCCGGCTTCCTCAACATCACCCTCACCGACCGCGCGATCACCCGGAACCTCGCCGCGCGCTACGCGGACGACACCGGCCGCCTCGGCGTGCCGCAGGCCGAGCAGCCGGGCACCACGGTCATCGACTACGCCCAGCCGAACGTGGCGAAGGAGATGCACGTCGGTCACCTGCGCTCCGCGGTCATCGGCGACGCGGTGGTGCAGCTGCTGGAGTTCACCGGCGAGCACGTGGTCCGGCGTCACCACATCGGCGACTGGGGCACCCAGTTCGGCATGCTCATCCAGTACCTGGAGGAGCACCCGCACGAGCTGGACCACAAGGCCGACGAGGTCTCCGGCGAGGAGGCGATGTCGAATCTCGACCGCCTCTACAAGGCCGCCCGCAAGCTGTTCGACGCCGACGAGGAGTTCAAGACCCGTGCCCGGCGCCGGGTGGTGGACCTCCAGGCGGGCGACCCGCAGACGCTGGCCATGTGGCAGAAGTTCGTCGACGAGTCGAAGATCTACTTCTTCTCCGTCTTCGAGAAGCTCGACATGGAGATCCGTGACGCGGACATCGTCGGCGAGTCGGGTTACAACGACATGCTCGCCGAGACCTGCCGCCTCCTGGAGGAGTCGGGCGTCGCGGTCCGCTCCGAGGGCGCCCTGTGTGTCTTCTTCGACGACGTCAAGGGCCCGGACGGCAACCCGGTCCCGCTGATCGTGCAGAAGTCGGACGGCGGCTACGGCTACGCGGCGACCGACCTCTCGGCGATCCGCGACCGCGTCTTCCGTCTCAAGGCGAACACGCTCCTCTACGTCGTGGACGCCCGCCAGTCGCTGCACTTCAAGATGGTCTTCGAGACGGCCCGCCGCGCCGGCTGGCTGAACGACGACGTCGAGGCGGTCCAGCTCGCCTTCGGCACGGTCCTCGGCAAGGACGGCAAGCCGTTCAAGACCCGTGAGGGCGAGACGGTCCGCCTGGTCGACCTCCTCGACGAGGCGATCGACCGCGCCTCCGCGGTGGTCCGGGAGAAGGCCCAGGACCTCTCCGAGGCGGAGATCGCCGAGCGCGGCACCCAGGTGGGCATCGGCGCGGTGAAGTACGCGGACCTGTCGACGTCCGCGAACCGCGACTACAAGTTCGACCTGGACCAGATGGTCTCGCTCAACGGCGACACCTCCGTCTACCTCCAGTACGCCTACGCCCGTATCCAGTCGATCCTGCGCAAGGCCGGCGCCTCCCGCCCGGCCGCGCACCCCGAGCTGGAGCTGCACGAGGCGGAGCGTGCGCTGGGCCTGCACGCGGACTCGTTCGCGGCGACGGTCGCGGAGGCGGCGAGCGAGTACGCCCCGCACAAGCTGACGGCGTACCTGTACCAGCTGGCGTCGCTGTACACGACGTTCTACGACAAGTGCCCGGTCCTGAAGGCCGAGACGCCGGAGCAGACCGAGAACCGCCTGTTCCTCTGCGACGTCACGGCCCGCACGCTGCACCGGGGCATGGAACTGCTGGGCATCCGGACGCCTGAGCGGCTCTGATGCCCGTGGGGTGGCCGGCGTCCGCGTCGCCACCCCACACCGGTGACAACGGCCTTTAACCCCAGTACAGTTGCATATTCCTTCAGCGCTGCGGGCGGAGGACGCGTCGGACACGGTGCGGGTGATCGGCACGGGGGAGTCATGATCATCTCTGAGCAGTCGCGGGCCGCCGGGGCTGCCGTCCTCGAGCGTGACCCGGCTGTACCGGGGCAGGCGATCAGCCGTCTCCGTACCGGCGGCAACCCACACACCGAAGAGCACACCACCGTGCTGCCGGAACCGGTGAAGGCCGCCGCCCTGACGACCGAGTCGCCCGCCCGGCTGAACAACCTGCCCGTGCTGCCGTCGGCGCCCTTCGTCGGCCGCATCGACGACCTGGGCCGCTTACGCGCCTCCCTGCTGTCCGGCGGCGGAGTCGTCACGCAGACGGTCGCGACCGCGGTGAGCGGTCTCGGCGGGATAGGCAAGACCGCCCTGGCTCTGCGCTACGCGCACCAGAGCGACGAGTACCGGCTCGTGTGGTGGATCACCGCCGAGAGCGAGGAGCAGATCGCCTCCGGGTTCGGGGAGCTGGCTTTGCGCCTGCACCCGGCCTGGGCCCGCGGGGCCACCGCGAAGGAGCGCACCGAATGGGCGCTGGCCTGGCTGGAGGCCCACTCCGGCTGGCTGCTGGTGTACGACAACGTGGAACGGCCCGAACATCTCACCCCGTTCCTTGGCCGACTCCTCGGCCGTGGCCACCAGTTGGTCACGAGCCGGTGCCGCACCGGCTGGCCCGAGGGGGCCCGCCTGGTCAGCCTGGACGTGCTGGACCACGGGGAGGCCGTCGACCTGCTGTGTGCGACGGCCGGCCGCGGAGACGACTGCTCCGCCGCCGAACGGGCGCAGGCAGCGCGGCTCGCCGGGGACCTCGGGCACCTGCCCCTGGCTCTGACACAGGCCGGTGCCTACCTCCGGGAGACCGGCATCGGTTTCGCGGCCTACCAGGCGATGCTGGCCCGTGTCCCCGAGTCGGTGCTCAACGACGGAGCCGACCGCTCGGGCCGTACCATCGCCCAGATCTGGCGCACCAGCCTGGACGCCATCCGGACCCGTTGTCCACTGGCTGTCCCACTGCTCCACACCCTGGCCTGGTACGCCCCGGAGGCGACGCCGCGCGAGGTGCTGCGGCACTTGGGCGGGCCCGAGGGTGAGGTCGAGGAGGGGCTCGACGCGCTCCGGAACTACCACCTGATCACGTCCGGCCCCGACGGCCTCACCCTGCACCGCCTCGTCCAGCAGAGCCTGCGGCACGCCGAACCTCCCGAGGTGCCCGAGGCGCGGGACCTCGCCGAACGGGCCCTCGCCGCGGAACTGTCCGGTGCCCCGGCCGAGCGTGTACGGCAGCTGCTCATCCATGTCCAGGCGCTCGCGGAGACGGGACCGGCCGCGGAACCGGGCGCCGAGGCGGTCGCGATGTACCGGCGGGGCGCCGACGAGCTGGTGGCACGGGAGCAGCACGTCCTGGCGATCCCCCTCATGACGCGGGCCGTCGAGGGCAGCGAGGCACTGCTCGGCGTCGACGACGACACCACGCTCGACCATCGCGATCGTCTGGCGGAGTTGCACGCGAAGTCCGGTGACCCGGCACAGGCGGTCCGGCTGTGTCACGACGTCTACCTCGACCGCCGCCAGCGGTGCGGCCGGGACGCGAAGGAGACGCTGGCCGCCCGGGAGCGGCTGGCGTACGCGCACCGCAAGGCGGACGATGTGATGCGGGCGGTCGAGGAGCTCACGGCCGTCGTCGCGGATCGCCGCCGGATCCAGGGCGAGAAGCACCCGGACACCCTCGGCAGCCGCAACAACCTGGCCTACGCATTCCAAACCGCGGGCCGGTACCAGGACGCTGTCGAGGAGTTCGCGGCGGTCGTCGCCGACCGCGAGCGTCTCCTGGGTGAGGGGCACCTGGACACGCTCGCCAGCCGCACCAATCTCGCCTACGCCCATCGCGAGGCCGGTGACCACCGCACCGCGCTGGCCCTGTACGAGCAGGCGGTCGAGGACCGGCAGCGGGAGCACGGCCCCGATCATCCCGACACGCTCACCAGCCGCGGCTGGCTGGCCGCAGCCCACTCCGCCGCGGGCGATCCGCGCCGGGCGGTCGTCCTGTACCGGGAGGTGGTCGCCGCCCGGGAGCGCGTACAGGGCCCGGACCATCCGGACACGCTGCGCAGCCGAAAGGACCTGGCGTACGAGCTGTCCGAGGCGCACGGACCGGACGCGGCGCTGCCGGAGTTCGAGTCGCTGGCGGCGGACAGCGCCCGTATCCAGGGGCCGGACCATCCCGCGACCCTCGACTACCGCGACGACATCGCGGGGGTTCACCGGGAGCGGGCCGACTACGCCCGGGCGGTCGCCGGCTACTCGGCGGTGATCGCCGACTACGCGCGGGTGCGGGGCCCGTACCACCGGGACACGCTGCGTGCCCGGGAAGCCCTGGCCTTCACCCGGCAACTCATGGGGGACCACCGCCGCTCGGTCCGTGAGCGCCGGGCACTCGTCACGGACCGCACTCGCGAACAGGGCGGCGATCACCCGGCGACACTCACCGCCCGCGCCCATCTGGCCTTCGCCCTCCGCGAGGCATCCGACCTCCCGGCCGCAACCGAGATGTTCGAGGAGCTGCTGCGGGACCGCACCCGGGTTCTCGGCCCCCAGCACCCCGATGTGTTCGCCACGCGCGAGTCCCTGGCCCGCACCCGCCAGTGGGCCGGCGACCACCCGCGCGCGGTGGCGGAACTGGAGCACCTGCTCAGGGACATGGAGCCGCTCCTGGGTCCGGATCATCCGCGCGTCCTCTCGATCCGCCACTCCCTCGCCCAGGTGTTCGACGAGGAGGAGCGCTACGCGCGGGCGCTGGAACTGTATGGCGGGCTCGTGGAGGTCTACGAGCGGGTCTACGGCCCCGACCACCCCTCGACGCTCGGCATGCGGGCCTGGCTGGGCGCGGCCTACCGCTCGGCCGGTGAGTACGGCCGGGCGGGCGAGGTGTTCGACGCCCTCCTCGCCGACCGGACACGCGTGCAGGGCGCGGACCATCCGGACACGCTCGAGACCAACAGCTGGCGCGCCTGGGTCTTCCGGTCGGTGGGTCAGCATCAGCGCGCCATCTCGGTCTACGAGGAACTGGTCGAGGTGCGGACCCAGGTCCTGGGTGCGGATGCGCAGGCGACGCTGAACTCCCGCAACAGCCTGGCGCTGGCCCGGCTGGGCGCCGACGACCACGAGGGCGCGATCGCGGGATTCACCGAACTGCTCGCCGACCGCCGCCGGCTGCTGGGAGACGACGCCCCGGACACGCTGCTCATGCTGGAGAACCTGGCGGATGCCTGCTCGGCCGCCGAGCGGCACGACCGGGCCATCGCCCTGTACGAGGAAGCCGTCGAGGCGTGGACCCGCACCTGGGGTGCCGCCCATCCGCGCACGCTGCGCGCCCGGCGGGACCTGAGCCTGGTGCAGAAGGCGGCCGGGCGGCACCAGCTGTCGCTCGCCACACTGGAGTTCGTGCTCGAGGAGCGCAGGCGTCTGTTCGGACCCGATCACCCGCAGGTGCTCGATGTCCGTCTCGATCTGCTCAGCGCGCACTGCGCGTCGGGCGACTACCGCCGGGCCGCCCAGCTCGCCGAACAACTGGTCGCCGACTGCGCTCGGGTCCGAGGCCGTGACCACGTCACGACACTGAACGCACGCACGTGGCTGGCGTACGCGTGGACGTCGTCCGGGGCGTATCAGCGGGCGATCGTCGCGTTCGAAGGGCTGGTGGAGGACCGGACTCGTTACCACGGGGCGGACCACGGCGAGACTCTGACGACCAGGTACCTGCTGGCGGTTTCCTTCGCCGAACAGGGCGACTACGAACGGGCGGTCGTGCTCGGCCAGGACCTGGTGAACGATCTCGCTCGGTTCCACGGGGCCGACAGCCCGCGGGGTTTCGATGACCGCACCATGCTGGCCCGCTGGCGGGAGCACACCGGGGACCGGGCGGGAGCGCTGCGGGACCTGGACGCACTGCTGCGGGACCACGAGCGTGCGCTCGGTCCCGATCACCCCGACCTCTTCGCCCTTCGGCGCACCACCACCTGGGTCTGGCTGGGGGCGTCCACCGCCGACCGGGCCGTCGCGACCGCCGCGAGCCTGGTCGCCGATTCCACCCGGGTCCTGGGCGCGGACCACCCCGGGACGCTCACCGGCCGCGCCGCCCTCGCCGCCGCGCACGGCACGGCGGGTGAGGTCGCACACGAGCTGCGGTTGCGGGCATCGCTCGTGGACGACCTTGCCCTGGTGCACGGTCCCGACCACAGCACAGTCCTGGCCGCTCGCCTGGACCTGATCTCGGCACAGCGCCAAGCCGGCCAGCGCGTGCTGAGCGTGCGGGACGCCATGGCACTGGTCGACGACAGCGACCGCACACGGGGCCCGCAGCACCCCGAGACCCTCGAATGCCGCAATCTCCTGGGGCACGCCTGCTGGGAGGCGGGCGACCCGCATCGCGCGGCCGCGGTCTTCGAGGAGCTCCTGAAGCAGTGCGAGGAGGCCCTTCCCGAGGAGCACGAGACGACGTTCTGGGTGCGCGGCAACCTGGCGTGGCTGACGGCGGACACCGGTCCGGCGGACGACGCGGTGCGGTGGGCGCGGAACCTGGTCGACGATGCCACCGAGCTCTTCGGTCCGGGCCACCGGCGCACCCTGGAAGTACTGCCCGTGCTGGCGCACGCCCTGGCCCAGGCGGACGAGCCGGAGCAGGCGCTGGATGTCCTGCGGGACCTGCTGCGCCGCACCGCCCTGCTGCTGGCCCGACTGAACTACCCGGAGACGGTCGAGGACGTCGTCCGGGCCCACGAGCGGGCAGCCGCGCGAGACGGTGAGCCGGCATCGGCCGGAGGGACGGCGGAGGCGGCTGAGGAGTACGACGACGAGGTCCTCCGCCTGGGCGTGCTCGTCGAGAAGTTCGCCGGCCGCTTCGGCGGCTTCCTCCCCACCCTCGCGACACAACTCGCCCACACCCTCTCCGACGCGGGCGATCCCGCGGGCGCGGTGGCCCTGCTGAAGGCCGTGCACGCAGGACGCGCACGGCTGTTCGGCCCGAATCATCCGGACACCCTGGAGAGCCTCGCCGAACTGGCCTTTGCCTGTCTGGAGGCCGACGACCCGAACTCGGCGCCGTCCCACGAGGAACTGCTCGCGCGCTGGGAGCGGACCTTCGGCCCGGACCACCCCGAAACGGCGGAACTCCGCTGGCGGCTGCGCACCGCACGGCCGGCCTGGCGGGCCCGGTTGACTCTGCTCACGGACGACGTGACCGTCGGTCGGCCCGTCACGATCGAGGTGCGGCTGGAGCGGGAGGACAGCGCGACGCAGACCGTGCCACCCCGGCTGATGGTGGCCGTCAGCTGTCCTACGGCGACCACGGTCGATCCGGCCACGGCCGAGTACGACCCCGGCGGCGCTCCCCCGCGTTTCACCCTGGCCGCCCCCGGGCCGGGCGCCCACGACGTCCGCTTCACGCTGTACGACCACGCCTCGGGGTTGGTGTTGCAGGAGCTGAAGACCGTTGTTCACGTGCAGGGTGCCAGGGAGGACTGACCCGGATGCCGCAGGATCTGGCCGTGGAGGTATTGAGGGACCCCTCCCACGGCTTTACGGGGGTACCTCCACAGCCCAGGAGCACGCCGCGTCCACCGGAGGAAGACCCCCCGGCGGAGCTGCGGGTGAAGCTGTACCGCACCAGCGAGAAGGTGCTGACGATCTTCGCCTGCGCCCCGGACGCGTCCCCGGCCCCGGCGGTCCCGCGCTGGCACGAGGCGCGGCTGGAGGTCTCCCCCGACGACCTGCGGGAGCGCGCGGACCGCCTGCGGAACCGGTGGCACGACCTGGTGGTGTACCACCAGAGCGAGGGCGACGAGTTCGGGACGCGCGTCGGCGGTCGTCCCTTCGCGGAGACCGCCGACCTCAGCGAACTCGGCGACCGGGCCGAGTCGGTGACGGCCAAGCTGGCCGAGGAGGGATACGACCTGCTCGATGTGATGCTCCATGGAAGCGGCTACGACCTCGGCCGCTTCCGCGAGTTCCTGCTCACCGCCCTCGCCGGCAAGGACCCGCTGCGGATCAGCTTCGACTCCCAGCTGCATCTGCCGTGGGCGATGCTCGCCGTGGACCCCGCGACGTGTGCCACGCCCTGGGAAGCGTTCCTGGGCCACCGACACCAGGTCGAGCAGACCAACACCGGCTATCCCTGGGACCACGCCCCGCTCGGCCACCGCGACCTGGCCACGACCAGCCTCAACAAGGACGACTCCCTCGACCGCGTAGGCCGCGCACGTGAGGTGCACAAGCTTCTGGAGCAACGCTCGCGGCTGATCGTGCGCTCCCGCGGCAGCGACCTCCTGCATGCCCTGGCAGGGCCGGTGCTCAGCGAGGACGTCATGTACTTCTGGTGCCACGGCCGCATGGTGCAGAGCGGCCCGTCAACCCCGGGCCTGTCCATCCGGCTCTCTGACGACGAACACATCGACGGGCCGGTGGTGTCCCGGAAACGGCGCCGATTCCGCCACGACGCCCGTGCCAGGTTCAAGCCGTTCGTCCTGCTCAACGCCTGTGGCACGGCACGGGCGGCGGCCCCAGGCAGACTGAAGCATCTAGGGCAGGAACTGATCGACATGGGCGCCGACGGCGTCCTCGCCCCTCAGATCGACATGCCCCAGGACTTCGCGACCGAGTACGCCTACGCGTTTCTCGACCTGTACCTGACCGGCCGTCACACCGCGGGAGAGATAAGCCAACTGCTGGTGCGGCGCTTCGCCTCGGAGTTCCACAACCCACTCGCCCTGGCCTACTCGCTGCACTGTGGCATCGACAGCCGCCTGAGGCTCGTCTCGTGAACGCCCCGCGGACCTGGCTGCCCGCGCCCATCGAGATCGACCTGGACCACAAGGGCAGGCTGACTGTGCCGGGCAGTGACGCGCACGTGCCCGCCAACCGCGTCGCCGAGCACCTGGCCCGGATGGTGGCCGTCCCTCGCTGGGCGACCGACATCCACGTGTACGTGCACGGGTGGCAGACAGCGCCGAGCAGCGCCACCCGGACCGCCATGCGCCTGCTCCGGCAGTCCCTGGACCTGTACGAGGGGGCGCCCGACCGCTACCCGGGGCTGAAGGCGGGCTACCGCCCCTGGTGTGTGGTGGTGCGCTGGCCGTCCTCCAGCCTGCCCACCCTCAGGGGCTACCGCCGCATCCGCGACCGCGCGCACGCGATGAGCGCCGAGGGCACCGGTCACGCCCCGTACGTCCTCGGCCACCTGCTCGGCTACCTGGACACCGAACGCGCCGATCCGACGGCGCCGGCGGTACTGGCCAACCAGAACGGACAGTACCTGCACCTGGTCGGGCACTCCTTCGGCGGGCGGTTTCTGTGCGAGGCGATGCAGCGGGCCGCCGAGCGGCCTCCCGTACTCGGCTGGAGTACACCGCATGATCCCCGTCGCCCGTTCACCGTGGACAGCGCCCTGATCTTCCAGATGGCCGCTCCGCGCGATGCCTTCGTCCGGCACTTCGGCACGCTGTTCCCGCGCGACGGGCACCCCGGCGCACCGCTGCGCGGCCCGCTCGTCCTGACGCACTCGCGCTGGGACCGGGCCACGGGCTTCTGGCACCTGCGCGCCGAGAAGGCACCGGGAATCGGCCACTCGGGTGCCGGTGCGGCGCCGGTTCCGCAGTTCACCACGACGCTGCTGCCGACGTACCAGGTGTACGAGCAGACGGCGCTGGATCACCGCGTGGTCAACGTGGGTGCCGACTGGCTCTATCGCGGCAGCCGCCGTACCCGCCTGCATCCCTCGGGCGCCCACTCCGACTTCCTGCGACCGGAGTCCTCGCATCTGCTTCTGACGCTCGCGGACCGCTCCCGCTGACGGGGACGCGGCACGGACATGGATCTTCGTGGGCGCCGGCCCGCGCGGACCTGCGTCCCTCGCCTCCCACCGCACCTCCATCGGGACCCACCTCGAACGGCGCTACAGCACAAGGAGCGGGCCGGGCCAGGATGTGGAGCACGAAGATCGGCGACTGCGGACACCGCCGCTCCGCCCGGTGACGGGAGACGCCCGCGGGTGCTTCGACGCCCAGGGCTGAGCGCGTCAGCGCTGGGCCGTGGTGCTCGCGCCGTCCAGGGCCTCTCGGATGAGGTCCGCGTGCCCGGCGTGCTGGGCGGTCTCCCTGATCAGGTGCAGCAGGATCCGGCGCGCCGACCAGTACTCGGGCTCCGGCGGCGACCAGGGTGTCCTCGGCAGGGGCACACTCCGGTCCAGGTCGGGCAACCCGGCAACGGCCGCCTCCGTCCCCCGCGCGGCCAGGGCGTAGCGCTCCAGCAACCCGGCGAGCGTGTCGCCCTCGGCCATGCGGTACTGGCCCATGTCGAGCATGCCGTCGGGCAGTTCACCGTCGCCCTTGACCATGATCTGCGCCCACGTCTCCTCTCCCTGCGCGAGGTGCTTCACGATGCCGCCCAGGGTCAGTTCGCTCACGGTCGTGCGCCGCGGGGCCTGGGCGTCGCCGAGTCCGCGGACGGTGATCAGCAGCAACTCCCGCTGCTTAGCGAACGCGTTCATCAGGTCCGTCTTCTCCGGGGAAGTGGTCATGGGAGGAACCTAGGGGGCGATTAGGTCAGTCCATGTCCTCTGTCAGTGGCCGGCTCTACAGTCACCACCATGGCGACTCTTCCCAATCCGCTGCCGACGCTGGCGGCCGACCCGGGCGGCCGCGCGCTCGGGATGCACCTGCCCGCCGGGACACTGGTCGACGCGACCGACGACGGCCCGTGGCACGAGCCGTTGCTGTGGTGCGCGGACGAGCGGACCGTGCCGGGTGGCTGGACCGCGCTGGAGCCGGCGCGGCGGGTGGGGCTGCTGCCGGTTCTCCTCGACGTGGGCGGCGGCCATGGCGGGCCGGACCGCTGGGAGTTGCTGCCCGGCGAGGTGTCGTACCCCGGGGACCACGACGCCGGGGAGGTCCTGGCGGAGTACTGGGAGGAGTACGCCGCGGAAGGCGATCCCTGGCCCGGACCGGCCCGGCCGCTCCCACGGGCCGGGGACCCGGACGTGACAGCGGCACGCACCGCGGACGCCCTGCTCGACGGCGGCGGCCCTCTCAAGGACCCCCGCCTCGCCCTGGTCCCGGCCCGCCGCAGCGCCGACGTCCCGACGGCGATCGGCTGGACGGGCCCGGCGCACCAGGAGGGCGACACGGCCCGGCTCAGCGCGGTGCTGCGCTCCTGGGAGGACCGCTTCGGCATACGGGTCGTGGCGCTCGGCTTCGATCACCTGCTGGTGTCGGTCGCCGCCCCGCCCGCCACGACGGCCGACGCGGAGGCCGTGGCCGCCGAGCACTTCGCGTTCTGCCCGGACAACATCCGGCAGGGCGGCGCGACCCTCAGGGCCTACGCCGAGCACCAGGTCCTCAACCAGCGGGCGTGGCACTTCTGGTGGGACTGAGGCCCCTCCCTCAGCCTCCGCAGCCCCTCTTCGATCCCTTGCGGCGTCTGCGTCACGAAGCACAGCCGCAGCCCGGGCGCCATGACCTTGGAGAAGCTGCCGAGCAGCACCGTCCGGTCCTCGGCGCCCGGGTGGGCGGCGATCCACGGCAGGCGCTCACCGTCGTAGCGCAGCTCCCCGTAGGGGTCGTCCCCGACGATCCACAGTCCGCGCCGGGCGGCGACGGCAGGTTTCCGGGATCCGGACGCCGGGCGCGCACGGAGGCCGGCCCGGGGACCCACGGCTCACCCCTTGGCGCCGATCGCCGCGTACACGTTGATGTCCGCGTCCGTGACGTCGTTGATGTCGCGGTACCGCACCTTCTCGATCTCCTCCAGCCCGGCGAGGAAGGACTCCTCCGGCCGCTCGGGGACGGGAGCGGCGTGGTCGGGCCGCCAGCGGTGCGCGGGGACGACCCCCGGGTCGGCGATCTCGAGTCCGTTCTCCGTGAAGAACCGCTCGACGTCGGCCCGGGACCGCAGCACGAAGGTGAACCCGCGCTCGGTGTACGTCCGCTGGACGGCGCGGATGTTCTCGGGGTTGAGGTCCTCGGTGAGGTGGCTCAGCACCAGTCGGCTGCCGCCGGGCAGTTCGTCGAGCAGCCCGCTCACCAGCGGATACGCCTCCTCTTCCGCGACGAAGTGCAGAACCGCGACCAGGCAGAGCGCGACCGGCCGGGCGAAGTCCAGTGTCTTGGCGGCCTGTTCGAGGATGCGGGCAGGGTCCCGCAGATCGGCGTCGATGTAGTCCGTACGCCCCTCGGGGCCGCTGGTCAGCAGGGCGCGCGCGTGCGCGAGCACCACGGGGTCGTTGTCGACGTACACGACCCGCGACTCGGGCGCGATGCGCTGTGCGATCTGGTGCACGTTCTCGGCGGTGGGCAGCCCGGTCCCGATGTCGAGGAACTGCCGGATGCCGTCCTGCTGCACGAGCGAGGTCACCGCGCGCCGGAGGAAGTCGCGGTTGTGCCGTACGTCGAGGTATCCGCGCGGGTTGGCGGCCAGCGCTGCGGCGGCCGCGTCCCGGTCGGCGGGGTAGTGGTCCTTGCCGCCGAGGAAGACGTCGTAGACCCGGGCCGGGTGCGCCTTGCTGCTGTCGATCCTCCTCTGCAGCTCGGCCGGATCCTGGCTGAGGGCGTCACCGGACATGGACGTCTCCCTGAAAGTAGGTGGTTCAATCGACAACCACTACGACGGTCAACAACCTAACGGTTCAACTGATTTGATGGTGCCCGTGCAGGACGACCACCGAGCGACGACGACCCTCTGGCGCCCCACCGGCCCCAGGGAACTGGACCTGGTCCGCGACCTCGGGTGGCGTGCCTGGCCACCCCGGCTCCCCGAGCAGCCGATCTTCTACCCGGTCCTCAACGAGGACTACGCGATCAGGATCGCCCGCGACTGGAACGTCAAGCACGACGGCGCCGGTTTCGTCACCCGCTTCGAGGTCGACACCGACTTCCTGGCCCGCTACCCGGTCCAGCAGGCCGGCGGCCGCACGATCCTCGAACTGTGGGTCCCGGCCGAGGAACTCGGCGAGTTCAACGCCCACATCGTCGGGAAGATCGAGCTGGTCCACGAGTTCCACTGAGCCTGCCCCTTCAGGACTGCTCCGTGGTCCCCTCCTCGACCCACTTCTCGCCGCCCAGTGGGAACTCGTACGCCGGACGGCCGTTGTTGCCGCTCGTACGGAAGGGCCGGCCGTGGTCGTCCACGGTGAGCGTGCCCGTCCGGCTGCCGCTGGACCAGGTCAGCTCCAGATACCAGCTGACGTCGTACGCGGAGGCGTCGGCCGAGCCGGCCTCGGCAACCGTCACGGCGGCGCACCCGGCCGAGGCCGGGAACAGCGGGAAGGCCACGAACGGCGGGACGGCCGCGAAGGGCACCACGGCAACCCGCGTCTCCTGCAACGGCTCCAACACCACCGTCACCGCCCAGCCGGTCCGCCGCCCCATCAACCACATGCTGCTCACGGTGAAGAACACCGGCTCGAAGACGTGCGACCTCACCTACTACCCGGTGCTGCGCTTCGACGAGATGCAGTGGGTCCCGCGGCCCATCAAGGACTCCAGGCCGCAGGCGGTGACGACCCTTGCCCCCGGCGAGTCCGGCTACGCGGGCGTCACGCTGTCGGCGGCCGACGGCAGCGGCGAGTGGGGCACCACCAGCCACAAGCTCACGGTCGGCTTCCAGGGCCGCACGCCGAACAGCGACGGCGGCCCCTCGGCGATCCCGGCCCTGCCGGCCAAGGGCGTGTACTACGACAGCACGCTCACGGTCACCTACTGGCTGCGCGACAGGGACGACGCGCTGACCTACTGAGCGCCCCGTCTCCTACTGGTCCTTGAGCATCTGGGCCGCTTCGGTGGCCCAGTAGGTGAGGATGCTGCGCGCGCCGGCCCGCCGGATGCCGGTCAGCGTCTCCATGATCGCCCGGTCCCGGTCGATCCAGCCCTTCTCGGCGGCGGCCTCGACCATCGAGTACTCGCCGGAGATCTGATAGGCGGCGACGGGCACGTCCACGGCGTCCGCGACCCGGGCGAGGATGTCCAGGTAGGGACCGGCCGGCTTGACCATCACCATGTCGGCGCCCTCCTGGAGATCGAGGGCGAGCTCCCGCAGCGACTCCCGGACGTTCGCGGGATCCTGCTGGTAGGTCTTCCGGTCCCCCTGCAGGGACGAGGCGACGGCCTCCCGGAAGGGCCCGTAGAAGGCGGAGGCGTACTTGGCGGTGTAGGCGAGGATGGCGACATCCTCCCGCCCGATCTGATCGAGGGCGTCGCGGACGACCCCGACCTGCCCGTCCATCATCCCGCTCGGCCCGACGACATGGGCGCCGGCATCGGCCTGCACCTGGGCCATCTCGGCGTACCGCTCCAGGGTCGCGTCGTTGTCGACCCGCCCCTCGGCGTCCAGCACCCCGCAGTGCCCGTGATCGGTGGTCTCGTCGAGACACAGGTCGGACATGACGAGCAGATCGTCGCCGACCTCGGCCCGCACGTCCCGGAGGGCGACCTGGAGGATCCCGTCCGGATCGGTTCCCGGCGTGCCGAGCGCGTCCTTCTTCGACTCCTCCGGCACCCCGAACAGCATGATCCCGGAGATCCCCGCCGCGACCGCCTCCGCGGCGGCCTTCCTCAGACTGTCCCGGGTGTGCTGCACGACCCCCGGCATGGCGGCGATCGGTACGGGCTCGCTGACTCCCTCCCGTACGAAGGCCGGAAGGATGAGGTCGGCAGGGTGCAGCCGGGTCTCGGCAACCATCCGACGCATGACGGGGTTGCTCCGCAAACGCCGCGGCCGGGAACCGGGAAAAGATCCGTACGTCGACATGGCCCCTACGCTACGCCCGCCCGAAACCCCCCGATACCGACGCACTGTCGGCGCACAGCGGCCCCGCCCTGCCGCGCCCATCCACAATGCGCCCGCCACCCCCCAGGTCCATCCTGAGAACAACAAGGACATACACCAGGACCCCGACGGCCCGCCCCCTCGCCGCCGCCGTCCCTCCGTACCCGCCCCCACGGAGGACGCGATGACCGCCCCCCACCACACGCCCGACCTCTTCGCCCTGTCGGAGATGAACGGCCCCGTCCTGCGTCCCGGCGACCCCGCCTACGCCGACGAAGTCAGCGGCTTCAACCTGGCCGCCCTGCACACCCCGGACGTGGTCGTGGGAGCCACCGGCCCGGACGACGTCGTCACCGCCATGCGCTGGGCGAACGCCACCCGGACCCCCGTAGCCGTCCAGGCCACCGGCCACGGCGCCAACTTCCCCATCGAGCAGGGCCTTCTGATCAGCACGGCCCGCATGACGGACATCCAGGTGGACCCCACCACCCGCACCGCCAGGATCGCCGCGGGCGCGAAGTGGAGCCACGTGATGGCCGCGGCCGCCCCGCACGGCCTGGCCGGCCTCTGCGGCACCTCCACGGACGCGGGCGTCGTCGGTTACGTCCTCGGCGGCGGGCTGCCGGTTCTCGGCCGTGCCTACGGCTACGCCTCCGACCTGGTCCGTTCCTTCCAGGTCGTCACCCCGGACGGGCACCTGCGCGAGTCGGACCCCCAGCACGAACCGGAACTGTTCTGGGCCCTGCGCGGCGGCAAAGGCAACGTGGGCGTGGTGACCTCACTGATCACCGAACTGCTCCCGCTCCCCCGCCTCTACGGCGGCGGCATCTACTGCCATGCCGAACACACCGAGGCCCTGATGCACGCCTGGACGGACTGGACCCGCACCGTCCCGGACGAGATGTGCAGCATGTTCTCGGTCCTGCGCCTGCCGCCCATCCCCCAGATCCCGGAACCCCTGCGCGGCGGCTTCTGGGCCCGGGTGGCGCTCGCCTGGCCGGGCGACCCGGCCGAGGGCGAGGCACTGATCGCCCCGATCCGGGAAGCCGCCCCGGTGGCCGTCGACCTGGTCGAGGAGATGGACTACGCGGCCCTGGACCGCATCCACATGGAACCCCAGGACCCGCTCCCGGCCCGGGAGTGCTGCCTGCTCCTGCGCGACCTGCCCCCCGACGCCGTCGGCACGTTCCTGGAGCAGGTCGGCCCCACGGCCGGCGTCGACCACCCCCTGCTGGTCGCCTCGCTGCGCCACATGGGCGGCGCGCTGGCCCGCCCGTCCGCCGTCGAGGACGCCGTCTGCTCCCGCGACGCCCGCTACTTCATGGAGTCGGTCGGGGTCATGCCCGCCCCACCCGTGGCCGAGGCCGTCGAACAGGCGACACGCCGCCTCTACACGGCCATGGCCCCGTACGGCACGGGCCGCACCATGGTCAACATCCACGGCACCCCGGGCGACGCGGCCGACCGGGCCCGGGCGTGGACCCCGGAGGTCCACGAACGGCTGCGCAAGGCCAAGCAGGGCTACGACCCGTCCCGTCTCCTGCGCTTCGGCCACACGGTGTGAGTACCGTCCTCCTCCGGCGCGATCACGCCACCGGGGGAACCACACCGTGCGCAGCGCCGCCGTGACGGCCCGGGGCTACCACATCCGCTGGGCCGAGCTGCCGGTCCGGGACCCGGTGCGCGCGTACGTCGACGGCCTGGGCGCCACTTGCCCCGCCTACCTCACCGGGACCGCCGTCCGCCCCCTCCTCACGGGCCGCCGCTGACTGCTCGCCGACCTGCCCGGCCACGGCCACAGCGACCACCCCGTCTCCTTCGCCTGCGCCCTCGAGGGCCACGCCGACGCGCTCGCCGCCCGCCACGCCGAAGAAGGCTCTGATCCTGCTCAAGATCCTTTACTTGGCTACCGGCCGGTAGCTACGTTCGTAACGACCACGGAGGTGGATATCACCTCTCAACTGAATAAGCAGGGGGAATCTGGCATGACTGCCGGAATCAGCAAGTACACCGAGCGACGCGGTGCCACCCGGCGCACCAGCGCCATGATCGTCGCCGCCGTCACCGCGGGCGCCCTCTTCGCCACCGCCACCGGCGCCCAGGCCGCGGACCCCGCGGCACAGCGGACCGTCTCGGCGAGCAGCACCTCGGCCGTCGACGTCCCGGAGTTCACCGCGGCGGAGCAGGCACAGGGTGCGGCGCTCGCTGAGGGGATAGCCGAACTCGGCGTGACCGAGGACCAGTTCGCCGCCGCACTGGAGGTGGCCCTGACCAGGCCGGCTCCGGATGCGGAGGCCCTGCGCACGCGCCTCGCCGCGCTCCCGGCGCAGCCGACCGCCGAACAGCTCGCGCAGGCCGCCTATCCCGGGGACGACGAGGCCCAGGCCGCGCTGCTGCCCGTCTTCGCCAAGGAGGAGGTACGCGCAGCCGCCCTGGCCCAGCTCGCCCCGGCCTCCGCCGCTCCCGCCCCCGGCGGGAAGAAGCCGATGATGGCGGCGCGGGGGTGGTGGGACCAGACGAAGTTCGTCGTCAAGTGCAGTGCCGCCGTCGCCGCCGTCCTGATCAGCTTTGCGCCGGCCGGTTCCAGCATCAAGGTCGTCCGTGCGGTCGCGCTGTTCAAGCGGTACGGCGCGAAGAAGACGGCGAACATCATCTGGCGTTTCGTGAACGGCAAGCGCGTCGGTTCCAAGGAGCGCGAGGCCGTGAAGGCGTTCATCGGCATCTCCGCCATCTCGTCCGCGTGCAGCAAGTGAGGTGAGTGCATTGACGATCGAGCATGTCGCCGTGATCGCCCTGGCGGTCGAGGTGGTGATCACGGTGCTGGCGCGGGTCGGCACCGAGCGGCGCCACTGGAACCACGCCAGGGGGCGCGGTCCCGCCCCGCTGAAGAGGGACGACATCACGCTCGCCTCGGGGACGCTGTACGCGATCGCCGCGGCCGCGATGGTCGCGGGTGCGCTCGCCGCGCCGGTCGAGCTGACCCTCAAGGCGGTCGGTACGTTCGCACTGTTCGGCGTCCTGCTCCCGGCGTTCGCCGCGAACGCCGTGCTCGTGCTGATGACCCGGGGCAACCCCGGCGCGGTCACCGCGGGCCGACGCGGCCTCGCCTTCGCGGTCGCCGCGGGCGGCGGCTTCCTTTCGGTGGGCCTGGTCTGACGATCCGGCCCTCGGGTCACGGGCCCCGGTGGCTGCCACCGGGGCCCGTTGCCTTTCCGGACCGGTCAGGCCGGCATCTTCTGGCTCTGCCCTCCGGACCATGACCGCAGCGGGCTGCGAGCACTCCACGGCTTGTCGGCAAGCCGACGGGCCTCGGTCGTGGTCACGAGGGTGTCTTCGGGTCAGGGGTGGGCTGAGTGGCGGTGGCGAGGGCGCCGGGTCTCAGTGGCTCCGGCCGGGTCGCCCGGAACTCGAACTGCCCGTGTCCTGTGACAGAACCGGCTCAGGGGTGCCCGAAAGAGAGGGCACCCCTGAGTTGGTATGCGCAGAAGGTCAGGTCGTCGACCGCCGCCGCCGGGCCCCCGGACGCCGCTCGCTCGGCCGCGTCACCGGATCCCCGGCCTCCACAGCGGCAGCCCTCCGCTTCGCGCCGAAGTCGGCCAGGGCCTCCGCCAGCCTGAGCACGGACGGCTCGGGAGCCATCACGTCCACGCGGAGCCCGTGCTCCTCGGCGGTCTTCGCCGTGGCCGGGCCGATACACGCGATCACGGTGACGTTGTGCGGCTTGCCGGCGATGCCGACCAGGTTCCGCACGGTCGACGACGAGGTGAAGAGAACGGCGTCGAAGCCACCGCCCTTGATCGCCTCACGGGTCTCCGCCGGCGGCGGCGAGGCCCGCACGGTCCGGTAGGCCGTGACGTCGTCGACCTCCCAGCCGAGCTCGATCAACCCGGCGACCAGCGTCTCCGTGGCGATGTCCGCACGCGGCAGGAACACTCTGTCGATCGGGTCGAAGACCGGGTCGTAGGGCGGCCAGTCCTCCAGCAGACCGGCGGCCGACTGCTCACCGCTCGGCACCAGATCCGGCTTCACGCCGAAGGCGATCAGCGCCTTCGCGGTCTGCTCACCGACGGCCGCGACCTTGATGCCCGCGAAGGCACGCGCGTCGAGCCCGTACTCCTCGAACTTCTCCCGCACCGCCTTGACCGCGTTCACCGAGGTGAAGGCGATCCACTCGTAACGGCCCGTGACAAGGCCCTTGACCGCCCGCTCCATCTGCTGGGGCGTGCGCGGCGGCTCGACGGCGATCGTCGGCACCTCGTGCGGCACGGCCCCGTACGACCGCAGCTGGTCGGAGAGCGACGCCGCCTGCTCCTTCGTACGCGGCACGAGCACCTTCCAGCCGAACAGCGGCTTGGACTCGAACCACGCGAGCTGGTCGCGCTGGGCGGCGGCGGAACGCTCACCGACCACGACTATCACCGGCCGGCCGCCGTCGGGCGAGGGCAGCACCTTGGCCTGCTTCAGCGTCTGCGCGATCGTGCCGAGCGTGGCGGTCCAGGTGCGCTGCCGGGTGGTCGTACCGGCGACGGTGACCGTCATCGGGGTGTCCGGCTTGCGCCCGGCGGAGACGAGCTCGCCGGCCGCCGCCGCGACGGAGTCCAGCGTCGTGGAGACGACGACCGTGCCGTCCGACGCCCCGACCTCCGTCCAGCACCGGTCCGACGCCGTCCGCGCGTCCACGAACCGCACGTCCGCGCCCTGCGCGTCCCGCAACGGCACACCGGCGTAGGCGGGCACACCGACGGCGCTCGCGATACCGGGGACGACCTCGAAGGGCACCCCGGCGGCGGCGCACGCCAGCATCTCCTCGGCGGCGTACGTGTCGAGGCCCGGGTCGCCGGACACCGCACGCACGACCCGCCTGCCGCCCCGCGCGGCCTCCATGACAAGATGTGCGGCATCCCGCACCGCGGGGGCGGCGACGGTGGTTGACGTGCCGTCAACTACCGTCAGCTGGGGGGCTCCTGTGCCCGGCGCCGGATCCTGGGAAGGACCCGTGTCCGTGTGCACTTCGGAGACTCCCTGCCTGGCGTGCTGACGTACGACGTCGAGCACCTCGTGCTCGGCGACGAGGACGTCCGCGTGCGCCAGCGCCTCCACGGCGCGCAGAGTCAGCAGTCCCGGATCTCCGGGTCCGGCACCCAGGAAGGTGACGTGCCCGTGTTCAGGACCGGCGGAAAGGGTGGTGGGGCTCAATGTGCTCGCTCCCCCATCAGACCGGCCGCGCCCTGGGCGAGCATCTCGGCCGCGAGTTCGCGACCGAGCGCCATTGCCCCGTCGTGCGTCTCGGGCACGGGACCGGTGGTGGACAACTGCACCATGCGCGTGCCGTCGGTGGTCCCGACAACCGCGCGCAGGTGCATTTCCTTGACAATCTGCCGGTCGGCCTGGGGGTCCCCCCGCTCGAGCGGAGCCGAGAGTGGGGGAAGGTCGGCCAGCGCACCCACGGGTGCGCTGCAGCCGGCCTCCAGGGCGGCGAGCAGTGATCGCTCGGCCGTTACGGCGATCCGCGTGAACGGGTCGTCGAGCTCGGCGAGCACGGCGATGAGGTCCGCGTCACCCGCGGCACACTCGATCGCCAGGGCCCCCTGGCCGGGGGCGGGCAAAACCGTGTCGACCGACAGGAAGTCGGTCGCTTCGTCACCGCGGCCGATGCGGTTCAGTCCGGCGGCGGCCAGCACGACGGCGTCGAGTTCGCCGCTGCGCACGTATCCGATCCGGGTGTCGACGTTGCCGCGGATCGGGACCGTCGCTATGTCCAGTCCGTGGCTGCGGGCGTACGCGTTGAGCTGCGCCATGCGGCGCGGCGAACCCGTACCGATGCGGGCCCCGGAGGGCAGGTCGGTGAACTTCAGCGCGTCCCGGGCGACCATCACGTCCCGCGGGTCCTCGCGCACCGGTACGGCGGCCACGACCAGTTCGTCGGGCTGCGTGGTCGGCAGGTCCTTCAGCGAGTGCACCGCGAAGTCGACCTCGCCCTTGAGCAGCGCGTCGCGCAGGGCGGTCACGAACACGCCGGTGCCGCCGATCTGGGCGAGCTGCTCGCGCGAGGTGTCGCCGTACGTGGTGATCTCGACGAGCTCGACGGGCCGCCCGGTCACCCGGCTCACGGCTTCCGCCACCTGCCCGGACTGGGCCATGGCGAGCCGGCTGCGCCGGGTGCCGAGCCTCAGCGTCTTGTCGGTCATGCCGGCCCTCGGTCTTTCTCGGTGGTGCTGTCCTCGGCCCGGGAGACGGCGGCCACCGTCTCGGGGTCGAGGTCGAACAGGGTCCGCAACGCGTCCGCGTACCCGGCGCCGCCTGGTTCGGCCGCGAGTTGCTTGACCCGCACGGTCGGCACGTGGAGCAGCTTGTCGACCACGCGCCGTACGGTCTGGGTGATCTCCGCTCGGTGTTTGTCGTCGAGACCGGGCAGCCGCCCGTCCAGCCGGGCGATCTCGCCGGCCACGACATCGGCCGCCATGGTGCGCAGGGCTACCACGGTCGGTGTGATGTGCGCGGCCCGCAGTGCTGCCCCGAAGGCCGCGACCTCGTCGGAGACGATACGCCTGACCTGGTCCACATCGGCAGCCATCGGAGCGCCCGCGGTGGCTTCCGCCAGCGACTCGATGTCCACTAGACGCACCCCGGCCAGCCGGTGCGCGGCCGCGTCGATGTCGCGCGGCATCGCGAGGTCGAGGAGGAAGAGCACGGGCTCGGGCCGCTGCGGCTCCTCGACCGGCTCGGGCCGGCGCCGCTCGGGGATCCGGCCGACGGTGGCGGCGGTCGCGGCGAGCGCGGCGATGGCGTCGGTGTCCGCGGCCGGGTCGAGCGTGCCGGCCGTCCCCGGCCGGGCCGAACCGCCCGCCGCACGCCGGGCACCGCCCACCGTGCCCTTGTCCACCCAAGCCGCGTGCTGCTCCAGCTCGGCGGCGGCCATCCCGGCCACGGCGGCCTCGCCCAGCACGGAGAATCCGGCGGTGCCCTGCACCGCGGACAGCTCCAGCGGACAGCCGTCCTCGCTGCCGAGGCCGGTGCCCGACGCGCCGCCGCGCTGCGCACCCGGGCCGGCCGCGGGGCCGGACTCGCCGCCCGGCGCGCCCGGACCGTCCTCGCCGGGCACGGCCGACGGCGCGGGCGTACGGCCCTCGATCGCCTCGGCGACCGACTCGGCCGTCAGGACCAGGCCCGTCGCGCCCGTGCACGAGACGGTGACGTCGGCACGTGTCAGCTCGGCCGGCACCGACTCCATCGGTACCGCGCGGGCCGCCACGTCCGTGTCGTCGCCCTCCATGAGGATCTGGGCGAGGCGCTCGGCGCGGTCGAAGGTGCGGTTGGCGACGACGATCTCGGCGACACCGGCCCGCGCGAGCGTGGCCGCGGCCAGGGAGGACATCGACCCGGCCCCGATGACCAGGGCCTTCCTGCCCCGCGCCCACTGCTGTACGTCGCCGCCCCGGGCCAGTTGTTCCAGACCGAAGGTGACCAGGGACTGGCCGGCGCGGTCGATGCCGGTCTCGGAGTGGGCGCGCTTGCCGACCCTGAGGGCCTGCTGGAACAGGTCGTTCAGGAGGCGGCCGGCGGAGTGCAGGTCCTGGGCGCGGGCCAGGGAGTCCTTGATCTGGCCGAGGATCTGCCCCTCGCCGACGACCATGGAGTCCAGCCCGCAGGCCACCGAGAACAGGTGGTGGACGGCCCGGTCCTCGTAGTGCACGTAGAGATAGGGAGTGAGTTCCTCCAGGCCGACCCCGCTGTGCTGGGCGAGCAGCGTGGACAGCTCGGCGACACCGGCGTGGAACTTGTCCACGTCGGCGTAGAGCTCGATGCGGTTGCACGTGGCGAGCAGCGCGGCCTCGGTGGCCGGTTCGGCTGCGACCGTGTCCTGCAGCAGCTTGACCTGCGCGTCCGCGTTCAGCGAGGCCCGCTCCAGGACGCTGACCGGGGCGCTGCGGTGGCTGAGTCCGACGACGAGGAGGCTCATGCCGGCATCACGGCGGGCATGTCCCCGTCGGGTCCCTGGTCGGCGGACTCGCTGCGCGCGGCGGCGGCCGGGACGCCGCCGTCGGAGGCGGCGGCCTCCTCGCCGGCCTTGCGCTGCTCGTGGAAGGCGAGGATCTGCAGCTCGATGGAGAGGTCGACCTTGCGCACGTCGACACCGTCGGGGACGGACAGCACGGTCGGTGCGAAGTTCAGGATGGAGGTGACACCGGCGGCCACGAGCCGGTCGCAGACCGCCTGGGCGGCACCGGCGGGGGTGGCGATGACGCCGATGGACACGCCGTTGTCCTGGATGATCTTCTCCAGGTCGTCGGAGTGCTGCACGGGAATGCCGGCGACGGGCTTGCCCGCCATGGCCGGGTCGGCGTCGATGAGCGAGGCGACCCGGAAGCCGCGGGAGGCGAACCCGCCGTAGTTGGCGAGGGCGGCGCCGAGGTTACCGATACCGACGATCACGACCGGCCAGTCCTGGGTGAGTCCCAGTTCGCGGGAGATCTGGTAGACGAGATACTCGACGTCGTAGCCGACGCCCCTGGTCCCGTAGGAGCCGAGGTAGGAGAAGTCCTTGCGCAGCTTCGCGGAGTTGACCCCCGCGGCGGCCGCGAGCTCCTCGGAGGAGACCGTGGGAACCGAGCGCTCCGACAACGCGGTCAGAGCGCGGAGGTACAGCGGAAGCCGGGCGACGGTGGCCTCGGGAATCCCTCGGCTGCGGGTCGCCGGTCGGTGAGTTCGGCCAGTTGCCACGGTGCTCCTGCGGGTAGAGCGGGGCTGTAGGCGGCCATACGTCCCTACATGACCGCCCCGTCGAAAGCAGGCTATGTCTTTGTGAACGCGTGCACAAAGATGGTGTCCGATTTGCCCGCCCAACGTGACCGGGCTCACGCGCCCCCGGCGCACGCCCGGGGAACCGGCACACAGGCGCCACCGTTCCTCAACTTCTGGGGGCAAAACCGCACACTCTCCTCTGTGAATCCCGCCCCCGAGACCAGTCCCCGTCGATCCTAAGCGACCCGGCGGCCGCTTTGGACTGACCGGTCAGTCGTCCGGGCGGCCGGGATCATTCGGTCAGGGCTTTGCGCAGGCGGCCCTCGTTCACGCGCCAGAACGTGTGCTGCCTGCCGTCGACCAGCACGACGGGGATCTGCTCCCAGTACTGGTCGTGCAGTTGCCGATCCTCGGTAATGTCCTTCTGCTCCCAGGGGACTCCGAGATCGCCGCACACCTTCTCCACAACGACCTGTGCGTCATCACACAAATGACAGCCCGGCTTGCGGATCAGGGTGACGAGCCGGTCCCGGGGGGGCCTGCGACGGAAGAGGGGACTCATGTGGGCCATTGTCGCGCGCCCGGGGACGAGGGGAACCCCCCGCGAAAGCGCCGGCAGGCGCGCCGGCCGCGTCCGTCCCGCGCGGCATCTTTAACGACACGCTTGCCGAGAGTTCACAGGCTCCCAACCTCGTGACTCCGGAACCCCCGAACAAAATGGCTATGCTCACGCCATGGCCGCTCTCGGATGGCTCACTCCCCGTAGGCGCTCCGCCACGGCGCGGAGCGTTTTGGCAGGCGAGGCCTCGGCGGAGGCAGCACGCAAGTCCACGCAGGAAGCCGCCGGCACGACCGAGGAACCGCAGTTCCCGGTGCACGGCGACGACCAGGCCGCCGCCTTCTTCGACCTGGACAACACCGTCATGCAGGGCGCCGCCCTCTTCCACTTCGGACGCGGCCTGTACAAGCGGAAGTTCTTCGAGACACGCGAGCTCGCGAAGTTCGCCTGGCAGCAGGCGTGGTTCCGCCTCGCCGGGGTCGAGGACCCCGAACACATGCAGGAGGCCCGCGACTCGGCCCTGTCGATCGTCCAGGGCCACCGCGTCGCCGAGCTCCAGTCGATCGGCGAGGAGATCTACGACGAGTACATGGCCGAGCGCATCTGGCCCGGCACCCGCGCCCTCGCCCAGGCGCACCTGGACGCGGGCCAGAGGGTGTGGCTCGTGACGGCCGCCCCCGTCGAGATCGCCACGGTCATCGCCCGGCGCCTCGGCCTGACCGGCGCCCTCGGCACGGTCGCCGAGTCCGTCGACGGCGTCTACACCGGCAAACTGGTCGGCGAACCGCTGCACGGCCCCGCCAAGGCGGAGGCGGTCCGCGCCCTGGCCGCCGCCGAGGGCCTGGACCTCGGCCGCTGCGCCGCCTACAGCGACTCGCACAACGACATCCCGATGCTCTCGCTGGTCGGCCACCCCTACGCCATCAACCCGGACAGCAAGCTGCGCAAACACGCCCGCGAGCTGGACTGGCGCCTGCGCGACTACCGCACGGGCCGCAAGGCGGCCAAGGTCGGCATCCCCGCCGCGGCGGGGGTCGGCGCGGTCGCCGGCGGCACGGCGGCGGCCATCGCCCTGCACCGCCGGCGTCGCTGACGATCTGATCAAACCGGGACACCATCGTTTACGGGATGACAAACCCCGTAAATCCAACTGGCGTACCCCCACAACCTCGTATCCAGTCCTCTTGGCTGCACACGGCCACAACACGCCCTGGACTCGGCCGCCATCCGAACCTTTCTCATCAACAACCGCTCACTTTCCGGCACTTGATCCGGCGTCAATCGGTTACGGAAGCGACGTAATCGATGATTTGAGCAACTCGGTGTAGCAGTGCCTGCACGAAGCGTTATTCTCCTCAGACGCAAACCGGTACCCCTCCGTCGCTACGACGGGTGAAAGGTCCCGCACTGCACGTGATGGAAGCTCTGCCTCTGGGAGTCCCGTGTACCCACACGTCGGGGTTGACGCCTCGGGCCTGGCTACGCTGCGCGCAACGGTCCAAAACCTGTTGCGCGGCTTCGTCCCCACCGCGTACGCCGTCCCCGCATTCGCCACCGCCGCGCCCGTAGGCCCTTGCTACGCACTGGCCGACGGCAGCGCCGCGGTCGGCAGACGAGGGCGCCCGTCCGGCGCGGCCACCGCACGCCGGCCTGCCGCTGACAGCGACAGCGCCCGGATGATGGACCTCGTGGAGCGTGCCCAGGCCGGCGAGTCCGATGCCTTCGGCCGCCTCTACGACCAGTACAGCGACACCGTCTACCGGTACATCTACTACCGGGTCGGAGGAAAGGCGACCGCCGAGGACCTCACCAGCGAGACCTTTCTGCGTGCCCTGCGCCGCATCGGCACCTTCACCTGGCAGGGCCGCGACTTCGGCGCCTGGCTCGTCACCATCGCCCGCAACCTCGTCGCGGACCACTTCAAGTCCAGCCGTTTCCGCCTCGAGGTCACGACCGGCGAGATGCTCGACGCCAACGAGGTCGAACGCTCCCCCGAGGACTCCGTCCTGGAGTCCCTCTCCAACGCCGCCCTGCTCGACGCCGTACGGCGGCTCAACCCCCAGCAGCAGGAGTGCGTGACGCTCCGCTTCCTCCAGGGCCTCTCGGTCGCCGAGACGGCCCGGGTGATGGGCAAGAACGAGGGCGCCATCAAGACCCTCCAGTACCGGGCCGTCCGGACCCTCGCCCGGCTCCTCCCGGAAGACGCCCGCTGACCGCCCCGCACGATGGGCGACACCCAACTCACGCTCTGTGACAGTTCGTTGACTTCGGCATCCGATCATCCGGCGTCCGTAACCCAAGTGCCGCGCCACTCGTTGTGCGGGATGCAGGCTCCCTGTGGTCACCCCCTGGCCGACTCCGATCACCCGATCGTGTGGTCATCGTCAGGGTGTGCAACCCTCAGGACCCCCTGGGGAGTCGACCGTCATGACGAGAGGAGGTGCCGCCAGTGATCGCGAACGTATCGGCGCACCGGCGGGCGAACGCCTTCGCCCAGGCCCTGGAGGAGCAGTCCGAGCAGGGCACGGCGGCCGAGCAGCCCGAAGGATCGGCACCGGCCCGGACCGCCGCGGAGCCGAGCGAACAGGCCCGCCATCTGGCGCTCGCCTCGGGTCTCGGCGCGTTGCCCAAGCCGGAGCTCGACCCGGAGGTCAAGGTCGTTCAGCGGGCCCAGCTGGTGGCCGCCTTCGAGGCCATGCTCCAGGAGGGCACCGCGGGCGGCGGGGCGACGGACCGTCCGGTCCCCGAGCAGCGTTCCCGGGCCCGCGGCGCGCACCGCGCGGGTTCACTGAAGAAGCTCCGGCCGCGTTCCCGGCTGGCCAAGGGCCTCACCGCGGGCGGACTCAGTGTCGGGGTGGCCGCGAGCGCCTTCGGCGGAGTCTCCGCCGCCAGCTCCGACGCCCTGCCCGGCGACTCGCTCTACGGCCTCAAACGCGGCATCGAGGACGTCAAGCTCGGCCTCGCCGACGGGGCGGACGAGCGCGGCCGGGTCTACCTCGACCACGCCTCCACCCGGCTCAGCGAAGCCCGCCGCCTGATGGAGCGCGGCCGCAGCGGCCCCCTGGACCACGAGTCACTCGGCGAGATCCGCCGCGCCCTGTCCGGCATGCGGCACGACGCGTCCGAGGGCCATCGGCTGCTGAGCGAGGCGTACGAGCGCGACCCGGACTCGCTGGGCCCCATCCAGGCCCTGTCCGCGTTCTCCCGCTCCCACCGTGAGGCCTGGGGCGAACTGCGCGAGCGACTGCCCGTCCAGCTCGGGGACGTCAGCGAGCAGGTGTCGTCGGTGTTCGACGCCATAGACGAGGACGTCGCCCCGCTGCGGTCCCTGCTGCCCGAGCCACCGGCCACGAGCGGCGGCGGCACGCGACAGGGCGCTACCGAGTCGGCTCCCAGCGGCTCCTCCGGCACCGACCGCTCGACCCGCCCCAGCGACAGCGACGGCAGGCACAGCGACGAGGGCAGCACCGGCAGCGACAGCCCCAGCCGCTCGGCCGGCTCCGGCAGCGACAGCGACGGCCTGCTCGGCGGCAACACCGGCGGCCTGCTCGACCCGCCGAAGGACAGCGAGGCGAGCACCTCCCCGTCGGCGGAGGGCAGCACACCCGTCCCCGAGCCGGATGTGACGCTCCCGCCGCTCCTGCCCGGGCTGCTGCCCGGGCTGGGCATCGACAGCGAGGACGCGGACTAGACGGCGACGATGGGGGCGCCCCTTCGGCAAGGGCGCCCCCATCGTCGTACGCGGGCAGTCTCAGTCGTACGCGGGCAGTCTCAGAAGAAGACCGACCGCCGCTGCACCAGCAGCTTGTAGAGGGTGTGCTGGATCTGCTCCCTGACCTGGTCGGTCAGGTTGAACATCAGCATCGGGTCCTCGGCCGCCTCCGGCGGATAGCCGTCCGTGGGGATCGGCTCGCCGAACTGGATCGTCCACTTGGTCGGCAGTGGAATCGCCCCGAGCGGCCCGAGCCACGGGAACGTCGGCGTGATCGGGAAGTACGGGAAGCCCAGCAGCCGGGCGACCGTCCTGGCGTTGCCGATCATCGGATAGATCTCCTCCGCCCCGACGATCGAGCAGGGCACGATCGGCGTCCCCGCGCGCAGAGCCGTCGAGACGAAACCACCACGGCCGAAGCGCTGGAGCTTGTAGCGGTCCGCGAAGGGCTTGCCGAGGCCCTTGAAGCCCTCCGGCATCACCCCGACCACTTCGCCCTGCTCCAGCAGCCGGGACGCGTCCTCGGCGCACGCCAGAGTGTGACCGAGCTTGCGGGCCAGCTCGTTGACCACCGGCAGCATGAACACCAGGTCCGCGGCGAGGAGGCGCAGATGCCGGCCCGCCGGGTGGTTGTCGTGCACGGCGACCTGCAGCATCAGGCCGTCCATCGGCAACGTGCCGGAGTGGTTGGCGACGATCAGGGCGCCGCCCTCGGACGGGATGTTCTCGATGCCCTTCACCTCGACCCGGAAGTACGTGTCGTACAGCGGGCGCAGCAGGGACATCAGGACCTGGTCGGTGAGCTCCTCGTCGTAGCCGAAGTCGTCGACCTCGTAGTCCCCGGTGAGGCGGCGGCGCAGGAAGGCAAGGCCGCTCGCGATCCGCCGGTCCAGCCCGCCCTCGTCGTTCCGGGACGGCTGCGGCGGCTGTTCCTCACTAGTCACAGGAACATCATCCTGCGGAACAGCCCTGGTGGGCAGGGGCTGCACCTCACGTACCGGCACGGACTCCGCGCCCGGGCGGCGGTTCCCGGCGCTCCGGCGCCGCTGGGGACGCTGAGCGGCGCTCCCCCGGGACCGGTCGTCGTCGAACGGAATGACCTTGGCGTCCGCCATCGTTGATGCGCTCCTCAGTTGGCGCTCTGCGTCGGGGGGTGTCCGCCGCCCGCGAGGGGCAGTCCGGCGATCCGGTCGACGGCCCCCGCAAGGGCCTCCGGCGGTAGAAGTCCTGGGCCCTGGCTGCGGGCGAAGTCCGCGAACGTCTCCGCGGTCGTGTGTTTGGGCTGGAATCCCAGCGTCTCGCGCATCTGGCCCGTGGCCACCACCCGGCCGTGCGTGAGCAGCCGGATCTGCTCGGGCGAGAAGTCCGTCATGCCCAGGGTACGCACCAGCGAGCCCGCCCAGGTGACGGCCGGGAGCAGCAGGGGCACGGTGGGGCGCCCGAGCCGCCGGGAGCACTGGGAGAGCAGCAGCACGCCGTCGCCGGCGATGTTGAAGGTGCCGCTGTTGAGCGTGCCCCGCCGGGGTTCGTGCGAGCCGATCCGCAGCACCTCGATCACATCGTCCTCGTGCACGAACTGCAGCCGCGGGTCGTAGCCGAACACGGTCGGCAGGACCGGCAGCGCGAAGTAGGAGGCGAGCGGGGTGTCCGCGGTCGGGCCCAGGATGTTGGCGAACCGCAGCACGCACACGGCCACATCGGGGCGGCGGCGCGCGAAGCCGCGGACGTACCCCTCGACCTCGACGGTGTCCTTGGCGAAGCCGCCGCTGGGCAGGGACTTGGGCGGGGTCGTCTCGGTGAACACGGCCGGGTCGCGGGGCGCGGAGCCGTAGACGTTGGTGCTGGACTTCACGACCAGCCGCTGCACGGACGGGGACTTCTGGCAGGCGCCGAGCAGTTGCATGGTGCCGATGACGTTGGTCTCCTTCAGGGAGGCCCGGTTGCCGCTGCCCAGCGGCGTCCCCGTCACGTCCAGGTGGACGATCGTGTCGGCACCCGTCTCGGCGAGCACCCGCGCGATGGTGGGCTGCCGGATGTCGGCCTGGATGAAGTCCGCACCGCCCAGATGGTGCTCGGGCGGCACCGCGTCCACGGCGACGACCCGGTCGACGTCGGGGTCCCGCTGGATCCGCCTGACGAACCGGCCCCCCAGCTGGCGGGCCACTCCGGTCACGAGCACGACCTTGCCCAAGATCAGCGCCTTCCTTCCAGAACCTCTTGCCCCCGCCGCGTTCCCCCGTGGGGCCAACTTAGCGGGTTGTCGTCGCGCTGTGATGACCGCCCGATGCGCGAGGTGACCGGGACCGCCGGGAGCGGGAGCGGATATGCGTGTGGCCCCCCACCGATGGGTGGGGGGCCACAGCAACGCTTTCGCGGCGTCCGCGTCGCGAACCTACTTCTTGTTGCGACGCTGGACGCGCGTGCGCTTGAGCAGCTTGCGGTGCTTCTTCTTCGCCATCCGCTTGCGCCGCTTCTTGATAACAGAGCCCACGACTACCCTCGCTCACTTCTCATCACTCGGTGCTGGGCGCCGGGGCCCACACGACCTACGAGGGGCCAGCCTACCCGTCCGGGCGCTGAGGTCGTAATCGAGGGGCCAGGGTGATCCCGAGTGCCCTGTGAGGGATCACCCCGCCCCAGCCGTCAGGCGGTTTCCACCCCCACATAGCTCTCGCGGAGGTACTCGTGAACCGCTTGCTCCGGGACGCGGAAGGACCGCCCCACACGGATCGCGGGCAGATGACCGCTGTGCACCAGCCGGTACACGGTCATCTTCGACACTCGCATCACCGAGGCGACTTCCGCCACGGTAAGGAACTGAACCTCGTTCAGAGGCCTCTCGCCAGCTGCAGCCATGACACACCTGAACCTTCCGCACTCGACGGCCACCGGCTTCCCCTTCCGGTGACTCTTCGTCGCTGCGTGCTCACTCCCCAATGTAGGGGCCAGTGATGCGAGTGGGGAAGAGGTGCAGCCATCGGCGACCTACTGTGACAGACACGCCCGATTGAGTACGTAGCGGGTAAGCGGCAGGTAGTAATCAGACCGCACGCCGTCATCAAGTGGAACGACGACGGACACGCACCCCTCGGCCTCCCCCACGAACAGCGCCGGGTCGTCCGTATCGGCCGGCCCGATGGCCTCGAACCCCAGCTGACCTGCTCCGCAGACCCACCCGTGGTCCCCGATCACCAGGTCGGGGAGGGGCCCGCCGGCCTCGGCGCAAGCGGCCAGTACGGTACGAACCGGGAGAGGTGAGTGCGTATGTGCGCCGGGCTCACAACCGGGGCGTTCCGCACCGGGGGTCCGCACCAGCGCGACTCCTCGTACGTAGTCGAGGTTGTACGTACGTAGGCCGAACCGGGTCGTTATGTCGATACGGCGACCCTGCGCGGGGGTGAGAACGGCACATCCCGCCGCCGACAGCGCGTCTGCCAGAGCGCCGTAGAAACCGAGCAGCCGGTGCGGGTGCCCGGTACCGAGGAGCACGGGAGCACCCCGCCCGGCGGCCTCGGCGAGGCGCTCCGCGAAGGCGTCCAGCGCGGCCAGGGTCCGCTCCGGATCGATCACGTCCTGACCGGAAACCTGCCGGGAATCGGCCGAAACACCGCACCGGTCCGCCATCAGCTCGATCAACTCCCGCTGCCTCCAGGCACCTTCGGGATCGATGCCGAGCATCACCCGGGGGTCCCGGGCAGCGAAGAGCCGGTAACTGCGCAGGCTCTCCTCCCGCGAGGTCGCCACGGTCCCGGCGAGCCGCGCGCCCACCAGGTGCGCACGCAGGGCTTCGGTGGTCAGCACAAGGAGATCGTGCGCGACCGGAACTCCACCTGTCCCCGAAACCCGCGAACACCGCACGGTCGGCCTAGCCTAGCTAGGGCCTGCCGTTTGGATCACGCGGCAGGAAAACGGCGGTGCTGTTCAGCGCCGCGTCTGCGGCGTGATCCAAACGGCAGGCCCTCCGCCCCGCGTCACCCCCTCACGCCAGCAGCCCCCTCAGCGGGAACACCGCCCGCCGGGCCGCCAGCACCGCCTGGTCGAGCCGGTCCGCGGGGTCGTAGCCCTCCTCCCAGCCGGTCCAGGCGACGGGCCAGCGCCCGTCCGTCATCCGGCCCGGGGCCAACTGCCGCGTCCTCGCGAACACCTCCTGCCGCCAGCCCTCGGGGATCACCGCCCCGGGCTCCACCGCCCGGCCCGCCGCGATCGCCACCAGATGCGTCCAGGAGCGCGGCACGACGTCCACCACCGCGTAGCCGCCCCCGCCCAGGGCCACCCACCGGCCGTCGGCGTACTCGTGCGCCAGGTCGTGACAGGCCACCTGCACTGCCCGCTGCGCGTCCAGCGACACCGCCAGATGGGCCAGCGGATCCTCGAAGTGCGTGTCGGCCCCGTGCTGCGTCACCAGCACCTGCGGCCGGAAGTCCGCGATCAGCTCCGGCACCACCGCGTGGAACGCCCGCAGCCACCCGGCGTCCCCCGTCCCGGCCGGCAGCGCCACGTTCACCGCCGAGCCCTCCGCGGAGTCCGCCCCGGTCTCCTCCGGCCACCCGGTCTGCGGGAACAGCGTCCGGGGATGCTCGTGCAGGGAGACCGTCAGCACCCGCGGGTCCTCCCAGAACGCCGCCTGGACCCCGTCCCCGTGATGCACGTCGACGTCGATGTAGGCGACCCGCTCCGCCCCGAGCTCCAGCAGCCGCGCGATGGCCAGCGAGGCGTCGTTGTAGATGCAGAACCCGGACGCACCTCCCGGCATCGCGTGGTGCAGCCCGCCCGCGAAGTTCACCGCGTGCAGCGCCTCCCCCCGCCACACCGCCTCCGCCGCGCCCACCGACTGCCCGGCGATCAGCGACGACACCTCGTGCATCCCCGCGAAGGCCGGATCGTCCATCGTGCCCAGCCCGTACGACTGGTCCGCAGCCCCCGGATCCGCCGACGCGGCCTTGACCGCCTCGATGTAGTCCTCCCGGTGGACGAGCCGCAGCGTCGACTCCCCGGCCGCCTTCGCGGCGACCACGTCCACCTCCCGGTCCAGCCCGAAAGCGTCGACCAGCCTCCGGGTCAGGGCGAGCCGGACCGGGTCCATCGGATGCCCCGGACCGAAGTCATAGCCCGTTACTGCCTCGTCCCACATCAACTGTGCGCGGCCGCTCATGCCCGCCACCGTATCGGTCCGGTTGAGCCGCGAACGACCGGGCGTACACCAGCGTCACCAGCACCAACACCATCGGCACGAGCATGGCCCCGCGATAGCTCCACGCGTCCCCGAGCGCTCCGACCAACGGCGAACCGATCAAAAACCCCACATAGTTGAAAACATTCAGCCGTGCCACGGCAGCGTCCGAAGCCCCGGGGAACAGCCTCCCGGCCGCCGCGAACGTCTGCGGCACCAGCACACACAGCCCGAGCCCCAGCAGCGTGAACCCCAGCATCCCGGCCCACGCCCCGGGCGCGGCCGCCACCACGGCGAACCCACCCGCCGCCACCAGCGCCCCGCCCCGCACGACCGCGACCGCCCCGAACCGCCGCACCCCGAAGTCCCCGATCGTCCGCCCCAGCAGCGTGGTGACCATGTACACGTTGTACGGCACCGTCGCCATCTGCTCCGAAGACCCGAGCACGTCCTGCAGGTACTTCGCGCTCCAGTTGGAGACCGTCGAGTCCCCGATGTAGGCGACCGTCATCACCAGACACAACGGCAGCAGCAACTTGAAGGCGACGACCTGGCCCTCGCCCGCCTTCTCCTCCGCCACCGGCGCCGCATCCCCGTCGTCGGCGTACCACCGGCTGCCCACCAGCACCGTCGGCAGCAGTACCGCCACGACCGGCAGGTACGACACCCACAACGCCAGATGCCAGTGCGCACCCACCCACGCCAACGAGGCCCCGACGATCCCACCCAGGCTGTAGGCCGCGTGGAAACTGAGCATGATGCTGCGCCCGTAGGACCGCTGCAGGCTCACCCCGAGCATGTTCATCGACGCGTCCAGCACCCCGACGGCAAGCCCGAACGCCGCCAGCGCGACCCCGAGTTCGACCATCCGCTCCCCGGCCCCGACCCCGAGCAGCGCCAGCAGCACCACGGGCTGGGACCACCGCAGCAGCCGGCTCGGCGGTACCCGCTTCACCAACCGCTCGGTGGTCACACTCCCGACCCCGGCGAGGATCGGCACGGCGGCCAGGAACGCGGGCAGCAGCGCGTCGGAGACCCCGTACCGGTCCTGGATGGCCGGGATCCTCGTCACGAGCAGAGCAAACGCGACACCCTGCACCAGGAAGCTGAACGCCAACGAGCCCCTGCCGCGCCGCAGCACATCAGTCATGGCGGCGAGCGTAGGGCCCCGGCTTACCCGTGGGTAGATCCAGCCAAAGATGAATTTTCCTCAGCTTCGGCGAAGCGTCGGGAACGGCTCACACCAGCAGGTCGGCCAGCTCCCCCATGTCGGAGAAGAGCCGGCCCGCCCCGGCGAGCTTCTCCGCCGGCGTCATGGCAGTGAACCCGTAGACGTCCATCCCCGCTGCGACGGCCGCCCGTACGCCCAGCGGGCTGTCCTCGACGACGACGCACCGCTCCGGCGCGACCCCCATCCGCTCGGCGGCGTACAGGAAGAGGTCGGGGGCCGGCTTTCCCCGCCCGACGTCCTGCGAACTGAAGATCCGCCCGTCGTCGAACCACCGGTCGAGCCCGGTCGTCCGATGCCCCACCCGGATCCGTTCATGACTCCCGGAGGACGCCACGCAGTACGGCACCCCGTCCGCCGCCAGCTTCTCCAGCACGTCGGAAGCGCCGTCCACAGCCACCAGTTCCTGTTCGAACGCCGCGAACACCCGCGCGTGAAAGACGTCGTCGAAGTTCTCCGGCAACCGCTGTCCTGTCTGCTCCAGGACCAGCTCATGAATCCGGTGCATCGCCGACCCCATGTAGTCCCGAATGGACTCCTCGTACGAGGTGGGGTGCCCCAGCTCGGTGAGGTACGCCGCGAGCAACCGGTTGGAGATGGGCTCACTGTCGACGAGCACGCCGTCATTGTCGAAGATCACGAGTTCATAGCGCATGACTTCGAGCCTAAACGCAGAAAACCCCCGCATCAGAAGATGCGGGGGTTTTCCCAAAAATTGTTCG
>NZ_JBHVCP010000003.1:0-85798 GCF_042803315.1 Streptomyces sp. NPDC057424
CCAAGCACCTCGACGTCGGCGACCGCCGCGAACTGTACGTCCACACCCGCCCGGCAGGCCGGCGCGAAGCCGGCCAGACCGAATAGGCGTCACCTCCGGCATCCGGAACGCTCGTGTCACGGTGCGGACGTCTGCCGCTCGGCAAAGGCGCTGCGGGGTGACTGGCGGCGCCGTTCGGGGTGCCAGGTGGCGACCAGGGCGGCGGCCAGCAGCAGTTCGGCGATGTCACCGCCGTAGTACATGATCTCCGCGCCTGCCTGCACCTGGTAGATCGGTGCGTGGATGTCGACCCAGAAGCCGCCGTACATCAACTGGGAGATCACCGCGTGCGCCGCGATCGCGACGCCGAGGTACACCAGCCGGGCTCGCACTCCAGGACGGGAGGGGGCGGGGTCGGGGCCGGCGATGACGTGGGCGAACAGGCATCCGGACAGCAGGAAGTGTGCGTGCAGCAGCCAGTGGGCTGCGGGGTCGCCGGCGGTCGCGTTGTAGAGGGGGGTGAAGTAGAGGACCGCGAGGCTGCCCGTGGACAGCGCCAGCGCGACCGCGGGGTGGACGATCACGCGGACGGGCGGGCTGTGCAGCAGGCCGGTCAGCTGCCGTCCCCGGACCGCGGGCAGGGTGCGCAACAGGAGGGTGACAGGCGCCGCGAGGACGAGCGCGAGCGGCGTGTACATGCCGATGAGCATGTGCTGGACCATGTGGCCGCGGAAGTCCTCGTGCGCGAAGCCGGCCACGGGCGGTAGCAGCGCGACGCCGAGCAGGACGGTTCCGGTCAGGAAGCCGGTGGTCCGCCACCGGCTCCAGCCCAGGGCCGGGTTGCGGAGGCGTGCCCGGCGTGCGAGCAGCAGATAGGCGCCGGCAGCGGTCAGGAGGACGAGCGCGGGCGGGAGCGTCTCCGGGAGGCTGCTGCCCGCGTCGTGCCCGTGTGCGGGCATGTCGTGGTCCATCAGGCTTGCCGGTTCTCACTCCGCCCTGCCGGGGCGTTCGGGTCGAAGGGCCGGCCGCTGCGCTGGAGCAGGTAGCCGCCGGCGACCAGCAGGGCGCCCAGGACGAGGAAGCCGATGTCCCACCAGACTTGGCCGTCTCCGGCGTAGACGTGGTGGATACCCAGGATGTGGTGGTCCAGGGCGCCTTCGACGAGGTTGAACAGGCCCCAGCCGACGAACATCCATCCCCACAGCACCCGGGAGGTCCACACCCGCATCCGGTTGTGGGTGACCCGCGCGTACAGGATGGCGAGCCCGAGGAGGACCGACAGCCAGCACACGGTGTGGAAGACGCCGTCCCACAGTGTGTTCATCTCCAGGCCGGAGACGGTGTGCGGGTCGTAGTACTTCACCCCGATGTGGTCCTGGTTGGTGCTGGAGAGCATGTGGTGCCACTGCAGCAGCTGATGCAGCAGGATGCCGTCGACGAACCCGCCCATCCCCACCCCGAGCACGATGCCCGGCAACTGGATACTCCTCGGCTGTGAGAGGCCGACCTGCGCGTCGCCCATCGTCGTGGCCATCGCTTGTCTCCGCTCCTGCTTCTGCACTCTGCCGGACGTTGCCTCAGCCGCAGGTTGCCCTCCCTGCGGCATCTGACGCGTGCGGATCCTCCGTCCGGCCCCGTCGGCGCGCAGTTCCAGACAGCCGGCGCGCGGGGACAGGTGCCTCCCGGCCCTGGGTGACCTCATGCTCTGCCGGGCCCGCCCGCTGCCGCTCGTCGGCTGTGCACCGGCGAAAGGGTCCCGGCGTCCGTGCCAGGATCCTGACCGAACGGGCTCACCCTTCGGGAGGTGGTCCACCAGCCCTCCCGCGCGGCGGACCCGCATCAGGCGCCGCAGCCGTGATGCTCGGACGGATCGCAGGTGAGGCGGCCGGGTGGGCGCTGACCACCGTCGGCTCATGGTCCTCCGGAATGCTCATGCCCCCTGCGGGTACGCGGCGGATCACTGTGGAGCGAAGGGAGCGGCCGGAGATGGCATGGGCGGAGGACGCGCAGAGCGACAGTTCGGCGAGGTGCGTGACGCCTCACGTGACAGGTGCCGTCGTGGCTGGTGAACTCGGGTGAGTGGCTTCACCGCTGCGCTGTCCCTGCTGGGCGTGGCCGTGGTGGCTGTCGTCGGTGTGTATGGAGCTGCCTGGGCGCTCCGGATCTCGCAAGCCCCCTTGTCCGTACAGCCGTTCGGGTCGGGTCTGGAGCCCGTCGAGCACGCGGTGAGCCGGTTCCATGTGCGCTGGTACACGGTGACGATGCTCTTCCTCGCCTTCGACATGGAGATGGTCTTCATGTACCCGTGGACGCTCGTGATCTCCGTGATGGGGCCCAGCGCGGTGATCGAGATGTTCGTCTTCCTCGCCGTCCTGCTCGCCGGGGTCGTCTACGCGTGGCGGGAGGGGGCGCTGCGATGGACCTGACAGCCCTTCTGATGCGTGCGGCTGCGGCCCGGCCGCGCGTGCTGCTGGTGACCACGCCGGGCGGGACGGCGGTGCGGATGGCCGCCGAGAGCGAGTTGCGGTCGCGGGACTGGCCGCGGGCCTCCACTCCTGCCGGGGCGGACTTGCTGGTCGTCGCCGGCCCTGACTGCTCGCGGCTGCAGTCGGCGCTGGAGCGGCTGTGGCAGGACATGCCGCAGCCGCGTGCCCGCGTGCGGGTCACGACGGCTGACGAAGTGCCCTCGTCGCTCGATGCCGGCCGCGCCTGGCTGAGCTCGTTCGACCGTCAGCGCGCCGACGCCCGCCGGGCCGCCCGTGAAGACGAGCACCGAGAACCCGAGCAGCCCGGTGACATGGGCGCGGACGGCGAGGCACAGGAGGAACAAGCCGAGCCCGGTCGAGGGGGGAACGACAGCGGCCCTCGGGGCGGCGAGCACGGAGGGCACCGTGAAGACGGCTCCGGGGGCGGTGGTCATGGCGGGGAGCCCAGGAACGGAGACGCCAACCACGAAGGTCACCCAGGCGGCCACGAGGAACACGCGGGTCACGGTGGCGGCCATGGCGGCCACGAGGAGCACACCGGCCATGGCGGCCACGGGAGTGGGGAGATGGAGATGCCGGGCGGGCTGCCGATGGCCGAGCGGGGTGAGGACCGCGACGGCCTGACGCTGGACCGTCTGCACGTGCCGCTGGGCCCGATTCTGGCTGACTGGCCCGCGGGACTGACCATCCGTGTGGTGCTGCAGGGTGACGTCATCCAGCAGGCCGACCTCGACGACGTGCCCGTCGGCAGGTTGGCTGATCCCTTCTGGAGCCGACCGTGGATCCGGGCCGCGGCAGGCGAACCGGTGGCCATGAGGGAGGCCGCCCGTCGGCGGGCTGCGGCGCATCTGGACAGTCTGGGCCGGCTGCTGTCGGTGGCGGGCTGGCCCGCCGAAGCGGTGACGGCCCGGCGCCTGCGCGACGACCTGCTCGAGGAGGCGCCCGCTTCGGTGGTCCTGCCCCGAGTGGAGCGCTTCGCCCGGCGGGTCGGACGGTCACGGACCCTGTACTGGCTGACGCGCGGCATCGGCCCGGTGAGCGTTGCCGACGCGCGGGCCGCGGGTGTGAGCGGACCGGCTGCCCGGGCGGGCGGGGACGTGCCGGCCCGCTACCGGCAGTGGCTCACCGATGTCCTGCACGACGTACGGAAGTTGGGCAGCACAACCTCTCTCGACCCGGTGGCACAGGAGAGTCCGCGGGGCCGGTGGGACGCCGAGCGCCGGCCGTCGGCCGCCCTGGCCGGGCTGCTTCCCCGGCTGCTGGTGGGGGCCGAGCTGGGCGCGGCACGTCTCGTCGTCGCCAGTCTCGACCCGGACCCGGACGAACTGGCCGCCTGCTCGCCGGAGGTGGCCCGTGGTTGAGGCGGGGGCGTGGTGGACGCTGCTGGCCGCCCCGGCGATGCTGCTCGGCTTCGCGGTGCTGGCGGTGGCCGGCAACGCGGCGCTGGACGCCCGTGGCGCCGGTCGGCCGGTCACCCCGAGTACCGCGGTACGGCCGCTGCTCGCCGTGCCGCGGGCTCTGGTGTCGCAGCCACGGCGGCTGCCCGCGCAGGACCGGCTGCTGTGGCGGGCGGGCGTGGTCACCGTGCCGGTGGCCGCGGTGCTGGCCACGCTGGTCATCCCGTTCGGTGACCACGTCGTCGCCGACCTGTCGGTCGGGGTGGTGTGGTTCAACGCCATGGAGGTGCTGACCTGGGCCGGACTGTGGCTGGCCGGCTGGGGCCCCAACGCGGCGTTCTCCCTGATCGGCGGCTACCGCTTCCTCGCCCAGGGCCTGGCCTACGAGTTGCCGCTGATGTTCGCGCTGATCTCGGCCGGCGCCGGTGCCCAGTCGCTGCGGGTCGCGGATATCGCCGGTGCCCAGCACGGCCTGTGGTACGCGGTGTGGATGCCCTTCGCCTTCGTCGTCTACCTGGCCGGTGTGCTCGCCTTCAGCTTTCTGGGTCCGTTCGCCTATCCGGCCGGCCGTGACGTCGCCGGCGGTGTGCTGGGGGAGACGTCCGGGGTGGACCGGCTGCTGCTGCAGGCCGGGCGGTGGCTGTGGCTGGCGGCCGGAGCGGCGATGGCGGTGCCGCTGTTCCTGGGCGGCGGTGCCGGGCCGGGGCTGCCGGCCTGGGCCTGGTCGCTGGTCAAGACGCTGCTGGTGCTGGGGCTGCTGGTGGGGGTGCTGCGACGGCTGCCGATGATCCGCGCCGACCGGTATGTGGAGCTGGCCTGGGTGTTTCTCCTCCCGCTGGCCATCGTCCAGGCGCTGGTGCCGGCGCTCGTCAATCTCTAGGAAGGGAAAGCTCCATGGGCACGATGGGCACGGTGCTGTGGTCGGTGCTGGGGATCCTCGCCCTGGTCTTCGGTGTTCTGGTGTTCACGCTGGACTCGATGGCCCGGGTCACCTTCGCCCTGCTGGCGTCGCTGGTCTGCGTGGGGGGCGTGGTGACCGTGTTGGGGCTGCCGTACCTGGGTGTGGTCATCGTGCTGATGATGGTCATGGAGATGGTGATCATGGCCGTGTTCATGATCGCTTACATGATGAATCCGGCCGGTCTGATGCCGATGTCGATGCTGCACAACAGGCGCGGTGCGCTGGCCGTCAGTGGCGCCGTCTTCGCCGCCCTGGTGGTCGGGATCTTCCTGGTGCCCTGGCCGGACCGCACGGGTGACCGGCCGAAGGACACCACCTTCCAGCTCGGCATGGCCCTGATGGAAGAGCAGATGCTGACCATGGTCACCCTCGGATTCGTACTGCTGGCCACCATGGTCGGTGCCACCGTGCTCGCCACCCGGCGAGGCCGCTACGACCGCTTCGGCGACGACCTGGATCAGCGCCCCGCCGGGGACCCGGCCGGTGGGGGAGTGGGCCGGTGACGTTCGAACTTCTGCTGGTCCTCGCCGCGGGACTGTTCTGCACCGGCCTGTTCGGCGCGCTCTCCCAGCAGTCCATCGTCATGATCATGATGGGCATCGAGCTGATGATCGGCGGGATCATCGTCGCCGCCGCCGACTTCTGGCACTTCCTCGCACCGGCCTCGGCGGGCGGCCAGGTGGTGATCGTGGCCGCCGTGGTGGCGATGGCCGTCGAGATGGCCATGGGGTTCGCCGTGACGACCGCCATCTACCGCGCCCGCCAGGTCGACATGACCGACATGGCCGAAGAGCTGAAGGGATGAACGGCTTGGTCTGGCTGCTGATCGCGCTTCCCCTGGGCGGGGGAGTGGTGCTCGCGCTGGCGGGACCCCGCTGCCGGCACCTGGTTCCCGTAATCGGTGTGGTGGTGGCCGTGGCGACGCTGGGCGTGGCCGTGACCGCCGCGGTGAGCCGGCCGACAGCAAGCGCTCCGCTGTTCGCCGGGATGCGGGCCGGGCTGGCGGTGGATGGTCTGTCCGCGATGATGGTGGTCACCGTCGCCGCCGTCACGACGGCCGTCCTCGCCTTCGCCGTGGGTGAGTTCGCCGCTGACGAGAACCCGGGTCGCTTCTTCGGGCTGATGCTGGTCTTCGCCGGCGCCATGCTTGTCACCGTCACGGCGACCACGCTGCCGCTGCTGCTGATGGCCTGGGAGGTGATGGGCGCCACCAGCTGGGCACTGATCGGCTACTGGTGGCAGCAGCCCGAGCGGGCGAAGGCCGCCGACGTCGCGTTCGTCACCACCCGCACCGCCGACCTCGGCCTCTATCTGGCCGCCGGTGCCGCCCTGGCCGCCGGCATCGGCTCACTGAGCCTGGACGCCCTCTCGCACGCGAGTTCGCCGTGGCTGCACCTGATCACGGCGGGCGTCGTCGTGGCCGCCCTGGGCAAGTCCGCACAACTGCCGTTCTCCTTCTGGCTGTCGCGGGCCATGGAGGGCCCGAGCCCGGTCTCCGCGCTGCTGCACTCGGCGACGATGGTCGCCGCCGGCGCCTACCTGCTGCTGCGCCTTCACCCGCTGCTGGCCGTCACCGGCTGGGGCGGCCCGCTGGTCGCCTGGACCGGCGCCCTCACCGCCCTGGCCCTGGGGGTGGTCGCCGTGGCCCAGACCGATCTCAAGCAACTCCTCGCGGCGTCCACCTCCGCACAGGTCGGCTTCATGGTGCTGGCCGCCGGCAGCGGCGGAGTCGCCGCCGGTACCACCCAGCTGGTCGCGCACGCCGCCACCAAGTCGAGCCTGTTCCTTGCCGCAGGCGCCTGGCTGACGGCGCTGGGCACCAAACGGCTGCCCGCCCTGCGCGGCGCGGCCGGCTCCTACCGGCTGGTCGGCGTGGCCTTCACCGTCGGTGCGCTCACCCTGGCCGGTCTGCCACCGCTGTCGCTGTGGGCGGCCAAGGACGAGGTGCTCGCCGCCGCCCGCGCCGAGGGAACCGGGCTCTACACCGTGGGGCTGGCGGCGGCGGCCGTGGCGGCCGTCTACAGCGTCAAGGCCGTCTGGTACGTCACCCGCCCCCTGCCCGAGGACCCGGCGACCGGATACGACACCGAGCGGCACGGCACCCGGCGCGTCGCCGGCACGACGCGGTTGCCCCTGCTCGCTCTCACCCTGGCCGCGGCCGTCCTGGGCGTGCTGGCCCTGCCCGGCCCCGCATCCTGGCTGAAGCGTCTGGTCGGTGCCACGGGGGAGCCGTCCCCCGAGCCGTGGGAGCTGGGCCTTTCCGCCGCTGTCGCGCTCGCCGCCGCCGGCCTGGCCTGGTGGCGGATGTCGCGCCCGGCGTCCGTGCCCGGCGCCGCCGCGCGATGGGCGCAAGGCTGGCTGCATCTGGAGCGAGCCGCGCAGGCCGTCGTGGTCCGTCCCGTGCTGGGCCTGGCGCGGGCGCTGGCCGTCTTCGACGACCGCGTCGTCGACGGTGCCGTGCGGCACACGGTCCGCGGCGGTCTCGCGGCGGCCCGCTTCGCCTGCCGCCTGGACGACGGCGTCGTCGACGGTGCCGTGCGCGGGACCGCCCGCGGGGGTCTCGGCGCCGCCCGGCTCGCAGGCCGCCTGGATGACGGCGGCATCGACTCGGCCGTCCGCGCGGTCGCCTCGGGCGCCCGGAACCTGGGCCGATGGGCGCGCCGTCCGCAGACCGGACTGCTCCACCAGTACTACGCGCAGGCCGCCGTCGGCTTCGCCGTGCTGGTCCTGATCATCCTGTTGGTGAGGTAATCCCTGTGCTGAGTGTCGTCACCTTCCTGCCGCTGCTGGTGTGCGCGGCGCTGCTGCTCCTGCCACGCGTCCTGCCCGACCGGGTGTACGTCTGGACCTGGATCGCCACCGCCGCCGCGGACCTCGCTCTGGTCGTCGCGCTGTGGGTGGGCTTCGACACCGGCGGCGGGATGCAGTACGAGCAGCGGGCGCGCTGGATCCCCAGTGCCGGGGTCGGCTACCACGTGGGTGTCGACGGCCTGTCGCTGCCGCTCGTCGCACTCACCTGTCTGCTGTTCCTCGCCGTGGCCGTGTACTCGCTGCGCGAGTCCCGGCAGGTGCGCTCCTACGTCTGCCTGTTCCTGTTCCTGCAGACCGTCAGTACGGGCCTGTTCGTCGCCCTCGACCTGATCCTGTTCTTCGTCTTCTTCGACCTGTCGATCGTCGGCATGTTCTTCGTCATCGCCGGGTGGGGGCACGGTGAACGCGCCCGGGCGGCGGCGCTGAAGTTCTTCCTCTACACCTTCGTCGGCTCCCTCGCCCTGCTGCTCGGCTTCATCGGCCTGTACCTGGCGGCCGACCCGCACACCTTCGACATCACCGAACTCACCAGCGCCAACCCGCTCGCCGGGAGCGGCCTGTACGCCGGACTGGTGCTCCTCGCGATCGGCGTCGGCCTGGCGGTCAAGACGCCTACCGTGCCCTTCCACACCTGGCTGCCGCCCGCCCACACCGACGCCCCGGCCGCCGGCTCGGCGATCCTCGCCGGCGTCCTGCTGAAGATGGGCACGTACGGTTTCGTCCGCATCGCCATGCCCCTGCTGCCCGGCAGCTGGCGCGACTACTCTCTGGTCATCGTGGTCGTCGGCGTCGTGTCGGTGGTGTACGGCGCCCTGGTCGCCCTGGCACAGACCGACTTCAAACGCATGATCGCCTACACCTCCGTGAATCACATGGGCTACATCGTCCTCGCCGTCGGAGCCGCCGGAACCCTGGCCGGCACCGACGCCCAGGCCCGCTCCCTCGCCGTGACCGGCGCGGTCACCCAGATGGTCAGTCACGGCCTCATCACCGGAGCCCTGTTCCTGCTCACCGGCGTGCTGTACGACCGCGGCGGGACGAACGCGATGGACGCCTATTCCGGCCTGGCCACCCACACCCCGCGCTTCGCGGCGGTCACCGCCGTAGCCGCGTTCGCCAGCCTCGGCATCCCCGGCTTCTCCGGCTTCATCGCCGAGTTCCAGATCTTCACCGGCTCCCTGGCCTCCCGGACGACCGCCACCGCCATCGCCGTGACCGGCATCCTCATCACCGCGGTCCTGTTCCTGACCGCGCTGCGGCGCATGTTCCTCGGCGTCCCCCGTCTGCCGCGGACCATCCCTTCCCACGGCGTGGCGGACCTGCACCGCCACGAGGCACTGCCCACCGTCGCCCTGCTCGCCCTCGCGCTGGTGATCGGCGTCCTGCCCCGCTGGCTCCTGGACGTCATCGAACCGGCCGGCCGCACCCTGAGCGGACTGGTTGCCAGGTGAACGAGAACCTGGCCGCCCTGATCCCCGAACTCGCCCTGCTCGGGGCCGCCGTCATCGGCCTGCTCGCCGGCTCCTGGCTGCCCCGTCGCCGCCAGTGGGCCGTCGCCGTCCTGGCCGTCGCCGCCTGCGTGGCAGGCCTGGTGGCCACCGCCGTCACCATGGCCACCGACCGCGAACAGACCGTCTTCTCCCACGCTTTCGCCGTCGACACCGCGACCGGCATCGGCCGCCTCGTCGTCCTGGTCGCCCTGCTGCTGATCATCGGCATGTCCGTGCAGCCCGTGCGGGGCCACAAGCGCGAGACCGAGTACTGGGTCCTCCTGCTGATGACCGGCGCAGGCACCCTCGCCCTGACCGGCGCGAACGACCTGCTGATGCTCTTCGCCGCCTACCTCCTGGCCGGCATCCCCGCCTACGCGCTCGCCGGCTTCGCCAAGGACGCCTCCGGCACCGAGGCCGCTCTGAAGTACTACCTGATGGGCGCCCTGCTCGGCACCACCATGCTGGCAGGCACCGCTCTCGTCTACGCGGCCGGCCACGCCACTCTCTACCGCGAACTGAACGCCACCCTGGTCGGAGCGCCCTACGGACTTGTCGCCGTCGGGCTCATCGGCGTCCTCGCCGGCCTGCTCTTCAAGACCGGCGCGGTGCCCGCCCACTTCTGGGTGCCCGACGTCACCGACGGTGCCCCCACCCCCGTCGCCGCCTACGTCACCACCCTCCCGAAGATCGGCGGCCTGATCGCCGGTTACCGCCTGCTCCACCAAGCCCTGCCCGGCAGCGACGTCAACTGGCCCCTGCTGCTGGCGATCCTCGCCGCCGTCACCATGACACTGGGAAACCTCGCGGCCTTCTTCCAGACCTCGGTCAAACGCCTGCTCGCCTACTCCACCATCAGCCAGGTCGGATACCTCCTCATGGCCCTCGCCGTCGCCACCCGCACCGACCTGGCCCAGAAGAGCCTGCTGTTCTACCTGGCCGCCTACGCCGTCACCAACCTGGGCGCCTTCGCCGTCGTCACCGAACTGCCCCGGGCCCGCACCCTCGACGACTACCGGGGCCTCGCCCGCCGTCACCCCGGCCTCGCCGGCGTCCTCGTCGTCTGCCTCCTCGGTCTGGTCGGCACCCCGCCCACCGGCGTCTTCCTCGGGAAACTGGAGATCTTCAGCGCGACCATCGACGGCGGCTACACCTGGCTGGCGGCCCTCGCCGTCGCCAACACCGTCGCCTCCCTCTTCTACTACCTGCGCTGGCTCGCGCCCCTCTTCTTCATCACCGCCGCTGTCGCGCCCACCACAGCCCAGGCCACCGCGGGACGCTGGGCCGCCGGCACCGCCTACGCGGCAGCCGCCCTTTCCCTGGCGCTCGGCATCGCCGGGCAGGCCGTCCTCACGCTCGCGGAGGGCCCCCTGCTGCCGTGACGTGGCAGTCGGCTTCAAGGTCGTGATACGCGGTGTCGTGGGCCCTTTCCGCCGATAAACGGACCGGACGTAGTGGTCCCTCCCCGGTTGAGCCGAATGCAGCTGCATTATTGTGCACCGGAATTCCCGGCCGCTTAGGTTTGTGCGTAACACAGGGTGGTGCAACGAATCCGAGGAGCGGCATGGGCCGGACGGAGTACGACTACATCATCGTCGGCGGGGGCTCGGCCGGATGCGCGCTGGCCAATCGGCTCAGCGCGGACCGGGAGAACAAGGTCCTCGTGCTGGAGGCCGGCCGCCCCGACTGGATCTGGGACATCTTCACGCACATGCCCGCCGCGCTGACGATGGTCATCGGTCATCGTTTCTACGACTGGTGCTACGAATCGGAGCCTGAGCCGTTCATGGACGGCCGGCGCGTCACCCAGGGCCGAGGGAAACTGCTCGGCGGATCGAGTTCCATCAATGGGATGATTTTCCAGCGTGGAAATCCCATGGACCTGGAACGCTGGGCGGCCGACCCGGGCATGGAGACCTGGGACTACGCGCACTGCCTGCCGTATTACAAGCGCATGGAGCACTGCGTGGCCGGGGCCGACGAGTGGCGCGGCCAGGGCGGCCCGCTGTGGCTGGAGCGCGGGCCGGCGAAGAACCCGCTGTTCTCCGCGTTCCTCGAGGCGGCGCAGCAGGCCGGCTACCCGCTGACCTCCGATGTCAACGGCTACCGCCAGGAGGGCTTCGCCCGCTTCGACCGCAACATCCGGCGGGGCAGGCGCTGGTCGGCCGCCCGTGCCTACCTCCACCCGGTGAAGAAGAGGCCGAACCTGACGGTGCAGTGCTTCTCGCAGGTGGACCGCGTGCTGTTCAAGGGCAAGCGCGCGGTGGGTGTGGACTACCGCAGGTGGGGCCGGGAACGCCGGCGGGCCTTCGGCGGCGAGGTGATCCTCTGCGGAGGCGCCATCAACACACCGCAGCTGCTGCAACTGTCCGGGATCGGCAACCCCGACGAACTACGGCCGCTGGGTGTCGACATGGTGCACGAGCTGCGCGGTGTCGGTGAGAACCTCCAGGACCACCTCGAGGTCTATGTGCAGCACGCCTGCAAGCTGCCGATCTCGTACAACCCGTCACTCAAATGGTCCCGGCGGCCCGCGATCGGTCTCCAGTGGCTGCTCTTCCGCACCGGACCGGCGGCGACCAACCATTTCGAGGCAGGCGGGTTCGTACGCGGCAACGACGTCGTGCGCTATCCCAATCTGATGTTCCACTTCCTGCCCATCGCGGTGCGCTACGACGGCACACCGGTTGACGCCGAGCACGGCTATCAGGTGCACATCGGACCCATGTATTCGGATGTGCGCGGATCGGTGAAAATCAAGTCCCGGGATCCGAGGACGTATCCGGCGCTGAGGTTCAATTATCTGTCCACCCCCAACGACCGGAAGGAATGGGTGGAGGCGATCCGCGTCGCGCGCGACATCCTGTCCCAGCCGGCCTTCGCCCTGTACGACGGGGGCGAGTTGTCACCGGGCCCCGGGGTCGAGACGGACGAGGAGATCCTGGAGTGGGTCGCCCGTGACGCCGAGACCGCGTACCACCCGTCCTGCACCGCCCGCATGGGCGTCGACGAGATGTCGGTGCTGGACCCCACCTCCATGCGGGTGCACGGCGTCGAGGGGCTGCGCGTCGTCGACGCGTCCGCGATGCCGTATCTCACCAACGGAAACATCTATGCGCCGGTGATGATGCTCGCCGAGAAGTCGGCCGACCTCATCCTCGGCAACACCCCTCTGCCCCCTGCTACAGCCGACTTCCATCGGCACAGCACACAGGAGAGCTGACACCGTGTCGATCGACGGAGGAAGCGGCGGCCTGCCGGAGCCGCAGACCCCGGCAGAAACTGTCACCGGCCCGGGAAGGGAGAGCAGGCTCAAGCCCGTCGTGTTCTTCGGGTCGTCCGTGCTTATTCTTGCCATCTCGATCTGGGCGATGATCACCCCGTCGGGCGCCGAGGACACCATCGGCGTCGTGGTGGACTGGATCTCCTCGGTGTTCGGCTGGTACTACTTCCTCGCCGCCACCCTGTATCTGCTGTTCGTCGTCTTCGTCGCGGCGTCCCGGTACGGAGCCATCAAACTGGGACCGCAGCACTCCACCCCCGACTACGGGTTGTTCGCCTGGGCCACCATGCTGTTCGCGGCGGGTATCGGCATCGACCTGATGTTCTTCTCCGTCGCCGGGCCGGTCAGCCACTACCTGGCCCCGCCGGAGGGCGACCCGGAGACCGTCGGGGCAGCGCGGCAGGCGGTCGTGTGGACCCTGTTCCACTACGGCATCACCGGGTGGGCGATGTACGCGCTGATGGGCATGACGCTCGGATACTTCGCCTTCCGCTACAACCTTCCGCTGGCGATCCGGTCCGCGCTGTACCCCATCATCGGCAAGCGCATCCACGGCGGGATCGGCGACGCGGTCGACCTCGCGGCCATCATCGGCACGGTGTTCGGCATCTCCGTGTCGCTCGGCATCGGCGTCGTGCAGTTGAACTACGGGCTGACGTTCCTCTTCGACATCCCGCAGGGAACCGCCGCGCAGATCGGCCTGATCGCCGTCGCCGTGGTCCTGTCCACGGTGTCTGCCGTGGCCGGTGTGGACCGGGGCATCAGGCGTCTGTCCGAGCTCAACGTCGTCCTCGCCATCATCCTGATGCTCTACATGCTGTTCGTCGACAGCCCGATCCGGATCCTCAACAGCCTCATCCTCAACATCGGCGACTACGTCAGCCGCTTCCCGTCGATGACGCTGAACACCTTCGCCTACGACCAGCCGACCGACTGGCTCAATGCCTGGACGCTGTTCTTCTGGGCCTGGTGGGTAGCCTGGGCGCCGTTCGTCGGGCTGTTCCTGGCGAGGATCTCGCGCGGCCGCACCATCCGGCAGTTCGTGGCGGCGACGCTGGTCATCCCGTTCCTGTTCACGCTCACCTTCCTGTCCGTCTTCGGCAACAGCGCGCTGGGCCTGGTGCGGGCAGGCAACGCCGAATTCGGCGAGACCGCCGCCAACGCCCCCGAACAGGGCTTCTACGAACTGCTCGCACAGTTCCCCGGAGCCACGTTCAGCGCCGGACTGGCCACCTTCGTCGGGCTGCTGCTCTACGTCACCTCGGCGGACTCCGGCGCCCTGGTGATGAGCAACCTCAGCTCGCATCTGCGCACCCCGCTCACCGACGCGCCTGCCGTGCTGCGCATCTTCTGGGCGGGAGCGACCGGCCTGCTGACCCTGGCCATGCTCCTCGTCGGGGGTGTGGCGGCGCTGACCGACGCGACGATCATCATGGGCCTGCCGTTCTCGTTCGTGATGTTCCTGATCATCTGGGGCCTGTACAAGGCGCTGCGCGTCGAACGCATGCGGGAGGACGCGCTCACCACCACCCTGCCGTCGTCGCTGTCCGGGCGGATGGTGCAGGCCGGCCGGGGTACCGAATGGACCTGGCGGCAGCGCCTGGCCAGGGCGATGAGCTTCCCCAGCCACCGGACGGCGGTGAGGTTCGTCGAGGAGGCATGCCGCCCCGCGTTCGAGGACGTCGCCGAGGAGCTGAGCCGGCAGGGCGCGGAGGCGACGATCGTCGAGGGGACCGACGAGGCGAACGGCCTCCCGCACTTGGAGCTTCGGGTCCCGATGGGCGGCAACGAGGTCTTCACCTACCACGTGCGGCCGGTCGAGGTGCCCACCCCGACGTTCGCCCACCGAGTGGTCACCGAACACGACACCTATGTGCGGTACGAAGTGCACCTCGCCGAGGGCAGCCAGGGCTACGACGTGATGGGCTACAGCAAGGAGCAGCTCATCGGCAATATCCTCGACCAGTACGAGCGGTACCTGGAGTTCCTGCGGCTGCACCGGGAGGCCACCGCGCGCTCGGCGCTGCCCGACCACCGGCCCGACACGGCCGAGGTGCAGCTGCCCGACAAGGACGTCTGACGGCGGGCAACGGGCACTCCGAAGCCGGACGGACGCCAGAGGCCGGCCGGACACGGCCGCTGCGGGCCGCGGCGAGGGCGTTCCCCGGCGTGCCCGGAGCAGGCCGGCGGCGGCGCGGGCCGCACCCATCCTCCGGAACGGGTCCAGGCAGGGGCCGCCCGGTGGGCTGGTGACCTGGCCCGGCGGCGGGGGCCACGGCCCCCCTTCGCCGGTAGAGCCTTCGCCGCGTACCGCGTTTCGGCCCGTCCGTACGCCGTCATGTTCAGGGCACGGGAGTGGTCGCCCACCGCCCCGGGCATCCATGTCGTCAACTCTCCTTTTCACACGCACTCCTGATAGCTGGTTAGATCGATTCGGGAGACCGGGGCGGAGGCCGTGACGGTGGCCCGGGCGTGACGGAGGGAGACAACCATGAGCATGGCCGCGAGGACGGACACGACGTCGTGCGCGCCGCGCATCGCCGACAGCCACGACATGATCCGCGTGCAGGGGGCGCGGGTGAACAACCTCAAGGACGTCAGCGTCGACATCCCGAAGCGGCGGCTGACGGTGCTGACCGGCGTCTCCGGCTCCGGCAAGAGTTCGCTGGTGTTCGACACGATCGCCGCGGAGTCGCAGCGGCTGATCAACGAGACGTACAGCGCCTTCGTACAGACCTTCATGCCGACGCTGGCGCGGCCCGAGGTCGACGTGCTGGAGGGGCTGACCACGGCCATCATCGTCGACCAGGAGCGGATGGGCGCCAACGCCCGCTCCACGGTCGGCACCGCGACCGACGCCAACGCGATGCTGCGGATCGTCTTCAGCCGGCTCGGCGAGCCGAGCGCCGGGCCGCCGTTCCACTACAGCTTCAACCAGCCCGCCGGCGCGTGCCCCCGGTGCCAGGGCACGGGCCATGCGACCGACCTCGATCTGACGCAGTTCTACGACGAGAGCAAGTCGCTCGCGGACGGCGCGATCACCGTCCCCGGCTACAAGGCGGGCAGCTGGTTCGTGCGGATCTTCGCCGGGTCGGGGTTCGTCGACCCCGACAAGCCGATCCGTGACTACACCGAGACGGAACTCCACGACTTCCTGCACCGCGAGCCGACCAAGGTGAAGATCGACGGCATCAACGTCACCTACGAGGGCCTGGTCCCCAAGGTGCGCAAGTCGATACTGGCCAAGGACACCGACGGGTTGCAGCCGCACGTCCGGGCGTTCGTGGAGCGGGCGGTCACCTTCATCACCTGCCCCGAGTGCGACGGTACCCGGCTGAACGAGGCGGCCAGGGCGTCGCGGATCAAGGGGATCAACATCGCCGAGGCGTGCGCGATGGAGGTCCGCGACCTGGCCGCGTGGGTCCGCGGCCTCGACCGGCCCTCGGTCGCGCCCCTGCTGACCGCGCTGCTGCAGACCCTCGACTCGTTCGTGGAGATCGGGCTCGGCTACCTCTCGCTCGACCGGCCGGCGGGCACCTTGTCGGGCGGTGAGGCGCAGCGCGTGAAGATGGTGCGGCATCTCGGCTCGGCGCTCACCGACGTCACCTACGTGTTCGACGAGCCCAGCACGGGGCTGCACCCCCATGACATCCAGCGCATGAACGAGTTGCTGCTGCGGCTGCGGGACAAGGGCAACACCGTGCTGGTGGTGGAGCACAAGCCCGAGGTCATCGCGTTCGCCGACCATGTGATCGATCTGGGGCCCGGCGCGGGGACGGCGGGCGGCACCGTCTGTTTCGAGGGCGGTGTCGAGGGGCTGCGGAAGAGCGGCACGCTGACCGGGCGGCACCTGGACGACCGGGCGTCGCTGAAGGAGTCGGTGCGCAAGCCGGAGGGTGCGCTCAAGATCCGCGGGGCGCGGGCGAACAACCTCCAGGGCGTCGACGTGGACATCCCGCTCGGGGTGCTGACCGCGGTGACCGGGGTCGCCGGGTCCGGCAAGAGTTCACTGCTGCACGGGTCGATCCCGGCGCATGCGGGAGCGGTGTCGGTCGGCCAGGCGCCCATCCGCGGCTCGCGGCGCAGCAACCCCGCCACGTACACCGGGTTGCTCGACCCGGTCCGCAAAGCCTTCGCCAAGGCCAACGGCGTCAAGCCCGCCCTGTTCAGCGCCAACTCCGAGGGCGCCTGCCCCACGTGCAACGGTGCCGGGGTCGTCTACACCGACCTGGCGATGATGGCCGGGGTCGCCACCCCTTGCGAAGAGTGCGGGGGCAAGCGGTTCCAGGCCGCGGTGCTGGAGTACCGGCTCGGCGGGCGGGACATCAGCGAGGTGCTGGCGATGCCGGTGACGGAGGCCGAGGAGTTCTTCCGCGCCGGTGCGGCGCGCGTCCCCGCGGCCCATGCCGTCCTCGGCCGGCTCGCGGACGTCGGGCTGGGCTACCTGACCCTGGGCCAGCCGCTGACCACGCTGTCCGGCGGCGAGCGGCAGCGGCTGAAGCTGGCCACGCACATGGCCGAGAAGGGCGGGATCTACGTCCTCGACGAGCCGACCACGGGTCTGCACCTCGCCGACGTCGAGCAACTGCTCGGGCTGCTGGACCGGCTGGTCGACTCCGGGAAGTCCGTCATCGTCATCGAGCACCACCAGGCGGTGATGGCGCACGCGGACTGGATCATCGACCTCGGCCCCGGTGCCGGTCACGACGGCGGCCGTGTCGTCTTCGAGGGCACTCCGGCCGACCTGGTCCGCGCCCGCTCCACCCTCACCGGCGAGCACCTGGCGGCCTACGTCGGCACCTGACCGGCAGGGCCCCGGCGCGGACCGCCGTCGGATTCAGCGGCGGCCAGCCCTGTCCGCCGTGGGGGAGCGGGCGAGGTGCCCGCGCAGAATCCCGCACACGCGGTCGCGCTCGGTGTCCAGGAAGAAGTGGCCGCCGGGCAGTTCGTGGAACGCGAAGTCGTGGCGGGTGAGCCGGGACCAGGCGGCGGCCTCCGCGACCCGCACATAGGGGTCGGCGGTACCGGTGAGGGCCACGACCGGGCAGTCGAGGACGGGCTCGTCGCTCCGGCGGTACGTCTCGATGGCCCGGTAGTCGGCACGGATGGCGGGCAGCAGGACGTCGAGCAGCTCAGGGTCGGCGAGGATGGCCGGGTCCGTCGCGCCCAGGCGTTCCAGTTCCGCGGCCAGCCGGTCGTCGGGGAGGGCGTGGACGCCACGGTCGCGCCGGGCCGAGGGGGTGCTCTGCCCGGAGGCGAAGAAGGTCCGCAACCGGTGGCCCCGGGCCTGGAGCCGGAGCGCCACCTCGTAGGCCACGGCGGCTCCCATGCTGTGGCCGAAGAGGGACAGGGGCTGGTGCAGGAGCGGACGCACCGCGTCGGCCACACGGTCGGCCAGCTCGCCGACACTGCCGACGGGCCGTTCCCCGAAGCGTTCTTGTCGGCCCGGGTACTGGACGGCGAGGATGTCGACGCCCGGAGCGAGCGCCGCCGCCATCGGACGGTAGTAGCCCGCGGTGCCCCCGGCATGGGGGAAGCACAGGAGCCGCACGGGCGCGGCCGGCGCGAGGCCGAAGCCGCGGATCCAGGGATCGACCGGAAAGAGCACGTGTTCTCCGAGGAGTTTCGGGACATGGTGGGTCCTGCAATTCCATGATTGCGGCCGATGCATTCCGTGTCCCGCCGGCGGGACACCCACCGTATTTCCGCCCGCAGGCCGGAGATGCGCTCGGACGCTCTTGCCTTGATTCGTCTTTCCGGACGCCGATATGGTTTTGCGAGCCAATAAGTCGGTGCGGGACACGTCGGCGAACGCCTGCGTTCATTTCTGATGATGCCGTCGGAGGGGAATCGACAGTAATGTCAATCGATGTGTTGGCAGTCGACGTGAGGAAAGCCCTCGACAGCGTCGAAGAATGGCTGAACTCCTATATCACCCGGCCTCACGAGCAGCTCGGCCGGTCCGGCGCGGTGTGTCCGTTCGTGGCGCCCGCCCGCCGGGTCGACGCGGTCGAGACAACGGTCCGGCTGGTGGGCCCCGCCGCCAGTCTCCCGCTGCTCAAAGAGGTCATTCGCTGCGGGCTGGACGAGTTCGAGCAGCGCGGCTGGCGGACGTCGAACCCGGCCCTGCGGTCGCTGCTCATCGTGCTGCCGGACCTCCCGCCCGAGACGTTCGGGCTGCTCGACGAGGCGCACGCACAGGTCAAGACCGAGAGCGTGGAACGCGGCCTGATGATCGGCCAGTTCCATCCGGACTGTGACGAACCCGCGGCCCGCAACCCGGCGTTCAAGGTCAGCCGGGCACCGGTACCGCTGGTCGCGGTGCGGGCGATGGCGGTGCACGACATCCTCTTCCTGGGCGAACGGGCGGACTGGTTCGCCCAGTACGACCGCCGTTTCGGCGAGCGGTACCGGTCCCGGCCGGCCGGTATCGGCCCGCTGCTCACGACGCTGTACCACAAGGCTCTGACGCTGCACGCACCCGGAGGGACACCGGATGACCGCCGCGCGGCCGGGTGACGAGCGGGACAGCGCTGTGGTGACGCGCTGCCCCTACGGCGGCGCGGTGGACGCGCCCCCGACGGCGTACGCCGAGTACGCGGAGATGGACGCGCTTCTGGCATTGCAGCGTCCCCGTACGACGGCGGCCACCGAGCCCGGCTTCATCATCATGAGCCAGGTCATGGAACTCCTCTTCAAGTTGCTGCACACCGAATTCACGGCGGCCCGCGACCGGCTGGCCGACGACGACGTGGACGCCGCGCTGTGGGTGTTGCGCCGGGCCGCTCGGGTGCAGCAGACGGCGCTGTCGTCCTGGGACTTCTTCAGCGCGATGACGCCGGGCGAATTCGCCGAGTTCCGCGAGGTTCTGGGCACGGCCTCGGGTTTCCAGTCCGCCTCGTACCGGAGGCTGGAATTCCTGCTCGGGAACAAGGATCCGCGGATGGTCGGGCCGCATCGCGACGCGTCGAGCCATGAGGCGGTGGTGAGGCAGCTGCGCGAGCCGAGCCTGTACGACGCCGTGCTGGCCCTGCTGCGCCGTCGCGGCCTCCCCGTCGCGGACGCGGTGCTGACGCGCCCGTGCGCGGCGCCGTACGAACCTCACGACAGTGTCGAGCGGGCGTGGCGCGAGGTGTACGACCAGGGCGCCGGGCACGGCTCGCTGTTCCTCCTCGGAGAGGCGCTGACCGATGCCGCCGACTCCTTCGCCCGATGGCGCTACACGCACCTGACGGTGGTGCAGCGCGTGCTCGGGGGCAAACCCGGCACGGGCGGCACCGACGGCGTGTCGTGGCTGGAGCGCATCGCCGGCCACCGGTTCTTCCCGGAACTGTGGTCCGTGCGGTCGCTCCTGTAGGCGGGCCGCCCGGCCGCCCGTCCTTCCCCGCTGTCTCCTCATCGATCACCGACCCCACGAGGGAGCCCATCATGGCCACAGCCGGTTCCGTGGACCACGAAGACCTGACCCGGATCCTCTTCGGCGCCTCCGCCTTCCACCTGCTGCACGCAGGGTGTGAACTGGGCCTGTTCACACGGTTGTCCGAGGAGGGGCCGCTGACCGCGGAGCAGGTGTGCGCCGGTCTGAAGCTGGAGCCGCGGGCGGCACAGATCCTGCTGCTGGGCACGACCTCGCTGGGTCTGACCGTCCGCCGCGGCCACCGGTACGCCAACGCCGAGCTGATCGACTCGATGATCTCCGACGGCACGTGGAGCATCATCGAGGACATCGTGCGGTTCGAGGAGCGGATCGCCATGCCGGCCGCCGCCGACCTGGTGGAGGCGCTGCGGCAGAACACCAACGTCGGACTGCGCCGCATCCCGGGCGAGGGCGGCGACCTGTACCACCGGCTGGCGTCACAGCCGGAACTGGAGGCGCTGTTCTACCGCTGCATGCGCTCGTGGTCGCGGCTGTCCAACCCGGTCCTGGTGGACCGGGCCGATCTGAGCGGGGTGTCCCGGGTGCTGGACGTCGGTGGCGGTGACGGCGTGAACGCGATCGCGCTGGCGGAGGCGAACCCGGGGACGTCCTTCACGGTGGTCGACATGCCCGGGGCCCTCGGTATCGCCGAGCGCAGGATCGCCGAGCGCGGACTCGGCGACCGCGTCTCCGTGCGGGCGGGTGACATCTTCGCCGACGGCTTCCCGGCGGGACACGACTGCGTGCTGTTCGCCAACCAGCTCGTCATCTGGTCGCCCGAGCAGAACGCGGCCCTGCTGCAGAAGGCGTTCGACTGCCTGCCGCCGGGCGGGCAGGTGCTCATCTTCAACGCGTTTTCCGACGACACCGGGGACGGGCCGCTGTACGCAGCGCTCGACAACGTCTACTTCGCCACGCTGCCGGCGCCGGACAGCACCCTCTACCACTGGGGGCAGTACGAGGAGTGGCTGCGAGGCGCCGGGTTCCAGCGGGTCGAGCGGCTGCCGGGCGAGACGTGGACGCCGCACGGAGTGCTGCGCGCGTGGAAGTAGGGAAGAGCCGGGGAGGGTGAGGCGGCGAGGCACCTCACCCGCCCCGGCGGGCGTCAGCCGGGGAGGCTGGCCAGCGCCGCCTCGTCGAGGGCCCGGAGCACCCACTGCTCGAACTTGTCACCGGAGAGTTCGGCGGCCTGGCGCCACCGTTGCACCCGCTCGGCCGGGGCGCTGAGCTTCGGCAGATAGTCCGTCGGTGGTTCGCTCTTGCCCTCGCGCTGCCGGTGGGAGCGTATGTTGCGGCGCAGTTCGTTGCGTGACCAGTTGAACTCGTCGGCCAGGTCCAGCCACTTGTCCTGCTCGCCGGGCGGCAGGGAACTCACCTCGGCGTGGTGTTGGAAGCTCAGCGTCTCGCGGCGGCGACTCAGTTCGAACTTGCGGGCGACCCAGGCGTAGTTGCGCAGCGTCTGGTAGTCCAGGCCGCAGGCCTCGATCGCCCGCAGATACCGGTCCGAGAACTCCTCCTGTCCGTACACCAGCCAGTCGCCGAGGCACCAGGACGAGGAGTCGACGATGCGTGAGATCTGCGAACCGACGTGCTGCCATCGTTCGAAGGTGAGGGCCTCGGGGATCCTCAGGCCGACGCGTGTCGTGAGGATGTCCTTGCCTTGCCGCTCTCCGTCGGTTCTGTTTCTCCGAAGGGGCGCGCTGGTACGCGGGCGGCTGCGCTGAGCGCGGTCCACGGAGTGCTGCATACGAACCTCTCTTCCGGCGTTGTTCATGCCTCTGGGGTGCAGAAGCCGCATGGTTGAGGTGATTCGGGCGACGGACGCGACAAAGCGTCGGCTGGGCGCAGGATGCCGACTGCGGCCGTGCGCCGGAGCAGCCGAACGCTGAGAAGGGGCGTTCGGCTCGTATGGGGGGCTTCGCGAGGGCGGCTGAACGGGGGCGATGTGGAGGTCCGACCCCGCCGCTGCGAAATATGCGTTAGAGACCGCGATATCTCGGACGGTTCTGATTTCCGAAGATGATCAATACCAAAGGAAACACCCCCGTTGAAATTTTGACCAGGCAAACGAGCCAGGGAAACCGTGTCGCCACCTGCGGGGCGACACGAACTGGCTATGCCACGCACATATTATCCGATCAGTGCCGACGACGGGGGTGAGCGTAGCAAGAAAATTGCGCTCACCCGCGTGAGGAGAATCGTTTGGCTCGATAGGGATCCGCGGTCTTGACGGCGCAGGCAAACGAACGACCGGGACGCGCCGGCGGGCGGCGCGTCCCGGTCGGGGAGCGGTGGTTCAGGAGGCCTGGGTCTGCGCCTCCGCCAGGCGCTCCTGCGCCTCGGCGAGGTCCTCCGCGGTGGGGGCGTCGTCCTGGGTGAGCTTCAGGCGCCAGCAGCCGGAGAACTCGATCCGGCTCTTGGCCATGCCGCGGTCGTCCACCAGGTGCCGCCGCATCCGGCGTACCAGACCGGCCTCGCCGGCGATCCAGGCGAACCCCTCGCCGTCGGGCAGCGAGGCGGCCCGCAGGGCGTCGGCCAGCGCCTCGCTGTGCCCCGGCTCGGTCGCACCTCGGTGCAGCCACGTCGTGCTCAGCTCGGCCTCGGTGCGGAACGACTGCTCGTCGGCCGCCTCCTGGACCTCGACGAACGCCAGCGCCCGCTTGCCGGCCGGCAGGCTTTCGATGATGGTCGCCATGCCGGGGACGGCGGTGTCGTCACCGGCCAGCAGCACCCAGTCGGCCTCCGCGAGCGAGGCGGACAGGGGCTTGGGGCGGGCGAAGTAGTCGCTGGGCCCGAACACACCCAGACAGTCGCCCTCCTGTGCCTCCATCGCCCACCGCGTGGCCGGTCCGGCGTGCCGGTGCAGGACGAAGTCGAAGGTGAGGGAGTCCGTGGCCGGGTCGTGCGCGCGGATCGTGTAACTGCGCATCCACGGCCGCTCGTCCTCGGGGGTGGCGCTGAAGGCCTGGTACCACGACGTGAGGTCGGTGGTCTCGGTGACGTCCGGCAGCACCGGCCGGGACTGTCCGGGGCGCGGGAAGTAGAGCTTGACCTGCTGGTCGGGTTCCGTCAGGGAAAAGCCCCGGACATCGTCGCCGGTGAGAGTGATGCGTGCCATGTGGGGGGTGATCTGCTCTGTCCGGCTGACGTGCAGGAGCCAGATCGGCAAGCTGTTCATGGATTCCTTCGCGCGATCGGGGCGGATGGCGAGGGGGGCATCACCCGTCCGGCGCCGCCGCCCCGGTTGTGACGTCTCCCCCCACCCTCATTTCCCACAACACTTTACGGCATAAGGAGCTAGCGGCGCAGGCCCGCGGGGAGCACCGGTCAGTCCCGGCCATCGGGGTGTGCGGCGAGTTTCTCCCCGACCAGCCGGCCGATCGCCTCCAGCGAGACCTCCCGGTTCAGCAGGGTGCCGTGCTCGCCGGGCAGGCCGTGCCGCTCGATGCGCCCCTCCACCCAGGGCATCCACGCCCGGTGCGTCCGAGCCGGGTCCTGCTGGTCGGCGACGGTCAGCAGCAGCAGGTCGCCGCTCAGGCGCTCGGGGCGGTAGTCGATGAGCAGACGCGTGTTGTTGGCGGAGATCTCCATGATCGCCCGCAGCTGCTCCTCCCCGAGGCTCGCCAGCGCGCTGCCCCGCTGCCGCAGGATCTCCTGGGTGCGCTCGAACGTCAGCCGTTCCCCCTCACCGAGTGCGAACGACTCGTCGACGAGCCCCACGAGATAGGCGAGATGCTCGTGCAGATCCTCCTCGTCCAGTTCGGGCACGTCGTCATGGGTCAGCCCCTTCCAGCCCGGGCAGGCGTCCACGACGGCGAGCACCCCCACCCGCTCCCCCCGCCGCCGCAGCTCCACGGCCACCGCGTGGGCCGCCACCCCGCCGAACGACCAGCCGAGCAGGTGGTAGGGGCCCGCGGGCTGGACCCGCTGGATCTCGTCGGCGTAGTCGGCCGCCATCGCCTCCAGCGTGTCCGGGAGGGGCTCCGGCTTGCCCAGACCGCGCGCCTGGAGCCCGTAGACCGGCCGCTCGGGGTCGAGATGCCTCAGCAGACCGGCGTACGACCAGCTGATGCCGCCGCCGGGATGCACACAGAACAGCGCCTCCCGCTCACCTCGCGGGCGCAGCGGCAGCAGCACCTCGTAGCCGTCGCCGGGGGCGCCGGACCGGAGGCGTCCCGCCATGCCGGACGGGGTCGGCGTCTCGAACAGCGCACGCATCCCCACGTCCACGCCGAAGGCCGCGCGGATCCGGGCCTTGAGCCGGGCCGCCAGCAGCGAGTGGCCGCCCAACTGGAAGAAGTCGTCGTCGACACGGACCCGGGGCAGACCCAGCACCTCGGCGAACAGCGCGCACATCAGCTCCTCCTGCGGCAGCCGCGGTGCACGGCCGTCCGGACCGGAGCCGAGATCCGGGGCGGGCAGCGCCGAACGGTCCAGCTTGCCGTTGCCGGTCAGCGGCAGCCGGCTGAGCGGCACCACCGCGGCGGGCACCATGTACTCCGGCAAGTGCCGCCGGGCGTGGTCGAGCACGCTGCTCACCAGCGCGCCCGCCGCCCGAGCGGTCAGCGGCGCCCACGCCCAACGGGACAGCGGCGTAGCGGTGCCCAGCGGGGACCGCGGCCGGTACAGATCCACCACCGGGTGGGCGGGCTCCGGCTCGGTGAACACCACGTCCAGGCGGCCGGGGTCGGCCGACCAGGTCACGTGCACGGCGAACCCGAGGCGTGCGGCCAGCTCGTCGAACGCCGCGAGCGGCGGGGCGTCGCCCGCGACCACCGGGTCCTGCTCGTGGATCGCGGCCTCGACGGCGGCGTCCTCGACCAGGCGCTCGTTCGGCACCCCGGTGACCCGCAGCGGCACCCGCTCCCGGCGCAGCCTCTCCTCCAGCCCGGCCGCGCCTCCCGCCTCGTCCCAGGCGACGAAGGGCATCTCGCGCGCCGAGGTGAGCGGCTCACCGCCCTCCTTGAAGAGCGTGACGTCGTAGCGGTACCGCGTCAGCTCGTTGTGGAAGGCGCCCCGCTTGACCTCGACGCGGGCTCCCGCGAGGCCGCCGACGTGCTCGCCCAGCGCGGTGAACAGCTCGGGCGCGACGAGCAGTTCCTTCTCCATCACCAGGGCGCGTTCGACAGCCCGCCGCAGGCTCGCGCGGTCGTGCCGGTCGTGCACCTTGTGCGCCAGCGCCGCGGAGGTGAGCATGCGGTGCAGACGCAGGTCGCGTACGTCGCCGAGGAACAGGGCGCCGCCCGGAGCGAGCAGCCGCAGGGCCGACTCGATCACCCGCAGCAGATACTCGCCGCTCGGGAAGTACTGCACGATCGAGTTCAGCACCACCGTGTCGAAGTGCCCCTGCGGCAGATCCCCGACGTCATGGGCGGCCAGCACCCGCAGCCGCACCCGGTCGCGCAGCTCCGGATCACCGGCCACGTGTCCGCGCAGCGTCTCCACGACCGCGGGGGAGAAGTCCGTGGCCCAGTACTCCCGCGCGTCACGGGCGAGCCGCGACAGCAGCAGACCCGTACCGGCGCCGATCTCCAGCACCCGGCGCGGACGCAGCCGCCGGACGCGTGCGACGGTCTCGCGACGCCACTCCCGCATCTCCTCCAGGGGGATGGGCGCGGCGTCGTAGCTGCTGTTCCAGCCGGAGAAGTCCTCGCCGAACGCGGCCGTCGGCGCGGCGTACAGGGACTCGTAGATCCCCTGCCAGGCCTGCACCTGGTCCTGCTCGGCCGACTCGTCGTGCCCCGCGGCGTCCGGGTCGGCGACCACGTACGCCACCAGGCGCGGGTCGGCCGGCCGGTCCTCGCGGACCAGCACCGCCGCCTGCCCCACGCCGGGATGGCGCAGCAGCACGCTCTCCACCTCACCCGGCTCGACCCGGAATCCGCGCAGCTTGACCTGGTCGTCGCCGCGCCCCACGTAGTCCAGCGCGCCGTCCGCCGTCCACCGCACCAGGTCCCCGGTCCGGTACATGCGCGCGCCCGGCTTGCCGAACGGGTCGGCGACGAACCGCCGCGCGGTCAGCTCCGCCCGGCCCGTGTAGCCGCGGGCGAGACCGGTCCCCGCGATGTACAGCTCGCCGACCACCCCGGGCGGGACCGGGCGCAGCTCCGGATCCAGCACGTACAGCCGGGTGTTGGCCATCGGGCGGCCGACCGGCACCGACGTGGCGTCGGCGGGCAGCGCGTCGACCGGCCAGCTCGCGGCGAAGGTGGTCGTCTCCGTCGGCCCGTACCCGTTGACGACGACCAGGCCGGGGCAGACCGCCAGCACCGTGCGCACCGCGTGCGCCGACACCGCCTCGCCGCCCGTCCACACCTGCCGGGCCCCGGCCAGGCACTGGGGCATGCTCTCGGCGACCAGGGTGAACAGGGAACTGGTCAGCCACAGACCGGTGACCCGCTGCCGCACGATCGTGTCGGCGAGCGCGTGCAGGTCGAGTTCGCCGTCCGGGCCGATCACCACGGTGCCGCCGGTGAGCAGCGGCACCCACAGCTCGTACGTCGAGGCGTCGAAGGCCGGTGAGGAGTGCAGCAGCACCCGCCGCTGGGCTCCGGTGCGCCAGCGCGGGTCGGCCGCCAGCTCGGCCACGTTGCGGTGGGTGACCCCGATGCCCTTGGGGCTCCCCGTGGAGCCGGAGGTGTACATGATGTACGCCAGATCGTCCGGGCCCGGCCGGCCGGCCGGGCCCGGGACGGGCGCCCCCTCCTGCGGTACGAACCCGTCACCGAGGTCGGTGCCGACCAGGACGACCGTCGTGCCCTCGGGCAGCGACTCCGGCGCCGGCGTGCGGTCGGTGACCAGGACCCGGGCCCCCGTCTCGGCCAGCACCATACGGGTCCGGGCCGCCGGATAGCGCGGATCCAGCGGCACGTAGGCGGCACCCGCCTTGAGGATGCCGAGGACCGCGGCGACCAGGCCGGGGGAACGTGGCATGAGCAGCGCCACCGTACTCGCCCGGCGCACACCGCGCCGCGCCAGCACCGCCGCCACGTCCCCGGCGGCGTCGCGCAGCGCGCGGTAGCCGATCTCGCGGTCGCCGTGCACCAGGGCCGGTGCGTCCGGGCACTCGGCCGCCTGGGCGTCGAACAGCTCCGGCAGCCCGGCCTCGGCCGCGGGCCGGTCGGTGTCGTTGTGCCGCTCCAGCAGCAGGCTCTCCCGCGCGGTGAGCAGATCGGCCGCACCGATCGTCCGGTGCGGCGCCGCCACCAACGACGTCAGCAGCCGCACCCAGCGGTCGAACAGACCGGTCACCGTGCCGGCGTCGTACAGGTCGCTCGCGTACTCGACGACACCGCTGATGCCCTGCGCGCCGCCCGTGTCGTCGAGATGCTCCGACAGGCTGAAGAACAGGTCGAACTTGGCGGAGCCGGTGCGCCCCGGTTCGATGTCGACGCGCAGCCCGGGCAGCCGGAAGGAACCGGCCGGCGCGTTCTGCAGCGCCAGCATCGTCTGGAACAGCGGGTGCCGGCCGAGGGAGCGCGGCGGGTTGAGCCTCTCCACCAGGTACTCGAACGGCACGTCCTGATGGGCGTACGCGCCCAGGGCGGTGTCGCGCACCCGGGCTATCAGTTCCCGGAAGCTCGGCCGCCCCGAGGTGTCGGTGCGCAGCACCAGCGTGTTGACGAAGAAGCCCACCAGATCGTCGAGTTCCTGGTCGGTGCGCCCGGCGATCGGGCTGCCGATCGGGATGTCCGCGCTGCCGCTCAGGCGGGACAGCAGCGCCGCGAGCCCGGCCTGGAGCACCATGAACACCGTCGCGCCGGACTCCCGGGCCAGTTCCGCGATCCGCCGGTGCAGCTCCGCGTCGATACCGACCCTGACGTAGTCGCCCCGGTAGGAGGCCACGGCCGGCCGCGGACGGTCGGTGGGCAGCCGCAGCTCCTCCGGCAGGGCGCGCAGGCGCCGCACCCAGTAGTCGAGCTGGGTGGCGAAAAGGCTGTCCGCGTCGCCCCGGTCGCCCAGCAACTCGTTCTGCCACAGCGTGTAGTCGGCGTACTGCACCGGCAGCGCCGCCCACGACGGGGCCTCGCCCCGGCACCGCGCGTCGTACGCCCGGGCCAGGTCGCGGGCCAGCGGGTTCAGCGACCAGCCGTCACCGGCGATGTGGTGCACCACCAGCAGCAGCACGTGCTCCTCGGCGGACAGCGCGAACAGGTGCACCCGCAGGGGCGGTTCGGCGGACAGGTCGAAGCCCTGGCGGGCGGCGGAATCGAGCCGCGCGGACAGGCCCTCCTGGTCGGTGCCCACCGCCTCCACCGCGGGAGCCGCCTCCGCCGGGTCCAGCACCCGCTGCCACGGCACCCCGCCGCTCTCCGGGAAGACCGTGCGCAGGCTCTCGTGGCGCGTCACCACGTCGGCCAGGGCCGCCCGCAGTGCGCTCCGGTCCAGGGACCCGGTCAGGCGCAGCGCGAGCGGGATGTTGTACGTCGGGCCGGGCCCCTCCAGCTTGTGGATGAACCACAGCCTGCGCTGGGCGAACGACAGCGGCAGCCGCTCGGGCCGGGCCCGGCGGGCGAGCCGCAGCCGGCTCGGCGCCGCGGTGTCCACCCGGGCGGCCACCGCCGCCGGGGTGGCGTTCTCGAACAGCGCCCGCAGGGCCAGTTCCACGCCGAACGTGGCCCGGATCGCGGCGATCAGCCGGGTGGCGAGCAGCGAGTGCCCGCCCAGCTCGAAGAAGCTGTCGTCGGCACCCACCCGGGGCAGCCCCAGGACCTGCGCGAACAGATCGCACGCGATCTGCTCCTGCGGGGTGCGCGGATCGCGGCCGGTGCCGCCCGCGGTCAGCGTCGGCGCGGGCAGCGCGGCCCGGTTCAGCTTGCCGTTGGCGGTCAGCGGAAGCGCGCTGACCGGCACGAACGCGCTCGGCACCATCGAGGCCGGCAGCGTCCGTTCCACGTGCCGGCGCAGCCGCGCCATCAGCGCGCCGCTGGTGCGCGGCACCATGGGGTCACTGGTGAGAGCCGACAGCCTGGTGCGCGGACCGAGCGCGGACACCGGCGGACAGGTGCCCGTGAGCGGGGCGTCCCCGCGGGCCAGCACGAAGTCGACCAGCCGCGGATGCGTCGACCACGCCGCCGCCGTGCGGTAGCCCAGCTCCGTACCCAGCCGGTGCAGATCCGCCAGGTCCACGGTGCGCGCGGGCACCACCGGGCTGTCACCGGTGCGCATCGCCTCGGCCAGCGCCAGCTCGGCCGCGACCCGGTCGTTCGGGACACCGGTCAGCCGCAGCCGCTCCGGGCGCCGCTCGGCGAGATGCGCGCGGACGGCCGCCAGGTCCCCGAACTCGTCCCAGGGCACCGCGGGGGCGTCGCCGACATCGGTCGTGGGCGCGTCCCGGTGGTGCAGCGTCACGTCGTAGCGGTAGCGGCTCAGCTCGTTGTCGTAGGAACCCTCTTTCAGCGACACGCCCACCGCTGCGATGTCCGGGAGGCGCTCGGCGACCGCGGCGAAGTAGTCCGGGTCGACGAGGAGTTCCTTCTCCGTCATCAGGTCGTGCTCGACCTCGCGGCGCAGCGCGGCGAGGTCCACAGGCCCGGACATCCGGTGCGCGTGGACGCCGGCCTTCAGGGCCCGCAGCAGCCGCACGTTGCGCACGTCGCCGACGAACAGCGTGCCGCCGGGCGCCAGCAGGCGGGCGGCGTTGGTGAGGACCTCGGTCAGGTAGTCGGTGCCGGGGAAGTACTGCACGACGGAGTTCAGCACGATCGTGTCGAAGTGCCCGGCGGGCAGCCCGCTCGCGTCGTGCGCCGCCTGGACCCGCAGTGTGACCCGCTCGCGCAGCGCCGCGTCGGCCGCCACGTGCCGGCCCAGTTCCCCGACGACGTGCTCGGAGAAGTCGGTGCCCCAGTACTCCGCGCAGTGCGGCGCGATCCGGGACAGCAGCAGGCCCGTGCCCACACCGAGTTCCAGCACCCGGCGCGGCCTGAGGCCGAGGATCCGCCCCACCGTGTGCTCCCGCCACTCCCGCATCTCCGGCAGCGGGATGGGCTCACCGGTGTAGCTGCTGTTCCAGCTGGCGAAGTCCTCGCCGAACGGCGCCTCGGCGGCGCCCGCGTACACCGAGTCGTACAGCAGCCGCCAGTCCTCCAGCTGGTGCCGTGGCGCGCCGTCCTCGCGCGACTCCGGCGCGGCGCCGGGCACGACGTACGCCACCAGCCGCCGGTCGCCGGGCCGGTCCTCGCGCACGGTGACGGCGGCCTGCCGCACCCCGGGCTGCCCGTCGAGGACGCGTTCGATCTCGCCGGGCTCGATCCGGAAGCCACGCAGTTTGACCTGGTCGTCGGCGCGGCCGGCGAACTCCAGCTGCCCGTCGCGGGTCCAGCGGGCCCGGTCGCCGGTGCGGTACATCCGCTCACCCGGCGCCCCGTGCCGGCAGGCCACGAAACGGGAGGCCGTCAGGCCCGCCCGGCGCAGATATCCGTGGGCCAGACCGGTCCCGGCGAGATACAGGTCCCCGACCACACCGGGCGGCACCGGCCGCAGGCGCGCGTCGAGCACGTACGCCCGGGTGTTGTCGATCGGCGTGCCGATCAGCGGGGGCCGCGTCCCCGTCGCCCGGGCGGCGGTGGACCAGATCGTCGTCTCGGTCGGCCCGTACAGGTTCAGCACCTCGCCCAGCTCCGCCAGGTCCGCCGCCAGCCGCTCGGGCAGCGCCTCGCCGCCGGTGAGGATGCGCAGGCCCCGCAGCGGCGCCGGGTCGTGCGCCACCAGCGTCTGCCACAGCGACGGCGTCGCCTGCATGACGGTGATCCCCTGCGCCGACAACCGCTCCAGCAGGGCCGACGGCTGCCGCACCACGTCGCGGGGAGCGAGGACGACCCGGGCGCCCCGCAGCAGCGGCAGCCAGATCTCCAGGGCGGCGATGTCGAACGAGACCGTGGTGACGGCCAGCAGCCGGTCCTCCGGGGTGAGCGGCACCAGCCGCCCCATCGCGTGCAGGAAGTTCGCCAGCGCCTCGTGCGGGACGACCACACCCTTGGGGGTGCCGGTCGACCCCGAGGTGTACAGGACGTACGCCGGCTGCCGCGGCGCGACGTGGACCTGGGGCGGGGCGGCCGGGCGCGCCCGCAGGGCCGCGGTCGTCCCCGGGTCGTCCAGCGTGATCCGCGCGAGGCCGCCGGCGTCCGGCACGAGCCTGCCGGCGGCCAGGGTGGTCAGCAGCACCGCCGGCCGGGCGTCGCGCAGCATGAACTCCAGCCGGGACACCGGGTACTCGGTGTCGAGCGGCAGATAGGCCGCGCCGGTCCGCAGCACCGCCAGCAGCGCGACGGGCAGCACCTCCGTGCGCGGCAGCGCCAGCGCGACCACCGTGCCCGGCCCGCCGCCGTGCGCCAGGATCTCCCCGGCCAGCCGGTTCGCCCGCTCGTCCAGCTCGCGGTACGTCAGCGTGGCACCGTCGGCCACCACGGCGACGGCGTCGGGCGCCGCCGCCACCCGCTCCTCCAGCAGCCTCGGCAACGGCTGCGGCGAGACCGGCACCGAGGTGTCGTTCCACCCGCGCAGCACCTGCTCACGCTCGGGGGCCGTCAGCACGTCGACGTCGGCGACCGGCCGGTCCGGGGCGTTCGCCACGGCGACCAGCAGCCGCCGCCAGCGTGCGAACAGGGCGCGGACCGTGGCCGGTTCGTACAGGTCGCCGGCGTACTCGACCGCGCCCTCGATGCCGGCCGGCGCGCCGTCCTCCGTCTTGCGCTCCACCAGGCTGAAGAACAGGTCGAACTTGGCGGTGCCGGTGCGCGCCTGGGAGACGGTGACCTCCAGACCCGGCAGCCCGAACCGGCCCTCCGGCGCGTTCTGCAAGGCCAGCATCACCTGGAACAACGGGTGATGGGCCAGCGAGCGGGCAGGGTTGAGCACCTCCACCAGGTACTCGAACGGCACGTCCTGGTGGGCGTAGGCGTTCAGCGCCGTGTCCCGCACCCGCCGCAGCAGCTGGGTGAACGTCGGGTCGCCGGAGGTGTCGGTGCGCAGCACCAGGGTGTTGACGAAGAATCCGATCAGATCGTCCATGGCCTGGTCGGTGCGCCCGGCGATCGGGCTGCCGACCGGGATGTCCGTGCCGCAGCCCATCCGCGTCATCAGCGCGGCCAGCCCGGCCTGGAGCACCATGAACACGGTGGTGCCGTTGCGCCGGGCCAGCTCGGCGAGGGCGCGGTGCAGATCCGCGTCCAGCCCCACCTCGACATAGTCGCCGGCGTACGACGCGGCCGCCGGGCGCGGCCGGTCGCCCGGCAGCGTCACCTGCTCGGGCAGTCCCTCCAGCGTGGCCCGCCAGTAGGCGACCTGCCGGGCGAGCAGGCTGTCGTCGTTGTCGTGCTCGCCGAGCAGGTCGTTCTGCCAGAGGGTGTAGTCGGCGTACTGGACCGGCAGGGGGCGCCAGGCGGGTTCCCCGCCCTCGGAGCGCGCGGCGTAGGCACGGGTGAGGTCGGCCGCCAGCGGACTCAAGGACCAGCCGTCGCCGGCGATGTGGTGCAGCACCAGGAGCAGCACATGGTCGTGGGGCGCGAGCGCGAACAGCTCGGCCCGCACCGGGCACTCGGCGTCCAGCCGGAACGCGTGCCGGGCCGCCGCGGTGAGCCGGCCCGGCAGGCTCTCCTCGGTGGCCGCCGTGACGGGCAGCGGCGGGACGGCCCGCTCGGGGGCGAGCACACGCTGGGTGGGGACGCCGCCGGTCTCCGGGAAGAGGGTGCGCAGGCTCTCGTGGCGGGCGACGACGTCGCCGAGGGCGGCCCGCAGGGCAGCGTGGTCGAGAGCTCCGGTGAAGCGCAGCGCGAGCGGGATGTTGTACGTCGCGCTCGGCCCCTCCAGCTGGTGCAGGAACCACAGCCGCCGCTGGGCGAACGACAGCGGCAGCACCTCCGGACGGTCCCGCCGGGTCAGGGCCGGGCGGGCCGGGCCGCTGTCGTCCAGCCGCTGCGCCAGGCCGGCCGGGGTGCGGGCCTCGAAGACGGCGCGCACTCCGGGCTCGGCGCCGAAGGTGGCGCGGATCCGGGCGGCGAGCCGGGTGGCGAGCAGTGAGTGGCCGCCCAGGTCGAAGAAGTCGTCGTCGGCCCCGACCCGGGGCAGGCCCAGGACCTGCGCGAAGAGATCGCACAGGATCTGCTCCTGCGGGGTGTGGGGGTCGCGGCCGGCCCCGGTCCGGGTGAGGTCCGGGGCGGGCAGGGCGGCGCGGTCGAGCTTGCCGTTGGGGGTGAGGGGCAGGGCGGGGAGAGCAACGACCGCCGCGGGCACCATGTAGTCGGGCAGCCGGTCGCGCAGGAAGCCGCGCAGGTCGTGCGGGTCCGGCGCGCGGTCCGCGACGGGCACCGCGTAGGCCACCAGCCGCTGGTCGCCGGGCCGGTCCTGACGCACGAGGACGGTGGCCTGCGCCACGTCGGCGTGCTCGGTCAGGGCGGTCTCGATCTCGCCGGGCTCGATGCGGAAGCCGCGGACCTTGAGCTGGTCGTCGGCGCGGCCCAGGAACTCCAGGTGGCCGTCCGGCGTCCAGCGGGCGAGGTCACCGGTGCGGTACATGCGCTGGCCGGGCCGGCCGTACGGGTCGGCGACGAACCGCTGGGCGGTCAGGGCGGGCCGGTTGAGGTAGCCGCGGGCCAGACCGGCGGTGTTGGTGTACAGCTCGCCGGCGGCGCCGGGCGGCACCGGGCGCAGGGCGTGGTCCAGCAGGTAGACGCGCACGTTGTCGACGGGCCGGCCCAGCGGTGCGGCGGCGGGCCAGGCCGCGGGGTCGTCGGGCAGGGTGTGGGCGGTGAGGACCTGGGCCTCGGTGGGCCCGTAGTGGTTGTGCAGACGGCGAGGGGTGCGCTCGTGGAAGGCGCGCATCTGTCGGCTCAGGGGCAGCGCCTCACCGGCCTGCGCGATCTGCCCCAGCGACGGCACGCGCAGTCCCGCCTCGCCGGCCGCCTCGGCGAGGGACTCCAGGACGGTGCTGGGGGCGAAGATCTCGTTCACCCGGTGCTCGGTGAGCCAGGCGGCGAAGCGCCGCGGGTCGCGGCGGGTGTCCTCGTCGGGCACCACCAGCGTCTTGCCGAACAGCAGCGCGGAGAGGACTTCCTGCACCGACACGTCGAAACTGATCGCGGTGAACTGCGCGGTCCGGGTGCCCGGGCCGCCGCCGAGCTGGCCGTGGTGCCAGCGCAGCATGTTCGCCACGCCCAGCCCGGTCATCTGCACCGCCTTCGGCCGGCCCGTCGACCCCGAGGTGTAGATGACGTACGCCGGGCTCGCGAGCGTCAGCGGCCCCGGCCGCTCGGCGGGGCGGGGGTCGCTGTCCGGGCTGTCCGAGATGAGGGCGGCGGTGCGCGGATCGTCCAGGACCAGCAGGGGAGTCGGGTCGTCGTCCGGTATCGCGGACCGGGTGACGGCACTGGTGAGCAGCACGGCCGGGCGGGCGTCGTCAAGCATGTACCGGATGCGCGTGGCCGGGTGGTCCGGGTCGAGCGGCAGATGCGCGGCGCCCGCCTTGACGACGGCCAGCAGCGCGACGATGTGGGCGGGCGAGCGCGGCAGGGCGAGCGCGACGATGCTCTCCGGTCCGACACCGCGCCGGATCAGGGCGTGCGCGAGCCGGTTGGCGCGCCGGTTCAGCTCCGCGTACGAGAGGGTCTCGTCGCCGAAGCGGACGGCGGGCGCGTCCGGGGTCGCGGCGACCTGCGCCTGGAACCAGTCCGGCAACAGCGGCAGTTCACCGCCGCGCCGGGTGTCGTTCCAGGTCTCCAGCAGCAGACGGCGCTCCTCGGCGCTGGTCACGTCGACCCGGCCGGTGAGCGTGCCGGGGTCCTCGGCGACAGCGGTGAGGACCATGCGCAGCCGGTCCAGGAGCGCCTGCGCGGTCGCCCGGTCGAACAGGTCGTCGCGGTAGTCCAGCCGCAGGTACAGCCGCCGGCCCGGTGCGGCGACGAGGGTGAGCGGATAGTGGGTGGCGTCCCGGCCGCGCTCCAGGGCCGGGGAGACCCGCACCTCGGTGCCGAGCCCGGCGGCGACGTCCTGGGCGGGCCCGTCCCACGGGTAGTTCTCGAACACCATCATCGTGTCGAACAACTCCGGCACACCCGCCGACCGCTGGATGTCCGACAGCCCCAGATGGTGGTGTGCGGTCAGCGCGGACTGGGCGCGCTGCACCTCGCCGATCAGTTCCGACAACGACCGCTCCGGCGCGACCCGGACCCGTACCGGAACGATGTTGATGAACAGCCCCACCATCGACTCGACGCCGGGCAGCTGTGGCGTGCGGCCGGAGACGATGGCACCGAACACCACGTCCCGGTGCCCGGTCGTACGGCTCAGCGCGAGCCCCCACGCGGCCTGGAGCAGCGTGTTCACCGTCACCCCGAGCCCCTGCGCCCGCGCCCGCAGCGCCGCGGTCAGCTCCTCCGGCGCCTCGGTCACCACCCGTTCGGGCAGCCGGGGGACGCGCGCCGGATCGGCCGGGGCCAGCCGGGTCGCCTGGTCCACACCGGCCAGCTCCCGCCGCCACGCCTCCTCGGCCGCTGCCTGGTCCTGGCGGCCCAGCCAGGCCAGATAGTCCCGGAACGGCGTCACCCGCGGCAGGGCGGCGGTGTCCCCGCCCCCGGCGTACAGGGTGAACAGCTCCCGCACCACGATCGGCGTCGACCAGCCGTCCAGCAGGATGTGATGGCTGGTCAGCAGCAGGCAGTGCCGCTCCGCCCCGAGCCGGACCAGAGTGAACCGCAGCAGCGGGGGCCGCGACAGGTCGAAGCGGCGGTGGTGGTCCTCCCGGCCCAGCTGGTCCAGTTCGGTGCGCGCCTCCGCCTCAGGCAGCCCGCTCAGGTCCACTTCGGTCCACGGCACGGTCACCTCGGCCGGGATCAACTGCACCGGCTGACCGTCCGTCACCTGCGGGAAGGCCGCGCGCAGGTTGGGATGCCGGGCCACCAGTGCCTGTGCCGCGGCGCGCAGCCGCCGCGCATCCAGCGGACCCGTGAGGTCGAAGACCTGCTGCACCATGTACACATCGGGACCGTCCACGTCGTACAGCGCGTGGAAGAGCATGCCCTCCTGCATCGGAGTCAGCGGGAGGATGTCGACCAGATTGCCGCGGGTCATTACCGAGTCCTCCACATGTCCTCGAGCTGTTCGACGTCGTGCTGAGCGAGTCCGATGAGCGGGAAGTCGGACGGGGTGAAGCCGCCGTCCCCCTGCTCGGAGCCGTGCCGTGCCAGACCGCGCAGGGCCTGGAACCAGTACTCCGCGACGGCCCGGGCGTCGGCCTCGGGCCACATCCCCGGAGCCCACCGCCAGGTCGCCGTCAGGCGTGGCCCGTCCGGGTGGTCGCGCACCGCCGCATCGACCTCCAGGCCGTGTGCCAGGGGGAGGGCGGAGTCGCTGCCGCCGACCAGTCCGATCTCACCGGCCACCCGCCACTCGGGGTGCTCCCGGACGATCGGGGTGCCGGGCGCCGGGAACCGGCCCACGTAGTTGAAGCCGACCTGCGGCACGGCCGCACCGGCCAGCTCCGCCGCGGTGCCGGGGTTCAGGTAGCGCAGCAGGCCGAACCCCCGGCCGTGCGCGGGGACGGCGCGCATCTGTTCCTTGACCCGTTTGACCGCGGCTCCCGTTCCGGGCGCACCGGCGGTCACGTCCTCCCACGCGTGCGTTCCGGGGTCGAGCCGGACCGGGTACAGGCTGGTGAACCAGCCCACCGTGCGGGACAGATCGGCCCCGCTGCCGTCCTCGTCGCGGCCGTGCCCCTCCACGTCGATGAGGACGGCGCCGCCCTCACCGCGGCCCCGCTCGCGGCGGAAGTGGCCGAGCGCCAGGGACAGCGCGGCCAGCAGCACGTCCTGTACCCCGGCGTGGAACGCGGCCGGCACGCTGGTGAGCAGGGGTTCGGTGATGTCGGGCGGCAGGGTGCCGGTGCACTGGGCGGCGGTGCCGGTCACGTCCTGCGCCCGGTCGAGGGCGCGTGCGGTCAGCAGGGGGTCCGGCTCCCCTACCGTCCGTGTCCACCAGGCCAGTTCGCCCACCGTCCCGGGCTGCCGGGCCCGGGTGTGCAGGGTGCGTGACCAGGTGCGCACGGACGTGCCGACGGGGGGCGGCGGGGTCCCGTCCAGCGCGGCCAGCAGGTCCGGCACCAGGATGCGCCAGGAGACCCCGTCGACGGCGAGGTGGTGGATCACCATCAGCAGCCTGCCCTCCCGGCCGGGCCCGGCGTCCAGCCAGACGAACTGGGCCATCCGGCCGTCCCGGGGCGAGAGCCGGTCCGTCGCGGCCTCGGCCTCACGCTCGACGGCCGTCCGCAGGGCGTCGGCGGACCGCTCGTGGGTGCCGGCCGCACGGTCCGGGCCGGTGGAGGGCAGTTCCACCACATGGACCAGGCCGGCCGGGTCGACGTGGTCCGCGGGGCGGATCTCCAGAGCCCAGCGGTCCGTGCCCGGCCCGTCCGTGAGGCGGGCGCGCAGGGCGGCGTGCCGGTCGGTCAGCGCGCCGACGGCGGCGGTGAGCCGTTCCCGGTCCAGCCGGCGGGGTGTCCGCAGCAGCAGGGACTGGGAGAACCGGTCGACCGGCCCGCCGCGGTCCTGGAGCCAGCACATGATCGGGGTGGGCGGGACCGGTCCGTCGCCCGGCCCGGAGTCGTCCTCGGCCGGGGCCGGTGCCGTCAGATCGCCGACGGCTTCCGCCAGGCGCGCGGCCGTCCGGTGCTCGAAGACGTCCCGCACGCCGGCGTCCAGACCGGCGGCGCGGGCCTGGGAGACCAGCCGGATCGAGAGGATGCTGTCGCCCCCGAGGGCGAAGAAGTCGTCGTCGGCGCCGACCGGGTCCAGGCCGAGCACCTGGGAGAACAGCTCGCACAGCAGCTTCTCCCGGGGTGTGCCGGGGTCCCGGCGGCCGGTCACGGGCAGGACGGGGTCAGGCAGGGCGGCCCGGTCGACCTTGCCGTTGGGGGTCAGAGGGAGCGCGGGGAGCGGGACGAAGGCCGCGGGAACCATGTAGTCGGGCAGCCGCTCGGCGGCGTACGCGCGCAGCGCGGCCGGGCCGGCCTCTGTCACCGGGTAGGCGACCAGCCGTACCCCGCCGGTGTGGTCCGGGCGGGCCAGCACGGCGGCGCGGACCACGTCCGGATGCCCGGTGAGCACCGCCTCGATCTCGCCCGGCTCGATGCGGAACCCGCGGATCTTGACCTGGTCGTCCGAGCGCCCCGCGAACTCCAGTACGCCCGCGCCGTTCCAGCGCACCAGGTCGCCGGTGCGGTACATGCGGGCGCCGGGCGGTCCGAACGGGTCGGGGACGAACCGCCCCGCGGTCAGCGCGGGCTGCCCGAGGTAACCGCGGGCCAGCCCCGACCCGGCGATGTACAGCTCGCCGACGACTCCCTCGGGCACCGGGCGCAGACCCGCGTCCAGGACATGAGTCCGGGTACCGGCCAGCGGCCGGCCGATCGGCACCGCCGGGGCGTCCGGGGCGAGCTCGCGCACGGGGTGGCTGGTGGCGAAGGTGGTGGTCTCCGTGGGGCCGTAGCCGTTGACCACCACCGTCCCGGGGCAGGCGGCCGACACCCGGCCGACTGCGGCCGGGGACAGCGCCTCGCCACCCGCCCACACCTGCCGGACCGCCGCGAAGCAGCCGGGGTCGTGCTCGGCCATCACGTCGAACAGGGCCGCGGTCAGCCACAGACCGGTGACCCGTGATCCGGTGATCAGCCCGGCCAGCGCCGGCACGTCCAGGTCGCCGGGCGGCGCCACCACCACCTGGCCGCCGCGCAGCAGCGGCACCCACAGTTCGTAGGTGGACGCGTCGAAGGCCGGCGGCGAGTGGAGCAGCACCCGGTCGTGCGCGGCGTCCGACCAGCAGGGGTCCGAGGCGAGCGCGGCCACGTTGGCGTGGGTGACGACGATGCCCTTGGGCCGTCCCGTCGAGCCCGAGGTGTACATGACGTAGGCGGCGTCGGCGGGTGCCGCCGGGACGCGGGGGTCGGCCGCCGGTCCGGCCGCCAGCCCGGCGACCGTGGCCGGGTCGTCGAGTGCGAGGCGGGGGACGCCGTCGGGCGCGGGTGCGCCCCTGGTGGTGAGCAGCAGCGCGGGCCGGGTGTCGCGCACGATCAGCCCGGTCCGCGCCGCGGGGTGCCGGGGGTCGAGGGGGACGTAGGCGGCGCCCGCCTTGAGTACCGCCAGGATCGCCACCACCGCGTCGACGGACCGCTCCAGGCGCAGCGCGACCGCGTCGCCCCGCCGCACGCCGCGGGCCCGCAGCAGGTGGGCGAGCCGGTTGGCCCGGGCGTTCAGGTCCGAGCGGGTCAGCTCGGTGTCCCCGGCGACCAGCGCCACCGCGTCCGGTTCCGCCGCGGCGCACGCCTCGAACAGCGCGGGCAGCGTCGTCTCCGGCACCGGCTGGTCGGGCCCGGTGCCGTGGCGCAGGATCCGCTGCCGCTGCGCCGGGGTCAGCAGGTCGACGCCGGTGACGGGGGCCTCGGGGTCGGCGACCGCGGCATCGAGCAGCCGGACCCAGCGGTCCCACAGGGTCAGCACCGATTCCGGTTCGAACAGGTCGTCGGCGTACTCGACGAGCCCGTGGATTCCGGCCGGCCGTCCGTCGCCGTCGTACTCCTCGGTGAGGCTGAGGAACAGGTCGAACTTGGCGGTGCCGGTGCGGCCCAGCTCCGAGCGCACCCGGAGGCCGGGCAGGTCGAAGGTGGCGTCCGTGGCGTTCTGGAGTCCCAGCACGACCTGGAAGAGCGGATGGTGGGACAGGGACCGTGACGGGCTGAGGACATCGACCAGGTGCTCGAACGGCACGTCCTGGTGGGCGTGGGCGGCCAGCGCGGTCTCCCGCACCCTGGCCACCAGTTCGGCGAACGACGGGTTGCCCGCGGTGTCGGTGCGGATCACCTGGGTGTTGACGAAGAGCCCCACCAGGTCGTCGAGCGCCTGGTCGGTGCGCCCGGCGATCGGCGTGCCGACGGGGATGTCCGTGCCGGCGCCGAGCCGGGACAGCAGGGCCGCGAGTCCCGCCATGAGCACCATGAAGAGGCTGGCGTTCGCGGCCCGTGCCGTCTTCAGCAGCCGCCGGTGCAGGTCCGCGTCGATCCCGGCGGCGAGGTAGTCGCCCCGGTGCGAGGCGATCGCGGGCCGCGGGCGGTCGGTGGGCAGGGCGAGGCACTCCGGAAGTCCGGCCAACTGCCGCCGCCAGTAGGCGACCTGGGCGGCGAACAGGCTGTCGGCATCCTCCGGGTCGCCGAGCAGGTCGCGCTGCCACAGGGTGTAGTCGGCGTACTGCACCGGCAGTTCGGGCAGTTCGGGCCGCTCGCCCCGGCAGCGGGCGCCGTAGGCGGCCGCCAGGTCCCGGGAGAGCGGGCCCATCGACCAGCCGTCCGCGGCGATGTGGTGCAGGACGAGCAGCAGGACGTGCTCGTCGGCCGGGAGACTGATCAGTTCGGCCCGCAGGGGCGGCTCGGTGGCGAGGTCGAACCGGCGGCGCACCGCCTCGGTCACCTGGTCCGGCAACTCCGCCGGATCAGCGCCGCGTTCGGTGAACGGCGTCTCGACGCTCGGCAGTACGACCTGGTACGGAACGCCGTCCCGCTCGCGGACGACCGTGCGCAGGCTCTCGTGCCGGGCCACGACGTCGCCGAGGGCGGCGCGCAGCGCGGCCCGGTCCAGCGGGCCGGACAGCCGCAGCACGAACGGGGTGTTGTAGGTGGCGTCCGGCCCGTCCAGTCGGTGCAGGAACCACAGCCGCTTCTGCGCGAACGACAGCGGCAGCGGCCGCGGGCGGGTGCGCCGGACCAGCGGCGGGCGGGCCGGTGCGGCGTCGTCCAGCAGCCGGGCGAGCGCGGCCGGTGTCGCCGCCTCGAACAGGGCGCGCAGGCTCAGCTCGACGCCGTACGCCGTGCGCAGCCGGGCGGTCAGCCGGGTGGCCAGCACCGAATGGCCGCCCAGGTCGAAGAAGTTGTCGTCGGCCCCGACCCGGTCCACGCCGAGGACCTCGGCGAACAGATCGCACACGACCTGCTCGCGCGGGGTCCGGGCCGGCCGGTGCGGGCCGCGCGCCGACGCCCGGTCCGGGGTGGGCAGCGCGGCCCGGTCCAGCTTCCCGTTCGGGGTGAGGGGCAGCCGGTCGAGCGGGACCACGGCGGCCGGCACCATGTGTTCCGGCAGCCGGTCACGGACGAACGCGCGCAGTTCCTCCGGCCGCCCCCCGGCTCCCGCGGCGGGCACCACATAGGCGACCAGCCGGTCGTCGTCGAGGCGGTCCCGGCGCACCAGCACGGCGACCTGGGCGACGCCCTCGTGCTCGGCCAGGACCGCCTCGATCTCGCCGGGTTCGATGCGGAACCCGCGGACCTTCACCTGGTCGTCGGACCGGCCCAGGTACTCCAGCAGCCCGTCGTCGGTCCGGCGGGCGATGTCCCCGGTGCGGTACATCCGGGTGCCGGGCGGCCCGTAGGGGTCGGCGACGAAACGCTGCCCGGTCAGGCCCGGGCGGCGCAGATAGCCGCGGGCCAGTCCGGCGCCGGCCACGTACAGTTCGCCGGGCACACCGGGCGGCACGGGGCGCAGACCCGGGTCCAGCACGTAGGTGCGCAGGTCGCCCAGGCCGGTGCCGATGACGCTCGTCTCCGTGGCGGCCGCCCGGTCGCGGTCCAGGTCCAGCCGGGTGACGTGCACGGTGGTCTCGGTGATGCCGTACATGTTGACCAGCGCCGGCGCGGTGTCGGGGTGACGCTCGTACCAGGGGCGCAGCCGGTCCGGGCGCAGTGCCTCACCGCCGAAGACGACCGTGCGCAGGGAGAGGCGGTCGCCGACCCCGGGCTCCTCGCGGTCGGCCTGCATCAGCTGGTAGAAGGCGGACGGCGTCTGGTTGAGCACGGTCACGCCCTCGTCGGCCAGCAGCCGCAGGAGCCGCGCCGGTGTACGGCTGACGTCGTACGGGACGACGACCAGGCGGCCCCCGTGCAGCAGCGCCCCCCAGATCTCCCAGGTGGAGAAGTCGAACGCGGCGGAGTGGAACAGGGTCCACACGTCCCGCTCGTCGAAGGCGAACCGCTCCCGGGTGGTGTCGAACAGGCGGGCCACGTTCTGGTGGGTGACCACGACGCCTTTGGGCCGGCCGGTGGAGCCCGAGGTGTAGATGACGTACGCGGGATGCTCGGGTGTCAGCGGGTGGGCCCGGTCGCCGTCGGCGGGGTCGGTCGCCGGCTGCGCGCCGAGCAGCGTGGCCGTGGCGGTCTCGTCCAGGACGAGCGCGGGCGCGCCGGACGGCAGCGAGGGCGCGGTGTCCTGGTCGGTGACCACCAGTACCGGGGCGGCATCCGCCACCATGAACGCCAGCCGGGCGGCCGGATAGGCCGGATCCAGCGGCAGGTAGGCGGCGCCCGTCTTGGTGACGGCGAGCAGCGCGACGATCAGTTCGACGGACCGGGGCAGGGCCACCGCGACGGTCTTCTCCGGCCCGGCGCCCCGGGCGATCAGCAGGCGCGCGAGCCGGTTGGCCCGGTTGTTCAGCTCCGCGTAGGACAGCCGGGTGCCGCCCAGGGAGACGGCGGTGGCGTCCGGGCCCAGCGCCGCTCGCGCCTGGAACAGCTCCGGCAGGGTGGCGCGGCGCTCCGGGGCCGCGGCGGCCGGGGCCGGCAGGAGGGTGCGGCGCTCCGCGGCGGTCAGCAGGTCGAACCGGCCGACCGGGGAGTCCGGGTCGGCCTCGGTCACCGCGTTCAGCAGGGACACGAACCGGTCCCGGTGGGCCGTCAGCGTCTGCCGGTCGCAGACCTCGGGGTGGGCGGTCAGGTCGATCTGCAGGCCTGAGCCGTCCCGCCGGTCCCACACGGCGATCGCCAGGTCGCCCACCAGACCGGAGGACAGGTTGTGCACGGTCGCGGGATGTACGCCGAACCGCAGGTCGTAGTCGAACGACATGACGTTGACCAGCGGCGCGTACCGGGAGGCGGCCGCGTCCGGCAGCGCGATGTCCCGGTGCACGTCCTCGCCCCGGTAGCGCTGGTGGGCCACCACGTCACGGACCCGGTCGCTCACCTCGCGCAGCAGCCCGGCGACGCTCAGGTCCGGCCGCACCGGCACCCGCAGCGGCAGGACGTTGGAGGTCATGCCGGGGGTCTGGCGCACGACGACATCCGTGCGCGCGGCGACGGGCAGGCCCACCACCACGTCATCGGCACCCGTCATCCGGTGCACGTACGCCGTGGCCGCCGCGATCGCCAGCTGGGACCACGGCACCCTGGCCCGGCGGGTGATCTCCCGGATGCGCTCCAGACGGTCCTGGCCGAGCCGGGTGGTGCTGCGCAGCAGCCCGGCCGGCGTGCTCCGCGACGGCACCACGAGCCGGGGCGTCTGCGGCCGGTCGGCGAACAGGCCGGTCCAGAACGCCCGGTCCCGGGCGAACTGTTCGGAGGAGCGGTAGACGGTGTCGCTGTGGACCAGCCGGCGCAGGGAGCCGAACGGCGACGGGTCGCACGGCCGCCCCTCGGCGAACGCGGTGTACACCGCCGCCACCCGCCGGGCGATGAGCTGGGCGCCGAACGCGTCCATGACGATGTGGTGGTAACTGTGGTACCAGATGTGGCAGTCGTCCCCGAGCCCGATCAACGCGTGCCGGAACAGCGGCCCGCGGGCGAGGTCCATCGGCCTGCGGATGTCCTCGCGCATCCACGCCGTCGCCGCGCCCGACGGGTCCGGCCGGCCGGCGACGTCGACGTACGGCAGCGGCCAGTCGGCCACCCGCCCTGCGGTCTGCCGGGCGTCGTCGCCGGATTCGGCGAACCGGACGTGCAGTGCGTCGGCTTCGCCGACCGTCTGCCGCAGCGCCCGTTCGAAGAGGGTGGTGTCGAGCGGGCCGTCGATCCGCACGTATTCCCCGACCCGGTAGACGCTGTTCGTCGATTCGAGGCGCTGCTCGGCGAACCAGATCTCACGCTGTGCGGCCGACAGGGGCAGAATCGCACCATCGGGCTCACGACCAGACAATGTTCAGCCTCCGGTTGCGTAGCGCCGCCTTATTTCGATACGTCGGCGGGAAGAATGCAAACGGTTGTTGTGCGAATCGGTGTTCCCGCTGTCCGGGCACCGCCCGAACCTAACACGGCGGTTCACGGAGTCAATGTGGTGAGCAGGGCCGCGGGCAGCTCGGCTGTCCCGCCGGCGGGACACTGAATTTGTGCCTGGTGCGCCCATAATCACCCTGCTAACTTCCCGATTCTTCCAGCCGGTGAGGGAGAGGCATGGCAATCGCATCCTGGTGGGGTGAATCGCTGCTGGGCGCCGGTTCGGACCGGCAGCCCTGGGCTATTTCACGCACTGCGGAATCCAGATCCGAACTGCGGTCCGCGGTGGCCGGACTCGGCCGTACCTTCCGCGATCATGGAATAGGTGAGAACAGTACCGTTCTGCTCCGCATGAGGCCGAGCCTCACCTATGTCCGTGTGCTGCTCGCCCTGTGGAGCCGGGGCGCGCAGGTACTCCTGGTCGACTTCCGGTCGACACCCGCCGAGTACGAGCCGCAGGCCGAGCTGCTCCGTCCCCAGCACGTGATCGACTCCGACGGACACTCCGGGCCGGTGACCGGCTTCGAGGAGGAGGTCGCCTTCCGCGTCGCCGCCCGGCCGTCCGGGCGCCCCGCCTCCTCCGGTGACTGCCTCGTCCAGTTCAGCTCCGGCTCCACCGGCCGGCCCAAGGTCATCGGCCGCGACCCCGCCTCGCTCCTCGCCGAACTCGACCGCCATGCCGCCCTGCCGGAACTGCCCGGCGCCGGCGACCGCGTGGTGCTGCTCAACTCCCTCGTGCACACGATGGGCCTGGTTACCGGCGTACTGCACGCCCTGCGGCAGGGCGCGACCGTGGTGCTGCCGCCCCTGCCCACGCCGGCCGACGTGCTGCGGGTGGCCCAGGACACGGAGGCGATGGCGATCTACGGGGTGCCGGCCCACTTCGAGCTGCTGACCAGGACCCCGCGGGTGCCCCCGTTGCCCGCGCTCCGGCTGGCCGTCACCGGCGGCGAACGGCTGCCCGTCGAGGTGTACGAGGAGTTCCACCGCAGGTACGGGGTCCGCGTGAGCCAGGTGTACGGCGTGACCGAGACGGGCCTGCTCGCGGCAGGGCTGCACGGGCCGCGCCCGCCGGTGCTCGGCGACACGGTGCCCGGGGTCGAGACGAAGATCGTCGACCAGGAGCTGTACGTACGTCTGGACCGGTCGCCGTACGTGCTCGACGACCAGCCCGACCGCTACGTCGACGGGTGGCTGCGCACCTTCGACCGCTTCGCCGTGGACGACGCCACCGGTGAGCTGAGCATCCTCGGCCGGCTGGACTCCCTCGTCACCATCGGCGGCCTCAAGGTCGACCTCGCCGAGGTCGAGACCGTGCTGCGCTCGCACCCCGCGGTCGAGGAGGCGGTGGTGCTCCACCACGAGGTGATCGAGGCGTACGTCGGGGGCGAGGCGGCGCCGGAGGCGGGCGAGCTGATCGCCTGGTGCCGGGAACGGCTGAGCGCCGTCAAGGCCCCCAAGCGGTTCTTCGTCGCCCGCGCCCTGCCGCGGAACAAGACCGGCAAGCTCGTCCGCGACCGGAACGCGATCCGCTCCACCCTGTGACCCGACCCGGAGGAGAACGTCAGTGATCAGCAAGGACGAGATCAGGGAGATCCTCTCCGAGAGCCGTTCGTTGGCGCTGTCCGCCGACGTCGGCGACGACGCGGAGTTCGTCATGGACTCCTTCACCATGGTCACCCTCCAGGCGTCACTGGAGGACCGGTACGGCATCCGCCTCGACCCCCGGTTCGAGGAGCTGCAGTCGCTGAACTCGGTCGACGAGATCCACGCGTACCTGCTCGACCGCTTCCCCGGACACGTGGCCCGCTGAGGCGGCCGTCCCTCCCCTCCGCCCCTCCCCGGCCCGGCGCGCGACCGGTGCCGGGGAGGGGCGGCGTGCTAACGTTTTACGCTGTAATGAGATAGCGGAAGGAGGGGAGTGGCGTTGAGTGCCAATGAGGCGGCGCAGCCCGCCATCGAGGTCACCGACCTGCGCATGAACTACGGATCCACGACGGTCCTGCACGGGGTGACCTTCCGGGTCGCCAGGGGCGAGGTCGTCGCACTGCTCGGTCCCAACGGTGCCGGGAAGACCACGACGATCGAGATCCTGGAGGGTTTCCGGCTGCGCTCCGCCGGCGACGTGCGGGTCCTCGGTGCGGATCCGGCGCACGGCGACGAAGGGTGGCGGGCCCGTCTGGGCGTGGTCCTCCAGTCCTGGCGGGACCACGCGAAGTGGCCGGTCCGCGAGTTCCTGGCGCACTACGGCTCCCTGTACGCGCCCTACTCCACCGACCACATCGCCCGTCCGCGTGACGTGGACGAACTCCTCGAGGCCGTCGGGCTCGCCGGGCAGGCCGGCCGCCGCGTCGGACAGCTCTCCGGCGGTCAGCGGCGCCGGCTCGACGTGGCGATCGGCATCGTCGGCCGCCCCGAGGTGCTGTTCCTCGACGAGCCGACCGTGGGCTTCGACCCCGAAGCGCGCCAGGAGTTCCACGCGCTGGTACGCCGGCTCGCCGAGGTCGAGGGCACCACGATCCTGCTGACCACCCACGACCTGGACGAGGCCGAGAAGCTGGCCGACCGCATCGTGATCCTGGCCCAGGGACGGATCGTGGCCGACGCCGCCCCCGAGGAACTGGCCCGTCAGGTGGAGACCGGCGCCGAGGTGCGCTGGGTCCGCGACGGCGAACGCTTCACCACCTCGACCAGGACTCCGACCCGGTTCGTCCGTGAGCTGTTCGCCGAGCACGGCGCCGACGTCGACAAGCTGGAGGTCCGCCGGGCCACCCTGGAGGACACCTATCTGGCCATGGTGCACGCCGCCGAATCCGGCCGGGACGGTACCGGGCTGCCAGTGCTGGGCGCCCCGCGGGCCGCCGACGAGCGGGTGGCGGAGGTGTCGTCATGAGCGTGACCACGACCGCGACCGCCGTCCGCAGCGGACTGGCGGCGGGCCGGATCGAGACCCGGCAGTCGCTCGCCAGCGTCCAGGACGTCCTCGGCATGCTGTTCATCCCGGTCGTCCTGCTCGTCGTCGCCCTGCTCCGGCGCGGCTCCGACATTGGCGGCACCGGCTTCTCGCTCGGCTCCACCACCCTGGCCGGCCTGCTCGGGCTGACCCTGGCCTTCAACGGATTCCAGGCCGTGGCCTTCAACCTGCTGATGGAACGGGAGGACGGCACCCTGCTGCGGGCGAAGGCCGCCCCCAACGGCATGACCGCCTACCTGATCAGCAAGATCGTCCACTCGGCGGCGACGACCCTGATCACCACCGCTCTGCTGCTGGTGCCCGGCGTGCTGCTCTTCGACGGCGTGCGCCTGGACGGTGTCGGCGCCTGGCTCACGCTGGCCTGGGTGCTCGTGCTCGGGATGCTCGCCACGATGCCGATCGGCGCCGTCCTCGGCTCGGTGCTCACCAGCCCGCGCAACATCGGCGTCGTCATGTTCCCGCTTCTGGCACTCTTCGGCGTCTCGGGCATTTTCTTCCCGGTCACCGAGGCACCGGAATGGCTTCAGTGGGTCGCCCAGGTGTTCCCGGTGTACTGGCTCGGGCTCGGAATGCGTGCCGCATTGCTGCCGGACGAGTTCGCCGCTGTGGAGATCGGGAATTCCTGGCGGTACGTAGAGACATTCTGCGCGCTCGGCGCATGGTCCGTCCTCGGTCTTCTGCTGGCTCCTGTCGTGCTGCGCCGAATGGCACGCAAGGAATCCGGCTCGGTTATCGAGGAGCGCCGGAAGGCGGCCATGCAGTAGAAATAGGTGCGGGGCTGTCACTGATTTCTGCGGCCCCACACGAAGGACGGCCGCCGAGGGGCCGTGCGGTAAGGTCATGACCATCCGGTTCGGTACCAGTCAAGGGGATGTGGTGGTGGTTTTCGCCGGCCAAGGAGATTTCCGTCGTTCCTTGGCCCTGCTGTGGCGTACCCCCGGCGAGGCGGTCACCCGGAGCGGTCCGGGCCCCCGGCCGGGACTGACCGTGGACGCCATCGTGGACGCCGGGATCGCCATCGCCGACGCCTCCGGGATCTCCGCGGTCTCCATGCGTGAGGTGGGAAAGCGCGTCGGGCGGACCGGAATGGCGCTGTACACCTACGTGCCCAGCAAGGACGAGCTGGTCGACCTCATGTACGACCGCGCACTCGCCGAACTCCGCACCGACTACGACCTCACGGACGGCTGGCGCGCCGCCCTCTCGGCCTGGGCGCACGACCACTGGGCGTTCTGTCTGCGCCACCCCTGGACCCTCCAGGTCTCCCAGGCGCGCCCGGTCCTCGGGCCGAACGAGAACGCCATGCTGGAGAGCGTCCTGCGCATCCTCTTCGCGACCGGGCTGGGCGCGCCGGTGCTGCGGCGGGTCGTCGGCACGCTGATCAACCACGTCCGGGGCGCCGCGCAGACGGTGGTCGACTCCCGGCAGGCCGCGGCGGCGACCGGGGTCTCCGACGAGGACTGGTGGACCGCCCGCTCCGCGGCCTTCGAGGAGGCCGTGCCCGACTTCGCCGAGCGTTTCCCGACGGTCGTCCGGCTCGCCAGGGAGGCGGCGGCCGCCCCGCCCGATCCGGAAGGGCCGTATCTGGAACGGGAGGCGACCGAGACGTTCGACGCCGGACTGGCGGTTCTCCTGGACGGGATCGAGGCCGTCGTCCGCCGCGGCGCGCAGGACGCGCCACAGACGCGGGTGCCGTGAGGCCGCCATGGGCCCGCCGTCCGGATCGCGCCGGAACGGCGGGCCCCTCCCCGGGGGCGCACCGGCCCTCCCGGGCCGTCAGCCCGGTGTCTTCGCCGTCGCCGTCTCGGCCAGGATGGAGGTCGTGTGGTACCACGGGTTGCCGGCGGCCTCGGAGATCAGGTCACGGGACTTGGTGTCGTAGAGGCGCCCCAGGTGCAGCGCCGTGTGCTGCACGAACTCCAGCGCGGTGAAGTACTTGCGCATGAACGTCGGCTGGTCGAGGGTGAACTCGGTCATTGCGACGTTCCGGTTCTGCGGGATGTCCCGGGTGAGCAACCGGACGAGGTTGTCCATCTTCTGCCGCGTGTAGGCGTCGTCGTCGCTGTCCCGGAACAGCAGGACGCTGTGCAGGCGGTCCGGGTCGGACAGCGTGGCGACCTCGCTGTGGCAGAACTCGTGGAAGAAGTTCCGGGTCGCCGGTGCCATCGCCATCTCGTTGAAGTGCATCTTGGCCAGCTTCAGCAGGCTCATGTACCACTTCGGCGACGCCAGCATGATGATGTTCGCGTCCCGGGAACGCAGCGCGGTCGCGCGGGCCAGCTCCTCCAGCGCCGGTGTGAAGTCCGAGGCCAGGTGGCCCGCCAGGGCCGCGACCTCCGCCCGGTGGTCGTCCTTGATCAGGCCCAGCCGCGGGAACATGTCGAGCAGGATCGCGAAGTACTGGCCGACGTGGAAGAGCGGGTACTCCCGGTCCGGTTCGCTCAGTTCCCACCGCGCCACCGACACCCCGGCCCGCCGGCCGAGCTCGGCCAGCCGGCCGCCGGAGGTCAGCAGCAGGGTGCGGTGGTAGCGGCCCGCGAGCTGCTGGAAGACCCGCACCGGCTCCTCGGAGTGGCCGCTGTAGGAGCTGATGACGAACAGCGTCCCCTCGTCGTCGACCACCGACCGGGGGACCAGGTACGGGAAGTCGTAGTCGTTGAAGACCAGCACCTCCACGCCCGCACCCGAGGCGTTGAGGAACGTGCCGATGACATCGGAGACGATGGCGGAGCAGCCCATACCGGAGAAGACGATGCGGTGGAACTGCCCGCTCTCGATGCGCTCGCGCAGTTCGGGAGTCACCTCGGCGAGGGAGTACTCGCCGGACTTGAGGAAGTCGGAGCGATACCTGATCTTGAGGAAATCGGCGTACCGGTCGAGGCGTGCGAACATGAAGGGCTCTTCTCTCTCGAACAGGGCGGTGACCGCTACCACATGAACTGGCCACCGTCGACGATGAGTTTCTGGCCGGTGATGTAGCGGGCCCCGTCGCCGACGAGGAACTCCAGGGCGTCCGCCATCTCCTCGGGCGAGCCGATCCGCCCCTGCGGGATCCCGGCGAGCAGCTCGGCTCGCGCCGTCGGATCGGCGACCTTGAACCGGGTGCGCATCTCCTCGGTGTCGATCATCCCCGGAATCAGGCAGTTGACCCTGACGGCCGGGGCCAGTTCCAGCGCGAGGCACTTGGTGAGGTGCAGCAGCCCCGCCTTGCTGGCGCAGTAGTTGACGCCGTTCAGGCGGGGCCGGATCGCGGTCGTCGCCCCGACGTTGACGACGGCGGCGCCTCCCTCCAGGCCGAGCATGGCCGGGGCGAAGGCCTTGGTCAGATAGAACGGCCCGGACAGGTTGGCGTCGAGCACCTGCCGCCAGTCGCCGTCCGACATCCCGAGGAACGGGCCGTCGATGTTGCGGCCCGCGTTGTTGACCAGCACACGGGGCGCGCCGTGCGTGGTCAGCACCCGCTCCGCGAAGGCGGCCACCGCCTCCGGGTCGGCCACGTCCAGGCGGACCGTCTCGACCTGATCGCCGAGTTCCTCGCTCAGCAGGTCCGCGGCGGCCTTGTCGGTGCGGTACACGGCGACCACGTGGTGCCCCAGCCGGGCCAGGCGCCGGCTGAGTGCGACCCCGATCCCCTTGGTTCCTCCGGTGACGACAGCGATGCGGTTCGGCATGGTCCTCTCACGGTCTCCTCGGCGCGTCGGCGGACAGCTGGGCGTGCGGGACCCCCGCCCCGGTCATCCGAGGACGACCGGCAGTTCGCGGAAGCGGGTCCACAACGGCATCGGCTCCAGGGCGAGTTCGGCGCGGTCGACGGCGAGGGCGAGACCGGGGTGCCGCCCGAACAGCACCTGGAGAGCCACCCGGGCCTCCATCCGGGCCAGGTTGGCACCCAGGCAGAAGTGGACGCCGTGACCGAAGCCGAGGTGGGGGTTGGGGGAGCGGGTGATGTCGAAGCGCTCCGGCTCCTCGAACACGTCCGGGTCCCGGTTGGCGGCCGCGAGCAACGGGAGCACCGACGCCCCCGCGGGTACGGTCTGCCCGTGCCACTCGATGTCCTCGATCGCGGTGGCCGGCCGGGTGCCGGTGATCGGCGGGAGGTAGCGCGCCACCTCGTCGACCGCCGACCGCCACAGCGCCTCGTCGTCCGGCGCCGCGCGCAGCAGCCCGAGCTGGTCCGGGTGGTCCAGGAGTGCGGCCACCGCGTTCGTGATCAGGTTGTACGTCGTCTCATAACCCGCCGTCACCAGGCTGAACACCATGGCCACCAGCTCGGTGTCGTTCAGCCGGTCGCCCGCCTCCTCGGCCTCGATCAAGCCCGTGACGAGGTCGTCCCCGGGCTCGGTCCGCTTGCGGGCGACCAGGTCGCGGGTGACGGCGACGAGGTCACGCACATGGGCCTCCCAGTCCTCCCGGGAGCCGCTGAACCCGCTCATCAGGGCCGTGACCCCCTGCTGGAAGCGGACGCGGTCCTGCTCGCCGACCCCGACCAGGTCGGCGATGACGGTGTAGGTCACCGGGAGCGCGAAGTCCTGCCGCAGGTCGATCGGGCCGCCGTCACCGTCGCCCAGTGCGTCCAGGCGCCGCTCGGCGAGCACCCGCACCTGCTCGCCGAGATGCTCGATGCGCTTCGGTGTGAAGGGAGCGGCCACCAGGGAGCGCAGCCGGCGGTGCTCGTCGCCGTCCTTCATGTCCAGCGTGGAGCTGACCAGCCGGATGTGCTCGGGGATCTCCACGCCCGGCGGAGCCCCGTACGGGGACCGCAGCAGGCGGGGGTCGGTGAGCATCGCCTTGCAGTCCGCGTAGCGGGAGACCACCCAGACGTCCTGGGCGAACGCCCCGAAGTCCAGCCGGACCTGCCCCAGCGGGGCCTTCTCCCGCAGCCAGGTGTAGTGGGCGGGCGGATCGGCGGCGAACTCCGCACCCCCCATGACGATCGGCAGGGTGACGGAGCTTGGGGTGACGGTCATGCGGGTGCCCTCCTCCAGGCAGGGGTGCGCGGCACAGGCCGGCTGGAGCCACGCCCGTGCGGGGCACCCCTTCAGTCGGCCGGGTGTGCGGGGATCCGGCTCAGCGCAGGAACTCGGAGATCGCGGTGCCGCGCAGCGACTCGCGCAGGATCTTGTTGTGGCCGGTGTCGTCCTCACCGCTGACGAGGACCGCGCCCCACTTGTCCAGCGGGATGCTGCCGCCGTACTCCTCGACCCGGTCGGTGTCCGGGTAGACCCGCACGCTGGTCGGGACGTAGCGGGTGGCGAAGCCCATCCGGTGGCTCTTCGCCGTGACGTTGGGAAGCGAGGCGTGCATCAGAGTGGACCAGAAGATCACGCACTGGCCGCGTCGCATCACCAGGTCGAAGGCGTCCTCCTCGGACGGCCTCCAGTCCGGGTCGATCTGGAGCTCACGGTAGTCGTAGCCGAAGAAGCCGCGCGGAACGCCGTCCTTGACCTTGGAGTTGATCTGCGCGGTGTCGTAGCTCATCCGCTTGGTCTCGTCGTAGTTCATGCGGTGGTGCGAGCCGGGGATGACCTGGAGACAGCCGTTCTCCCGGGTGGCGTCGGTGAACGCCGTCCACACCGTGAGGGTGCCCTTGCCGAACTCGGTGTCGGTCTCGCCGGGCCACAGGATCTGCGGCTTGCCGCTGGCGTTGGCGAAGGTGTCCGCCTGGTGCCAGTCGGTTCCCTCGTCGCCCGGGTACTTCGGGAAGAACTCCGTGCGCCAGCACAGGACGTTGGGCCCCAGGATGGAAGCGGCCCGGTCGGTGATCTTCCGGTTGCACACGTGCTGCATGAGCAGGTCGACGTCGAGATGGCGGTCGTAGTTCGCGATGTTGGTCGCGCCGGACAGCGCCTCGTCGACGGGGTAGGCCGCGTGCGAGCGGTCGAGGACCTCGCGACGGGCCCGGCGCCACAACGCGTCCATCTCTTCCGGGGTGTAAATCGTGAGCGGCCCGATGTAGCCGTTCTCCCGGAAGAACTCGAGCTCGGTTTCCGAGAGCTGCCACTGCTGAGTGTCAAGTGTCATGCTGGATTCTCTCCGGATGCGTCCTCGAATTACTGGCGGACGAGAGCGGGACGCGTCGGCCAAGCCGTGGCGGAAGGGGAAAGGAGTTTCGACGTCCCGGATGCGCTCGAAGTTCGGCGTGATCGGAACCTAGCCGAGCACCCGAAGCATTGTCGACGCGTCAGCCGCCCGGCAACAGCGTCGTCCTGTCCCGCCGGCGGGACACCGCAGCCCGCTTCCCGCACCCCGGGTGACCTGCTCATCGAGGTCCGGCGCGGCCGGCCGCCGCCCACCGCCCCAGCGCGATCGCCGGGCTTGTAGCGGGCCCGGAGCGCAGTTACGTTCGGCCGGAGCGAATTCGCTGTCCTGATTTCTCATTCCCCGGCCCGCCCGTCCCGGCATGACGCGCCGGCTGATTCGGTTCCCGGGTGGTTCCGCGCTTCCAGTAGGAAATCTCGGAGGTCGTCGATCTTGTTGAACGCCGACACAATGCTGCCCCTGCTGGCAGCGCAGCGTGAGATCTGGTTCGCCGAACAGCGGCTGAGCGACGGCAACTCGGTGTATCAAGTCGGCGAGTACGTCGATGTGCAGGGTGCGTTCGACACGGGAGTCTTCGAGCGTGCGTTGCGGTCGGTCGTCGCAGGACTGGACACCGTGCACAGCCGGTTCCACCAGGACCGCGGCCGGGTCGGGCAGACCATCGACCCGGACCGCCCGTGGGAGCTGCGCGCCGTCGACCTCTCCGATGCCGCGGACCCGCAGGCCGGGGCCGACGCGTGGATGCGACGGGAGCTGGCCCGCCCGACCGATCTCACCGACGGTCCGCTGTTCCGCTTCGCGGTGCTGCGCCTCGGCCCGGAACGGCACCTGTGGTACCAGAACTACCACCACATCGCCATGGACGCCTACGGCTCCTACCTGGTCTCGCGCCGGGTCGCCGAGGTCTACACGGCGCTCGTCGAGGGGCGCGATCCAGGCCCGAACCCGTTCGGCTCGCTGCGCGAACTCGCCGACGAGGACGTCGCGTACCGCTCCGCCCCGGACTTCCGGCAGGACCGCGACTTCTGGCTCGGGCAGCTCGGCGGACGTCCCGCGCCCTCTCCGCTCGTCAGCCGGTCCCGGGGGGCGGCCGCCGAGTTCCGCGGTGTGACGCGCTGGCTGTCCGAGGAGCGGTTCGACGCCGTGCGCGGGACCGCCCACGGCGCCCGGGTGCCCTGGCCGGTGGTCGTCACGGCCGCCGCGGCGCTGCACGTCCACCGGCAGACCGGGGACGAGAACGTCCTCCTCGCGTTCCCGCTCTCCGCCCGGGCGAGCCAACTCGCCCGGCAGACGCCCGCGAACCTCGCCAACGTCCTGCCGCTGCCGCTCACCGTCCGCCCGGACATGACCGTCACCGCCCTGCTGGAGCACGTGGCCGAACAGATGGCCGCGGCCGTCGCGCACCAGCGCTATCGCGGGGTGGACCTCCAGCGGGACCTCGGCACGGCCCATGCCACGTCCCTGCTGCCGGTCGTCAACGTCATCTCGCACCCCTACGCCCTGCGGTTCGGCGCGGCACACGGCACGATGCGCAATCTCTCCTCCGGTCTGGTGGGCCACCTGCTCTTCATGATCTGGGACCGCCAGGACGGACAGGGCCTCCAGATCGACGTCAACGGCCGGGACGACCTCGGACTGGCCCACCACCGCGACGCGTTCGCCGCGACGCTGGAGGCCCTCACCGCCACCGGCCCCGACCAGCCGGTGAGCGGTGTCGCAGGCCCCGCCCCGGCGCCCGAGGCCACCGCCCCGGCGCCCGAGGCCACCGCCGCCCCCGGTGCGGCCACCCTCCCCGAGCTGTTCGCGGCGCAGGCCGCCGCCACTCCCGACGCCCCGGCGCTCACCGCGGACGGCACCACCTGGTCGTACCGGGAACTCGACGAGCGGTCGAACCGGCTCGCGCGCGCCCTCGTCGCTCGCGGCATCGGGCCGGAGGACGTCGTAGCGGTCGCCCTGCCCCGCTCCGCGGACCTCGTCCTCGCCCTGCTGGGCGTGCTCAAGTCCGGCGCGGCCTATGTCGCCGTCGACCCCGACTACCCGCCCGCCCGCATCACGTACATGCTCGACGACGCGGCACCCGGGCTGCTGATCACCTCCACGGCGGCCGGGATCGCCACGGACCGGGACCGCCTCCTCATCGACGCACCCGAGTTCCTCGCCGACGCGGCAGGCCGTGACCCGGGCCCCGTGACCGCCGGCGAACGGCTCCGGCCGCTGGAGCCCGGCTGCCCCGCCTACCTCACCTACACCTCGGGGTCCACGGGCCGCCCGAAGGGCGTGCTCACCTCCCACGAGAACGTCGTCCGCCTCTTCGCCGCCACCCGCGACCAGCTCGGCCACGGCCGCGACGACGTCTGGACGCTGTTCCACTCGGCCGCCTTCGACTTCTCCGTCTGGGAGATCTGGGGTGCCCTGCTGCACGGCGGCCGGCTGGTCGTCGTCCCCTTCGAGGTGAGCCGCGCTCCGCAGCGGTTCCTGCGGCTGCTCGCCGACGAGCGGGTGACCGTGCTCAGCCAGACGCCCTCGGCGTTCTACCAGCTCATGGCCGCCGACCAGGAGCTGCCCGACGTGAGCCGCCGGCTGCGGCTGCGCACCGTGGTCTTCGGCGGTGAGGCGCTCCAGCCCGCCCGCCTCGCCGACTGGCGCCGCCGGCACGGCACCACCGGGCCGGCGCTGGTGAACATGTACGGCATCACCGAGACCACGGTGCACGTCACCCACGTCACACTGGGCCCCGAGCCCGGCCCGGACAGCGTCATCGGTGTCCCGCTCGCCCATCTGACGGTCCATCTGCTCGACGAGCGGCTGCGGCCGGTCCCGGTCGGCGCGATCGGCGAGATGTACGTCTCCGGACCCGGTCTGGCCCGCGGCTACCTCGGCCGCCCGGGGCTCACCGCGCAGCGGTTCGTCGCCGACCCGCACGGGCGGCCCGGTGAGCGGATGTACCGCACCGGCGACCTGGCCCGCCGCGACCCGGCCGGCCGGCTCACCTTCGTCGGACGCTCGGACGACCAGCTCAAGGTCCGCGGCTTCCGCATCGAGCCCGGCGAGATCGAGGCCGCGCTCACCGAGCGCCCCGGCGTGGCGCTCGCGGCGGTCGCCGTGACCGAGGAACGGGAGGACGACCAGCGCCTGGTCGCCTTCGTCGTCGCCGAGGACGGCGCCGACCCCGCGCCGGAGGAGATCAGGGAGGCGGTCCGCGCCCGCCTGCCCGAGTACATGGTGCCCAGCCGGATCGTCCGGACCGACGCGCTGCCGCTCACCGCTCACGGCAAGCTCGACCGCGCCGCCCTGACCGCGTCCGCGGACCCCGCGCCCACCTCCGACGGCGGCGGGCTCTCCTCCCGGCTCGACATCATGTGCGCGCTCTTCGCGCTCGTGCTCGACGAACCCGAGGTCGGGCCCGACGACGACTTCTTCGACCTCGGCGGCCACTCCGTGCTCGCCACGTCACTGATCACCCGCATCCGGTCGACGTTCTCCGTCGAGGTTGACCTGCGCGTCCTGTTCGACGACCCGACCCCGCGCGCGGTGACGGCCGCCCTGGACGAGGCGGGACTGGCCCGCCCGCGCCTGGTCCGGCGCGAGCGGCCCGCCGAGCTGGAGGCTTCCTGCGCCCAGCGCCGGATGTGGTTCCTCCAGCAGATGGACGGTCCCGGCGGCGCCTACAACATCCCCTCGGTGCTGCGCATCGACGGCCCTCTGGACGTCACCGCGCTCAGCACCGCCCTCGGGGACGTCCTCGCCCGCCACGAGAGCCTGCGCACCGTCCTTCCGTACCTCGACGGCCGCCTCCTCCAGCAGGTACTGACGCCCGCCGCGCCCGTCCTGCACGCGACCTCCGTCACCGAGGCGTCACTCGGCGAACGCCTCGCCGCGGGCGCCCGCCGCCCCTTCGACCTCGCCGTCGAACCGCCGCTGCGCGCCGAGCTGTTCACCACCGGTGCCGACACGCACGTGCTTCTGCTCGTCCTGCACCACTCCGCCTGCGACGCGCTGTCGATGCGGCTGATCGCCCGTGACCTCGAGCGCGCCTACGCCGCCCGCGCCGCCGGCCGCGCGCCGCGGCTCGACCCGGTGCCGGTGCGCTACAGCGACTACACGCTCTGGCAGAACGAACTGCTCGCCGCGGACGGCACCGGCGGCGGCCTGCTGCAGACGCAGGTGGCGTACTGGCGGGAGCAGCTGGCCGGACTGCCCGAGCAGATCGAGCTGCCCACGGACCGGCCCCGGCCCGCCGTCGCCTCCCACACCGGCGACCACATCACCGTCTCCCTCGACGCCGCACTGCACCGCCGCCTCGTCCACCTGGGCCGGGCCTCGGGGGCCAGCCTGTTCATGGTGCTGCACGCAGGCCTCGCGGCCCTGCTGTCCCGCCTCGGCGCCGGTGACGACATCGCCGTCGGCAGTCCCGTCGCGGGCCGTCTCGACCAGGCGCTGGACGACGTGGTCGGTGCCTTCGTCAACACCCTCGTCCTGCGCACCGACGTGTCCGGCCGCCCTGCCTTCACCGACCTGCTCCAGCGGGTCCGCGAGACGGCCCTGGCCGCCTACGCCCACCAGGACGTGCCGTTCGAGTACCTCACGGATGTCCTCGCGCCCGAGCGGTCGCTGGCCCGCCACCCCCTGTTCCAGGTGATGCTGGGGCTCCAGGACACCGCCTCCGCCGGTGAGTTCACCCTGCCCGGCCTCACCGTCTCCACCGAGCTGGGCCGCACCGGGACCGCCAAGTTCGACCTCTTCCTCAGCCTGGTCGAACGGCACTCGGCCGACGGCACCCCGGCCGGGCTCGACGGCCATGTCGAGTACGCCGCCGACCTGTTCGAACCGGAAACCGTACGCACCCTGTTCGACCGGTTCACGCGGCTGCTCGCCGAGGCCGCCGACGACCCGGGCCGCACCGTCGACCGGATCGACCTGCTCACGTCCGAGGAGCGCGCCCGCCTGCTGGCCGCGGGTGCGCCCGGTACAGCGGACCCGACCGGGGCGACCGTCACCGGCCTCTTCGCGCGGCAGGCCGGTGCCACCCCGGCGGCGATCGCCGTCTCGGCGGACGGCCGCGACCTCACCTACGCCGACCTCGACGCCCGCGCCGACCGGTGGGCCCGCGCCCTGGCCGGGCACGGCGTCCGCGCCGGGGACACCGTCGCGGTGGCCCTGCCGCGCTCACCGGAGTTCGTGGTCGCGCTGCTCGCCGTCCTGAAGGCAGGGGCCGCCTACGTCCCGATCGATCCCCGCTACCCGGCCTCCCAGGTCGCGTCGATGCTCGGTGAGACGCGGCCGACGGCGGTGCTCGCCTCCCGCGACACCGGCGCGTTCCACCTGCCGGACAGCGCGGCGCCCCGCCTGCTGCCGGAGGACCTGGACACGGGGGCGCCGGCGGCGCAGGACCCGGCCCCACCGGCCCCCGCTCCGCACCCGCTCTCCGCCGCCTACGTCATGTACACCTCCGGGTCGACGGGGCAGCCCAAGGGCATCGTGGTGACCCACCGCGACATCGCCGCCCTGGCGACCGACCCGCGCTTCGGGGACGGCGTCTGCGCCGACGTCCTCGTGCACTCGCCCGCCGCCTTCGACGCGTCCACGTTTGAGATCTGGGCGCCGCTGCTGCGGGGTGGCCGGCTGATCGTCGCGCCCCCGCACGAGCTGGACGCCGAGGAGTACGCGGACCTGATCGCCCGTCACCGGCCGAGCGCGCTGTGGCTCACCGCCGCGCTGTTCGCCGTCCTCGCCGAGTACCGGCCCGGCTGCTTCGCCGGCGTCCGCCAGGTGTGGGCGGGAGGCGAGGAGGTCGCGCCGTCGATGGTCCGGCGAGTGCTGGCCGCCTGCCCGGACACCGTCGTCGTCGACGGCTACGGCCCGACGGAGACCACCACCTTCGCCACCAGCCACGCCGTGCGCCACCTCGCCCCGGACGCGCGCGACGTGCCGATCGGCCGCCCGCTCGCCGGCATGCGCGCCTACGTCCTGGACGCCGGTCTGCAACCGCTGCCCCCGGGCGCCACGGGCGAGCTGTACCTGGCCGGCGCCGGGGTCGCCCGCGGCTACCTCCACCGGCCCGCGCAGACCGCGAAACGCTTCGTCGCCGACCCGTACGGCCCAGCGGGGGAGCGCATGTACCGCACCGGCGACCTCGCCCGCTGGACCCCCGACGGCGTCCTGGAGTACCGGGGACGCACCGACCGGCAGGTCAAACTCCGCGGCTTCCGCGTCGAACCCGGCCAGGTCGAGACGGTGCTGCGGGAGCACCCCGCCGTCGCCCAGGCCGTGGCCGAGGTCCGCCGCGAGGGCGACGGGGAGCCGCGTCTGGTCGCCTACGTCGTACCGGCCGAAGGCGGACGGCCCACCCGTGACGCGCTGCGCGCCTTCGCCGGGCTCCGGGTGCCGCAGTACCTGGTCCCGCACGACATCGTCGTCCTCGACGCCCTGCCGGTCACCGCACACGGCAAACTGGACCGCGCTGCCCTGCCGGCGGCCACCGCCCGGCCGAGCGGACGCGCCCCCGCCGGACAGTCCGAACACCTGCTGTGCGCGCTCATGGCCCGGGTGCTGGGGCGGGACACCGTCGGCGCCGACGACGACTTCTTCGGCCTCGGGGGTGACAGCATCTGCGCGATCCGGCTGGTGAGCGCCGCCCGCGCCGAGGGGCTCGCCTTCACTGTGCGGGACGTCTTCGCGCACCGGACCGCGGCGGAGCTGAGCCGGAACGCCGGCGCGCCGGACGCCACCGCGGACGGCGAGGCCGACGACACCGGCACCGGCACGGTCCCGGCCACCCCCATCGTCCACTGGCTGCGCGAACGCGGCGCCCCGGTGCGCCGCTTCGCCCAGTCCCTGCTGCTGTCCTGCCCGCCCGGCCTCCGCGAGGAAGCGCTCCGGACCGCCGTCCGCGCGGTGACCGACACCCACGACGCGCTCCGCCTGAAACTGGTCGACCAGGACGACTCCTGGACCCTGGAGATCCAGCCGCCCGGACGGACTCCCGACGCCGTCCTCGTGCACCGCGTCGACGCCACCGGCCTGGGCGAGGGCGCCCTCGCCGACCGGGCCCGCGCCGAGGTGTCGGCCGCGGCCGACCGGCTCGACCCGTACGCCGGCCGGATCGCGCGGCTCGTCTGGTTCGACCGGGGGCCGGAGACGCCCGGCCGGCTCCTCCTCGTCGTCCACCACCTGGCCGTCGACGGAGTCTCCTGGCGCATCCTCACCGACGACCTGGTCCAGGCGTACACCCGGGCCGCCACCGGCCGCACGCCGGACCTCCCGCCGGTCGGCACCTCGCTGCGCCACTGGGCGCGGCGCCTCACCGCGCAGGCCACCCAGCCCCACCGGCTCGCCGAGCTGCCCCGCTGGATGGACATCCTCACCGCCCCCGGCCCCCTGCCGGCGCCGAAGCCGGCCGACCCGCGGCTCGACCTCGCCGCCGACACCGTCGAGACCGTCGACACGCTCCCGGAGGACGTCGTCGGCCCCCTGCTGACGACCGTCCCGGCGGCCTTCCACTGCGGTGTCGAGGACGTGCTGCTGACGGCGCTCGGGCTCGCCGTGGCCGCCTGGCGCCGCGAGCGAGGGGACGACACGGCCGACTGCGTGCTCGTCGACGTCGAGGGCCACGGCCGCGAGGACGTCGTCCCGGGCGCCGATGTGTCGCGCACACTCGGCTGGTTCACCACCCTGCACCCCGTCAGGATCGACCCGGGCCGGGTCTCCTGGGCCGAGGTGACCTCGGGCGCGCCGCGCCTGGGCGACGCCGTCAAACGGGTCAAGGAGCAGGTGTGCGCGGCACCGGACGGCGGCATCGGCTTCGGGCTGCTGCGCCACCTCGCGCCCGGCTGCCGCGAGGTGCTGGCCCGCCTCGGCACACCGCAGATCGGGTTCAACTACCTCGGGCGGTTCGCCGCCCCCGGCGCCCCGCTGGGCGGTGAACCCGGCTGGGCCATGGCCCCCGAGGCGGTCATGGTGACGACCACCGACCCCGGCCTGCCCGTCGCGCACGGCCTGGAGGTGCACATCGTCGTGCACGACGCCCCTGCCGGGCCCCGGCTGACGGTCACCTGGACCGGAGCGAGGCGGCTGTGGCCGGACGCCGACCTCGCCGACCTCGGCGGGCGGTGGCGGGCGGCCCTCGAAGGCATCGTCCGGCACGCCCTCTCCCCGGACGCGGGCGGGCACAGCCCCTCCGACTTCCCGCTGGCCGACCTGACCCAGAACGACATCGACGACGTCGAAGCCGCGTGGTGACCATGGTGAAGCCGACCCGTCTGGAAGACATCCTCCCGCTCAGCCCGATGCAGGAAGGGCTGCTGTTCCAGACCGAGTACGACCGGTCCGGACCGGACGTGTACGCGGTCCAGCACACGATCGAGATCGAGGGCCCGCTCGACGCCTCGCTGCTGCGCGGCTGCGCCCAGACGCTGATCGACCGGCACGCCGTCCTGCGCACCGGCTTTCGCCGGGCCCGCTCGGGCCGCTCGCTCCAGATCGTGGCACCTGCCGTGCCGGTGCCCTGGACCGAGTCCGACCTCCGCGACCTGCCGCCCGCGCGGGCGGACGCGGAGGGCGAAGCCCTGGCGGCGGCGGACCACGCCGAGCGGTTCGACCTGGCGAAACCACCGTTGATCCGCTTCCGCGTGCTGCGCCTCGGCCCCGCACGCCACCGTCTCGTCGTGACCACTCATCACATCGTCATCGACGGCTGGTCCACCCCGGTCCTGCTGCGCGAGCTGTTCACGCTGTACGGCGACGGCGGCGACCCGCGAGCCCTGCCGCCCGTCACGCCGTACAAGGAGTACCTCGACTGGCTCGGACACCAGGACCGCCGCGCCGCCGGAAAAGCATGGCGGGCGGCGCTCGCCGGGGTCGACACAGCGACCCGGATCTCCCCGGCGGACCCCCGCTCCCCGCGGCTCCCGGACCGCTTGGTGCGGCCCGCCGACGCCCGGCTCACCGCGGCCCTGGAGGACACCGCCCGGGGCCTCGGCGTCACCCTCAACACCGTGCTGCAGACCGCCTGGGGGCTGGTGCTGGCCCGGGCGACCGGACGCCAGGACGTGGTCTTCGGCGCGATCGCCTCCGGCCGGCCGCCCCAGCTCCCCGGGGTCGAGTCGATGGTCGGCCTGTTCATCACGATGCTCCCCGTACGGGTGCGGTGGGCGCCGGCCGAGTCACTGCGCGATCTGCTGACCCGGCTGCAGGCCGAACAGTCCGCGCTCGCCGACCACCATCACCTCGGACTGACCGGCATCCAGCAGGAGGCACCGGCCGCCGACCTCTTCGACACCACCCTGGTCTTCGAGAACTACCCCTTCACCGACCGCGCCGTCGACGCGGGCGACGTCCGGTTCCGGCTGGCCCTCGGCGCCAGCCGCGACGCCACCCACTACCCGCTCACCCTGCTCGCCGCACCCGGCGAGCGGCTCTACCTGCGGCTCGACCACCGCGCCGACGCGATCGACCGGGCGGCCGCGCAGACCCTGATGGACCGGCTGCACCAGGTGCTGCGCACCCTCGCCGACGACCCCGACCGCCCGGTCCGCGCCGTCGACGGGCTGCTCGGCTCCGAGCGGCGTCTCGTCCTCGACCGGTGGAACGCGCCGGCCGGCACGGAGGAGGGCACACCGGACGCCACCGGTGCGCCCGACGGCCTTACGAGCCACCTTCCCGAGCTGTTCGAACGGCAGGCCGCCGCCCACCCGGACGCGAAAGCGGTGATCGGTGCCGGGCGGCAGCTCACCTACGCCGAGCTGAACGCCACGGCCAACCGCCTGGCCCGCGAACTCGCCGCCCGGGGCGTCGGCCCGGAGACCGTCGTCGCGCTCGTCCTGCCCCGTTCGCCGGAACTCGTGACGGCGGTGCTGGCGGTGCTGAAGACGGGGGCCGCCTACCTCCCGGTCGACCCCGAACTCCCGGCCGCGCGCGTGGAGTCGCTGCTGGGCGACGCCGCTCCGGACCTGGTGCTCACCCATGCCCGCCCAGCCGGCCACCTGCCCGAGGGACCGCCCCGGCTCCTCCTCGACGCGCCGGAGATCCGCGCACGCGTCGCCGACCGGGCGCCCGGCGACCTGTCCGACACCGACCGCACCGCACCACTGACCGGGAACCACCCGGCCTACGTCATGTACACCTCGGGCTCCACCGGCACGCCGAAAGCCGTCGTCATGCCCGCAGCACCCTTGATCAACCTGTTGCGCTGGCACCACCGCCGCATCGGGGGAGGCGTCGGCACCCGCGTCGCGCAGTTCACCGCGATCGGCTTCGACGTGTCCGCCCAGGAGATCCTGTCCGCGCTGCTGGCCGGGAAGACGCTGGTGATGCCGGACGACGAAACGCGGCGGGACGCCGCGCGACTGGCCGCCTGGCTCGACGCCCTGGAGATCTCCGAGCTGTACGCGCCGAACCTCGTCCTCGACGCGGTCGCCCAAGCGGCCCTGGAGCAGGGCCTGGACCTGCCGTGGCTGCGCCACGTGGCCCAGGCCGGGGAGGCGCTGACCCCGTCGGCCGCCCTGCGGGCGTTCTTCGCACGCGTCCCCGGCCGCCGTCTGCACAACCACTACGGCCCCACCGAGACCCACGTGGTCACCGGCACGACCCTGCCCGCCGAGACCGCCGACTGGCCGGCCGCGCCCCCGCTCGGCCGCCCGGTCACGCACACCCGGTGTTACGTCCTCACCGCCGACCTGCGGCCGGCCCCGCCCGGCGTGCCGGGCGAGCTGTACCTCGGCGGTGCGGCCCCGGCCCGCGGGTATCTGCGCCGGCCGGGCATGACGGCCGAGCGGTTCGTCGCCGACCCGTTCGGCGGCCCCGGCGCGCGGATGTACCGCACCGGCGACCTCGCCCGCTGGAGCGAGCACGGCGAACTGGAGTACCTGGGCCGCGCCGACCACCAGGTCAAGATCCGGGGGTTCCGGGTCGAGCCGGGCGAGATCGAGACGGTCCTCGCCCGCCATCCCGGCGTCGGCGGCGTGGCCGTCGTGCCCCGTGCGGACGGCGGGCACCAGCGCCTCGTCGGCTACGTCGTACCGGCCCCCGGGGCCGCCGTGCCGGTGGAGGAACTGCGCCGCCTCGCACAGGACCAGCTCCCCGAGTTCATGGTGCCGTCGGCGTTCGTGCTGCTGGACACGCTGCCACTGACCCCGAACGGCAAGCTCGACCGCGCCGCCCTCCCCGAACCCGAGCGGACCGCCGCCCTGGCGCGGACCGGGCGCACCCCACAGGAGCAGATCGTCTGCGAGCTGTTCGCCCAGGTCCTCAGGCTGCCCCGGGTCGGCGTGCGGGAGAACTTCTTCGACCTCGGCGGGCACTCACTGACCGCCACCCGGCTGGCCGCCCGGCTGCGCCACACCTTCGGCGTCGAGCTCGGGCTGCGGGACCTGTTCGAGTCGTCCACCCCCGAGGCTGTGGCCGCCCTGCTCGGCACGGCCGGCCCGGCCCGGCCCGCACTGGTGCGCCGTCCCCGCCCCGAGGCGCTGCCGCTGTCCTACGCCCAGCGCCGGCTGTGGTTCCTGCACAAGATGGAGGGGCCCAGCCCCACCTACAACATCCCGATGCAGCTGCGCTTGACCGGGGAACTCGACCACGCGGCCCTGGAAGGGGCGCTCGGTGACCTGGTGACCCGGCACGAGAGCCTGCGCACCGTGTTCCCGGAGGCTGCCGGAGTGCCCTGCCAGCGGGTCCTGCCGCCGCACGAGGCGGCACCGCGGCTGGTCACGACGACCGTCGGGGACGACGAACTGCCCGACGCGCTGCGCCGTGGCGCCCGCTGCGCCATCGACCTGATGACCGAACCGCCGCTACGCGCCCACCTGTTCCGGACGGGACCGCGTGACCACGTGCTCCAGCTGGTGGTCCACCACATCGCCGGGGACGGCTGGTCGCTCGCCCCGGTCGCCTCCGACCTGGCCCGCGCCTACGCCGCCCGCACCGCCGGGGCGGCGCCCGACTGGGACGAACTGCCGGTCCAGTACGCCGACTACACCCTGTGGCAGAACGAGATCCTCGGCGAGCAGCAGGACCCCGGCAGCCTCCTCGCCCGGCAGGTCTCGCACTGGACCGCCCGGCTGGCCGGGCTGCCCGACGAACTGGCGCTGCCCACCGACCGGCCACGCCCCGACGTCGCCTCCTACCGGGGCGACTACCTGACGGTGGAATGGGACGCCGACCTGCACCGTGCGCTGGACGCCCTGGCCCGGCGCTGCGGCGCCACCCTCTTCATGGTGCTCCAGGCGGGCCTCGCGGCCCTGCTGTCCCGGCTCGGCGCGGGCCACGACATCCCGATCGGCAGCCCCGTCGCCGGCCGCGCCGACCAGGCGCTCGACGACCTCGCGGGCTTCTTCGTCAACACCCTGGTGCTGCGCACCGACACCTCCGGTGAGCCGACCTTCGAGGAACTGGTCCGCCGGGTGCGGGAGACCGCGCTGGACGCCTACGCCCACCAGGACGTGCCGTTCGAGTACCTGGTGGAGGTGCTGAACCCGCCCCGCTCCCTGGGCCGCCACCCGCTGTTCCAGGTGATGTTCGCCCTCCAGAACGCGCCCGAGGCCACCTTCCGGCTGCCCGGCCTGGAGGTCGAGGTGTCGTCCGGCCGGACCGGCACCGCCAAGTTCGACCTGTTCTTCAGCATGGCGGAGCACCGGGACGCCACCGGGGCCCCCGCCGGCATCGAGGGCGCCGTCGAGTACGCCACCGACCTGTACGACCCGGACACCGTGCGGGTCCTGTTCCGCCGGTGGACGCGGCTGCTCGCCCGGGCCGCCGCCGACCCCTCCGAGCGGCTCGGCCGGATCGACGTGCTCGACGCGGCCGAGCGGCGCACTCTGCTGCACGACCGCAACGCGACCCGCGCGGACGGAGAACGGCCCCCGTTCACCGAGCTGTTCGCCCGGCAGGCCGCACGCACACCGCACGCCGCGGCGGTCGTCGCCGGCGACACGGAACTGACCTACGGCGCCCTGCACGAACGGTCGAACCGGCTCGCCAGGGTGCTCGCCCACCATGGCGCCGCACCGGGCCGGCTGGTCGCCGTCGCCCTGCTGCGCACGGCCGACCTGGTCGTCGCGCTGCTGGCGATCGCCAAGACCGGCGCGGCCCACGTCCCCCTCGACCCGGCCCACCCGGCCGCGCGGACCGGGCTGATCCTGCGGGAGGCACGGCCCGCGCTGGTCGTCGGCACCCAGGCGTCGCTGGCGGACCTGCCCGACACGGGCGGGACCCCGCTGGCCCTGGACGACCCGCGGGTACGGGCCGCAGTCGCCGCGGCACCCGCCGAGGCCCCGGACGTACGGCCCGGACCGACCGACGCGGCGTACGTCATCTTCACCTCCGGGTCCACCGGCCGCCCCAAGGGCGTCGTCGTGGAGCACGGTTCGCTGACCAACCTCCTGCTCGGCATGGGCGACCTCGTGCCGATGGACTCCGCGGACGTGCTGCTCGCGGTGACGACGATCGCCTTCGACATCGCCGCTCTGGAACTGTGCCTGCCGCTGATCCGCGGCGCACGCGTGGTGCTCGCCGCCGAGGAGACCGTCTCCCGGCCCGCCGCCCTGATCGAGCTGATCCGGCGGACCGGGGTCACCGTGGTCCAGGCGACGCCGTCCTGGTGGCAGATGGTCGCCGCACACGACCCCGAAGCGCTGCGCGGCCTGCGCATACTCGTCGGTGGCGAGGCGCTGCCGGAGCCGCTGGCCGCCCGCCTGCGCGAGACCGGCCGCGAGGTGCTCAACGTCTACGGCCCGACCGAGACGACGATCTGGTCCACCGCCGCCGTCCTGTCCGGCCGCAGCGACACCGTCATCGGCCGCCCGATCCGCAACACCCGGGTCTACGTACTGGACGCCGCCCTGCGCCCGGTGCCGCCCGGCACGCTCGGCGAGCTGTACCTCGCCGGTGACGGACTGGCCCGCGGCTACCTCGGCAGGCCGTCCCTGACCGCGGGACGCTTCACCGCGGACCCCTACGGCCCCGCCGGAACCCGCATGTACCGCACCGGCGACCTGGTCCGCTGGACCGCCGACGGCCACCTGGAGTTCGCCGGCCGGGCCGACCACCAGGTCAAGCTCCGCGGCTTCCGCATCGAACTCGGCGAGGTCGAGTCGGTGCTCGCCGCCCACCCCGAGGTCGCCCGGGCGGCGGCCGTCGTGCGCGAGGACCGGCCGGGCGACCGGCGCCTGGTCGCCTACGTCGTACCGGACGCCGGCGGCACTTCGCCGGGCACCGGCCGGGACCGGGAGCACGACCAGATCGACGCCTGGCGGGACCTGTACGACACGGTCTACGCCGGCTCCGGTCCGGTGCCCCTCGGCGAGGACTTCGCGAGCTGGAACAGCAGTTACGACGGCCGCCCCCTGCCGCTCGAGGAGATGCGCGAGTGGCGTGACCGCACGGTGGAACGCATCCGCGAACTGCGGCCCCGGCGCGTGCTGGAGATCGGCGTCGGCACCGGCCTGTTGCTGTCCCGGCTCGCCGCCGGCTGCGAGACCTACTGGGGCACGGACATCTCCCCGTCGGTGATCGACACCCTGCGCGGCCAGACGGCCGCCGACCCGGAACTCGCCGAGCGGGTCCGCCTGTCGGTGCGGCCGGCCCACGACATCGAGGGACTGCCCGAGGAGCACTTCGACGTCGTCGTCCTCAACTCGGTGATCCAGTACTTTCCGCACGCCGACTACCTCGAGCGCGTGATCGGCGGTGCCCTGCGCCTGCTCGCCCCGGGCGGCGCGGTCTTCCTCGGCGACGTACGCGACCTGCGTCTGCAACGCACCTTCGTCACCGGCGTGCAGGCCGCCCGCGGGCGCACCGGCGACAACCCCGACGACCTGCGCCGGGCCGTCGAGCACGGCGTCATCCTGGAGAAGGAACTCCTGGTCGACCCCGACTTCTTCACCGCGCTCCAGCACCGGCTGCCCGAACTGAGCGCCCACGCCGTCCAGGTGAAGCGGGGCCGGGCGCACAACGAGATGACCCGATACCGGTACGACGTCGTGCTGCGCAAGCAGGGCGGCGCCCCGGTCCACGAGATCACCGGGACCGCACGGCGGCCCTGGCCGGCCGACGGCACGGCCGGGCTGGCCGCGCTGCTCGGCGGCGAACGGCCGGCGGCCGTCCGCGTCACCGGCATCCCGAACGGCCGGATCGCCGCCGAGGCGGCCCTCGCGCAGGCCGTGCGGGACGGCACCCGGCCACCCGCCGCACCGGCCGCCGGCGGTGTCGAGCCGGAGGACCTGTACGACCTGGCGGCCGTCCACGGATACCGGGTGTGGGTGACCTGGTCGGCGTCCGACCCGAACGCCCTGGAGGCCGTCTTCGCCGCCCCCGGAGCCGTCCCCGCCGCACATCCCGCGGCCGGACCGCCGTGGGGCCTCTACCGGCCCGCCGTCTCCCCGTCCTCCCGGGCCGGCCTGTCGTCGTTCACCAGCAGCCCGCTGACCGCGCGCGACACCGGCGCCCTCATCGCCCGGCTGCGCGAGCACCTGCGCACACGGCTCCCCGACTACATGGTGCCGTCGGCGTTCGTCCCGCTGAACGCCCTCCCGCTGACCCCCAACCGCAAACTGGACCGCACGGCGCTGCCCGCGCCGGACGTCGTCGCCAGCGGCTCCTCCCGCGAGGCGCGCACGCCGCAGGAGCACATCGTGTGCGACCTGTTCGCCCAGGTCCTCGGCCTCGCCCGGGTCGGCGTGCACGACGGCTTCTTCGACCTCGGCGGCCACTCGCTGCTCGCCACCCAGCTCATCGCCCGGCTGCGCGCCATGTTCGGCGTCGAACTGCCGCTGCGCGTCCTGTTCGAGGCCTCCACCCCGGCCGGGGTGGCCGCCCGGCTCGACGAGGGCGGCGCGGCCCGCCCGGCCCTCGAACGCCGGCCGCGCCCCGAGGTGCTGCCCCTGTCGTACGCCCAGCGCCGCCTGTGGTTCCTCCACCAGATGGAAGGCCTGGGCGGGATGTACAACATCCCGCTCGGCCTCAGGCTGACCGGCACGCTGGACCGTCCGGTCCTCCAGGCCGCGCTGAGCGACGTCGTGGCCCGGCACGAGAGCCTGCGCACGGTGTTCCCGGACGACGGGGGAGTGCCGCGCCAGGTGATCCTCGCCCCCGAGTCGGCGAAACTGGTCCTGCACGACCGGGCGGTCACCGAGCAGGACCTGCCGACCGCGCTGGAACGGGCCGCGCGCTACCCGTTCGACCTCGCGACGGAACCCCCGGTCCACGCCGACCTGTTCCGGCTCGCCCCCGACGAGCACGTCCTGCTGCTGGTGGTGCACCACATCGCCGGGGACGGCTGGTCCCTCGGCCCGCTCGCCCGCGACCTGGCCCGCGCCTACGCCGCCCGCACGGCCGGAGCGCAGCCCGACTGGGCGGAACTGCCGGTCCAGTACGCCGACTACACGCTGTGGCAGAACGAGCTGCTGGGCGACCACGACGACGCCGGCAGCCTGCTCGCCCGCCAGCTCGCCTACTGGACACGCCACCTGGCCGGCGCCCCGGCGGCACTGGAGCTGCCCACGGACCGGCCCCGGCCGCCGGTGGCCTCCTACCGGGGCGACTACGTCACCGTACGGATCCCGGCCGCCCTCCACGAGCGACTGGCCGACCTCGCGCGGCAGACCGGCGCGACCCTGTTCATGGTGCTCCAGGCCGGCCTGTCCGCCCTGCTCCACCGGCTCGGCGCCGGCACCGACATCGTCACCGGCAGCCCGATCGCCGGACGCACCGACCAGACCCTGGACGAGCTGATCGGCTTCTTCGTCAACACACTGGTGCTGCGCACCGATCTGTCCGACGACCCCACCTTCGAGGAGCTGGTGGCCCGGGTCCGGGAGACCGCACTGGCCGCCTACGCCCACCAGGACGTGCCGTTCGAGTACCTCGTGGAGAAGCTGAACCCGCCGCGGTCCCTGGGCCGGCACCCCTTCTTCGGCGTGATGTTCGCCCTGCAGAACGCCTCCGAGGGCACCTTCCAGCTTCCCGGCCTCAGCGTGGAGATCGCCCACGGACGCACGGGCACCGCCAAGTTCGACCTGTTCTTCAGCCTCGCCGAACAGCGCGGAGCGCAGGGCACGGCCGACGGGATCGCCGGTGTCGTCGAATTCGCCGGGGACCTCTACGACGCCGCGACCGTACGCGACCTCTTCGCCCGCTGGACCAGGCTCCTGGAGTCGGCGGTGGCCGGTCCGAGCCGGCCGGTGAGCGGGCTGGACCTGCTGGCCGCGCACGAACGGCACGAGATGCTCGCCGCCGCGACCGGGCCCGCCCTGCCCACCCGGTCGGCCGGACTGCCCCAACTGTTCGCCGCCCAGGCAGCGGCCACCCCCGACGCCGTCGCGGTGGCCGACGACGACACCGCCGTCACCTACGCGGAACTCGACGCGTGGTCCGCGCGGCTGGCCGCCGTGCTGGCCGAGCGGGGCGTCACCCGGGGCAGCACGGTCGCCCTGCTCATGCAGCGCTCGCCCGCCCTGGTCGCCGCCCTCCTCGCGGTGCTGCGCGCGGGCGCGGCCTACGTCCCGCTCGACTCCCGCTACCCCGATTCCCGCCGGCGCCTCGTCCTGGCGGAGACCGGCAGCACGCTGCTCCTCACGGACCCCGCCACCCGGGCAGGCCTGGACGACTACGGGACCCCGCTGCTCGTGCTCGACCCGCAGCCGGACCACGACGCCGCGCCCGCACCGCCCGCGGTGGAGACCGACGGCGACGACGCGGCGTACATCATGTACACCTCCGGCTCGACGGGACGCCCGAAGGGTGTGGTCGTCACCCACCGCAACATCGCCGACTTCGTCGCCGACCCCTGCTGGCGCGGTGGAGCGCAGCGCCGGGTGCTGCTGCACTCGCCGCTCGCCTTCGACCTGTCGACGTACGAACTGTGGGTGCCGCTGCTCACCGGCGGACGTGTCGAGCTGGCCCCGCCCGGCGACCTCGACGCGCACACCCTCGCCGAGGTCGTCACGCGCCGGCGGATCACCTCTCTGTGGCTGACCAGCTCGCTGTTCCACCTGATGGCCGACCTGGAGCCGGACTGCTTCGCCGCCGTCGAGCAGGTGTGGGCCGGCGGCGAACCGGTGTCCGTCGCCTCCGTACGGCGGCTGCTGGAGGCGCACCCCCGCCTGCTCGTGGTCGACGGCTACGGCCCCACCGAGGCGACCACCTTCGCCAGCTACCACCCCGTGCCCGCCGCCGACGCCGCCGCCCTCGGCACGTCGGTGCCGATCGGGCGACCGATGGCGAACATGGGCACCTATGTGCTCGACGCCGCGTTGCGGCCCGTACCGCCGGGCGTGGTGGGCGAGCTGTACCTGGCCGGTACCGGTGTCGCACGCGGCTACCTGGAGCGTCCGGATCTGACCGCCGAGCGGTTCGTCGCCTGCCCCTTCGGGCCGCCCGGCCTGCGGATGTACCGCACCGGCGACCTCGCCCGCTGGACCCCGGACCAGGTCCTGGAGTACGCCGGCCGCGTCGACGAGCAGGTCAAGCTCCGCGGCTTCCGCATCGAGCCCGGGGAGGTCGAGACCGTCCTGCTCGACCACCCCGGCGTGGCGCAGGCCGCGGCGATGCTGCGCCGAGACCTCGCCGAGGAGGCGCAACTCGTCGCCTACGTCGTACCCGGCACCGCCGAACGGGACCGGCAGGCGGAGGCCGAACAGGTCGGCGAGTGGCTCCAGGTCCACGACTCCCTGTACGGGGACGAGCGGGACGAGGCCCTCGGCGAGGACTTCACCGGCTGGGTCAGCAGTTACGACGGGCAGCCCATCGCCGGGCACGCCATGCGCGAGTGGCGCGAGCGGACCGTCGAGCGCATCCGCGAGCTGAACCCCCGCCGGATCCTGGAGATCGGTGTCGGCACCGGTCTGCTGCTGGCCCGCCTGGCCCCCGACGCCGAGGAGTACGTGGCCACCGACTTCTCGCCCACGGTCGTCGAGGCGCTGCGGCGCCGGGTGGCGGCCGATTCCGCCCTGGCCGGGCGGGTGCGTCTGCGGACCCAGGCCGCACACGACCTCGCAGGGCTCCCCGAGGGGCACTTCGACACGGTCGTCGTCAACTCGGTGGTCCAGTACTTCCCGAACGCCGACTACCTGACCGACGTCCTCGGCACGGCCCTGCGACTGCTCGCCCCCGGCGGCTGCGTCTTCGTCGGCGACGTGCGCGACCTGCGGCTGCAGGACGCCTTCGCCGCCGGGGTCCAGGCCGCCCGCAACGGCACGCACGACCTGGCCGTGCTGCGCGACGCCGTCGCCCAGACCAGCCGCCTGGAGAACGAACTCCTCGTCGACCCCGGCTACTTCACGGCCCTGCGGGACCGGCTGCCGGACCTGGGAGCGGTGTCCGTGCGCCTCAAACGCGGCCGGCACGACACCGAACTCACCCGCTTCCGCTACGACGTGGTCCTGCGCAAGCGGGACGGCCGCCCCGTCCCGGACCTCACCCCGCAGACGGTCGAGTGGACGGCCGTCGCCGGGCGGGCGGCGGTGGCCGAGCGGCTCACGTCCACCCGGCCCGCAGCCCTGGTCGTCAAGGACGTGCCCAACCCCCGGGTCGCCGCCGAGGTAGCCCTCGCGGGCGCCCTGCGCACCGGCGAGCCGGCACCCGTCCCCGACGCCGACGCCACCGTCGACGACTGGTACGAGCTGGGGGAGCGGCTGTCGTACCGGGTCGCCGTCACCTGGTCGGACACCGCCCGCGACCGCGTCGACGTGGTCTTCGCCGACGCCGCGGCCCTGCCCGGCGCCCCCGATCCGCTGCCTGCCGTCGTGGGCTCCGCACCGCCCGCGGCCGGCACAGCGGAACCGGCGGCGCGCTTCACCAACGACCCGACCGCGGCCCGCGGCGACGCCGCCCTGGTCACGTCGCTGCGCGAGTTCGCCCAGGAGCGGCTGCCCGCCTTCATGGTGCCGTCGATGTTCGTCCCCCTGGAGGCACTCCCGCTCACCCCGAACGGGAAGCTCGACCGGGCCGCCCTGCCCCGGCACACCCCGGGCCCCGGCGCCGCCGCCCGGGCCCCGCGCACCCCGCACGAGGAGGTCGTGTGCGAACTCTTCGGCGAACTGCTCGGGGTCCCCTCGGTCGGTCTCGACGACAACTTCTTCGACCTCGGCGGACACTCCCTGCTCGCCACCCGGCTCCTCGCCCGGATCAAGTCGGCCTTCGGCGTGGACGCAGGCCTGCGCACCCTGTTCGAGTCACCGACCCCGGCCGGGATCGCCGCCCGCCTGGACATGGACGACGCCGACGGCGGTTACGACGTCGTCCTGCCGCTGCGCGCCACCGGCAACGAGCCACCGCTGTTCTGCGTGCACCCCGGCGGCGGCATCGGCTGGTCCTACACAGGCCTGATCCGCCACCTCGACCCGGATATCCCCGTCTACGCGGTGCAGGCCCGGGGCCTGGCCCGGCCGGAGGACGAACTCCCCGCCGACATGGCGGAGATGGCCGCCGACTACGCGGACCACCTGGAGGCCGCCTTCCCCGACGGGCCGTACCGCGTCCTGGGCTGGTCGTTCGGCGGACTCGCGGCGCACGCCCTCGCCACCGAGCTGCAACGGCGCGGCCGGACGGTGCAGTCGCTGACCGTAGTCGACGTCCACCCCGGCTGGCTGGGCCTGACCCACGACGACGTGCCGCCCCTGGACGACCGGAACATGCGACCCCACCTGGAGTACCTGATGCGGCTCGTGGGGCTCGACCCCGACCTGTTCGACGCGGAGGTCTTCGTCTTCGACGAGGTCATGAAACTGCTGCGCGAGCGCGGCAGCGCCCTCGGAGCCCTGGACGAGGACCGGCTGCGCTCGATCATGGCGATCTCCGCCAACAACAACCACCTGATGATCGACTACCGGCCCGCTGTGTACGACGGGGACATCCTGCTCCTCGCCGCCACCGACCAGCAGAAGCCCGAGACCACCGCCGCGGCCTGGCGCCCGTACCTCACCGGAGAGGTCCGTACCCACGTCGTCCCCGGCGACCACGGCACCCTGCTGTCCCGCCCGGGCTCGCTCACCCGGGTCGGCGCCCTCCTCTCCGCGGCCCTGCGTGGAACGGGCGTGTCATGACCGCGCGGACGCCCCTGACCGGGGCCCGGCTGGACCGTGCGTACGCGCCGAGCCACCTGGTGCCGAGCCTGCGGCACTACCTCGACGACTACGCCGCCCGCAGCGCCGAGGCCCGCCGCGCCCCCGGCGTGCGCACCGGGCTGCGCTACGGGCCCGGCTCCGCCGAGAAGCTCGACTTCTGGCCCGGGCGGCCGGGACCGGCCCCGGTCCAGATCTTCGTGCACGGCGGCAACTGGCAGGAACTGACCGAGCGCAGCTCGGCGTTCGCGGCGCTCGCCTTCCGCCGTGCCGGCGCCGCGTTCGCCGCCGTCGGGTACGGACTCGCCCCGGCCACCCCGCTGGACGAGATCGTGGCCGCCGTGCGCCGGTGCGTCCGGTGGATCCACGAGCACGCCGCCGGCCTCGGCGTCGACCCGCGGCGGCTGCACCTCAGCGGCACTTCCGCCGGCGCGCACCTCGCCGCGATGGCGCTCGTCCCGGCCGGCCCGCGCGAGCCCGACGCGGCCGGGCTGCTGGCCGGCGTCACCCTGCTCAGCGGGATCTATGACCTCGAACCGGTCAGCCGCTCCTACGTCAACGAGGCACTGCGGCTGGACGCCGACGCGGTCCGCCGCAACAGCCCGCCCGACCTGCTGCCGGACGGTCTGCCCCCGGTCGTCCTGGCGCGCGGCGGCGTCGAGACCCAGGAGTACGTGCGCCAGCACGACCTGATGGCCGAGGCCCTGCGCCGCCGTGGCGCTCTCGCGGACAACGTCGTGGAAGCCCACCGCAACCACTTCGACCTGCCGTACGACCTCGCCGACCCGGCGACGTCGCTCGGCCGCGCGGTCCTGGCGCAGATGCGGCTCCCCGACGGCCGGGGCGACCGCGACGACCGGTCCGCGGAGGTGACCACATGACGACGGACACGCTCACCTCGCCGACGAGCCGCTTCGACGGCACGCGCGAGGCAGCCGAACGCCACGACCGGGCCGACCCGCTGGGGTTCCTGCGGGACCGGTTCGTGCACGCCGAGCCCGACCTGATCTACCTGGACGGCAACTCGCTCGGGAAGCTGCCCGCCGACACCCCGGAGTTCGTCGCCGACGTGATCCGGGGCGGCTGGGGCCGCGGCCTGATCCGCTCCTGGAACGACTGGATCGACTGGAACCGGCAGATCGGCGACCGGCTCGCGGAGCACGTCCTCGGCGCCCGCCCGGGCGAGGTGGTGCTCTCCGACTCGACCACCGTCAACCTCTACAAGCTCGCCTGGGCGGCGCTCGACCACGCCCCCGGCCGGCGCGCCCTCGTGGTGGACGCCGACGACTTCCCCACCAACCGGTACGTCGCCCAGGGCCTGGCCCGCCAGCGCGGCATGGACCTGCGCGTCGTGCACTCCGACATGGACCGGGGTCTCGATCTGGAGGGCCTGCGGGCCGCGCTCGACGACCAGGTGGCGCTGGTCGTCCTGTCGCACGTGGCCTACCGCAGCGGGGCGCTGGCCGACATGGCCGCGGTCAACGCCCTGGCCCGGGAGGCCGGGGCACTGGTGCTGTGGGACCTGTCGCACGCCGCCGGGGCGGTCCCGGTCCGGCTCACCGACGACGGCGCGGACCTCGCGGTCGGCTGCACCTACAAGTACCTCAACGGCGGCCCCGGCTCGCCCGCCTTCCTCTATGTCCGCCGCTCGCTCCAGCGGCTGCTGCGGCAGCCGATCCAGGGATGGTTCGGGCAGCGCGACCAGTTCGCGATGAGGCCCGACTTCGACCCCGTCGAGTCGGTCGACCGGTTCCTCACGGGCACGCCGCCGATGCTCTCTGCCGCCGCGCTCGTGCCCGCGCTCGCCCTGATCGAGGAAGCGGGGGTCGACCGGCTGCGGGCCAAGGGGCGGCTGCTCGGCGAGCTGGCCGTGGACCTCGCGTCCCGCCGCCTCGCGCCCCTGGGTTTCCGCCTGGCCTCACCCGAGGAGCCGGACCGGCGCGGCTCGCACGTCACCCTCCGGCACCCGGACGCCTGGCGGATCTGCCGGGCACTGGCCGACGACGCCGGTGTCGTCTGCGACTACCGGGAACCGGACCGGCTGCGCATCGGGCCGTCCCCGGCCTACACCCGTTTCACCGACGTGTGGGACGCCCTGGAGCGCACCGGGCGCCTGGTGGAGAGCGGTCGGCACACCCGGCTGCCGCGTGCGAAGGCACGCATCACCTGACGCCGCGTCCGCCCGCCCGCCCGCGGACAGGCACGACGACCGACGACCGCAGACCACCGGACCGCGCCATCGGGAGCGTACGGCTGTGAGTACCCATCAGGTGACCATGCTCTTCCTCGCCCTGGCCACGATCTCGCTCCTGGCCTTCACCGCCGGCACCCTCGCCCGGCTGCTCCGGCAGCCCCCCGTCATCGGCGAGGTGCTCCTCGGCGTGCTGCTGGGGCCGACGCTGCTGAACGGCGCCGTCTCCGACGCCCTGTTCCCCGAGGAGATCAGGCCCTTCCTGACGGCCCTCGCCACCATCGGCGTGGCCCTGTTCATGTTCGCCGTCGGCGCGGAGCTCGACGCCGGCCTGATGCGCGGACGCCGGTTCGTCGCCGGAACCGTCGCCGTCGGATCCATCGTCCTGCCCTTCCTGCTCGGCGCGCTGCTCGCCCTGTACCTGTTCGACCGACACCCGACCGACGACCGGACGGGGTTCGTGCTGTTCATGGGAGCCGCGATGTCCGTCACCGCGTTCCCGGTACTGGCCCGCATCCTCACCGACCGCGGCATGCAGCGCACGTGGCTGGGGGCGGTCGCACTGGCCTGTGCGGCGGTCGACGACGTCCTGGCCTGGACCCTGCTGGCCGTGGTGGTGGCGATGAGCGGGGCGGGCACCGGCTCCCCGTGGCTCCTGATGCTGTTCGTGCCGTACGTCGCGCTGATGTTCACCGTCGTGAGGCCCGCTCTGCGCCGCCTCCTCGACCACCGGTGGCTCTCCGGTCCCGGCGATCCGGCCGCGATGGTCCTCACCCTCACCGGCCTGCTGCTGTCGGCCGCCTTCACCGAGTGGATCGGTCTGCACTTCATCTTCGGCGCGTTCGTCTTCGGCGCGGTCATGCCGCGGCGCACCATGCGCGGTGAGCCCTCGGACGTCACCGGCCGGCTGCGGGAGCGCATCACCTCCCTCAACGACTTCCTGCTGCTGCCGATGTTCTTCATCGTCGCGGGCCTCAAGGTGGACCTGTCCGGCATGAACGGCACGGACCTGCTGGAACTCGGCCTCATCCTGGCCGTCGCGGTGGGCGGCAAGTTCGTCGGCGCCTTCGTCGCGGCCCGCGGCACCGGGATGCAGAACCGCCCGGCCGCCGCGCTCGCCGTGCTGATCAACACGCGGGGCCTGACGGAGCTCATCATCCTGACCGTCGGCCTGCAGATGGGCGCGCTGGACGGTGAGCTGTACTCCATCATGGTCGTGATGGCCCTGGTCACCACGGCGATGGCCGGACCCCTGCTGCAACTGCTCTACCCCGTACGCCCGATGCCCCCGGGCACCGCCCCGGCTGTCCCGCCGGCGGGACGGAAAGGCGCGGTACAAGAAACTTTCCTCACCGGCCCGGCGCCGGATAATGTGAATTCCGAGAACGCGCCCGTCAGCGAGTGACCGGCGCTCTGCGAACGTCATTTTCGGCGCCGCGGTGTTCCGCGTGAGGAATGCGCGAGAGAAATACGTGTATCCGCCGTCCTACTGAGGGAGCAGAGAATGTCCAATCCGTTCGACGACCCCGATGGCTCGTTCCTCGTGCTCGTCAACGAAGAAGGCCAGTATTCGCTCTGGCCGGCCTTCGCCGAGGTACCGGCGGGCTGGACCGTGGCCCTTGCGGAGACCGACCGGCAGTCGTGCCTGGACTATGTCGAGGAGAACTGGACCGATATGCGCCCGCTGAGCCTCGTACGCCAGATGGAGGAAGCGTGATGGGCGACACCATGGAGCGTTTCCTGCTGACCGAGGACGACCTCGAGGAGTCGTTCTTCGGCGAGGAGCCCAGCGTCGCGTACGACCCCGTCTTCGTCTCCGGCGACGAGTCCGGCAGGATCCTCATCGACCTGATCAACACGCTCACGCACGGCTCCCACCCGCAGGCGGTGGAGCACGCGGCCGGGCTCTACACCAACGTCGTCGGCTCGGTGGTCTTCCACCACGTCGCGCGGTTCCGCGGCGACGCCGCCCAGCGGGTCCTCCAGGAGTTCGTGGAGGCCCTGCACAAGTGCGACAGCTACCGGATGCAGCTCAACGACGGCATGGAGTTCGACGTCACCAAGGCCGCCGTCGAGCCGCTGGAGGACGTCGCCGGAGACGGCGTCGTCACCCGGTGGGTGACGACGTCCGACGGCTACCGGATCGAGGGCTCCTGGGCGGTCGCCGTCACCGGGGACATCCTCTCGTTCGTCAACGTGCGCCTTCCCGACCCGGCGGGGATCCACCGGCTGGCCCGCACCGCCCTGGAGCGTGCCGCGGCCGGGGTGGCCCCTTCCTGACCGACGCCCTCCCCGGCACGAGGCGGCGGGCCCCGAAGAGGGGCCCGCCGCCTCGGCGTTCCCGCGCACCGGCCGCCCCCGCTACATCGGGTACCCGTACGCCCGGGCCGCCCGCCGGTAGTGCTCCACCCGGAACCGGTCCTCGGTCTCCATGGCCTGCGGCGTGTAGAACTGCCCGAACTTCTCCCGGTACTTCTCGAACCAGTGCCGGTGCTCGGCCAGGAAGAAGATGTCGTGCAGCGCGATCGCGCGGATCGCCAGGACCGGCACGGGCGCCCTGCTCACCGCGAAGTCCGGGTTGCGGGCCGCCGGGACCTCACAGTTGTCGTGGAACTGGCCCACCATCAGGCCCTGTGCGACGAACTCGTCCTTCACCCGTATCTGCGCCTCGTCGAGCAGCTTCGTGTCCTCGGAGCGCAGGTCCGGCAGGGCCACGACCATCGCCCGCAGCATGGGGTTGCGTCCCTGCCAGGAGATCAGCCCGTACTCGCGCAGACTGCTGCGCGCGATCTCCTCGACGAGTTCGAGCGTGGGCGAGTGACCGACGAACCGCAACCGGATCTCCATCGTCCGGTTCTTGCGCGAGGGCGCCACGAACGGGCAGATGGGGCCGATGCGGCCGATCTCCGGATGGCGGGCCGAAATGTATTCGGTCAGCCACGAGTCGACGGCGGCGAGTGTGGAGTCAATGCTGACGGCACTTTCACCGGAACTCATGAAATGCAGCCTCTCAATCAGCGCCGGCGGGCATGAATAGTCGTCGGCTTGTCCCGCTGGCGGGACAAGCGCGTTATGCCCGGGGTGAGTTGCGACCAGCTTGCCCCATCGAAACTCCCTGCACTAGCGTCGACCGCACGGTGCCGATATCGATGACAGGGCAGAATTCGTGCCCCCGCCCTCCAGAGAATCAGAGGAGCCGCACCCGTGCGCATCAGCATCGACCGAGACGGCTGTATCGGCAGCGGCCAGTGCACCCTGACCGCCCCCGCCCTGTTCGCGCAGGACGACACGGGCATCGTCTATGTGCTGCCCGAGAGCGCGGACCGCACGGACGACCCCTCGGTCCGCGAGGCCGAGCTGGCCTGCCCCGTGCAGGCCATCACCGTCGCCGAGGACTGACGTCACGAGGAGAAGCCGAAGCGCATGTCCACGTCTCCCCCCGTTCCGCAGAACGAGATCGACGCCGAACCGCACGCCATGCACCCGGATCTGATGGCCGATCCGTTCGGTGGCTACGGACGCCTCAGGGAACAGGCGCCCGTCGTGCACGGACGGTATCTCGACGGCACACCGGCCTGGTTCGTCACCCGTCACGACGACGTCCGCGCGCTGCTGCACGACCGCCGCCTGGTCAACAGCCCGACCTCGGTGCCCGGTGCGACGGGCGACGACCCGCGGCTGAAGATGATGGACATGCTCGCCATCCCCGAGGAACTGCGTCCCTACCTGATGGGGTCGATGCTCGACACCGATCCGCCCGAGCACACCCGGCTGCGCAAGCGGGTGCTGCGCGAGTTCACGGCCCGCCGGGTGATGGACATGCGGCCCCGGATCGAGGAGATCGCGCGCCGGCTGCTGGACGCCCTGCCGCGGCACACCGCCGACGGGTCCGTCGACCTGCTCGCGCACTACGCCTACCCGCTGTCGATCCAGGTCATCTGCAACCTGGTGGGCGTTCCGGAGGCGGACAGCGCCAAGTGGCAGCAGTGGGGCGAGGACCTGATCGCCATGCGGCCGGAACGGCTCGCGACCTCGTTCCCCGCGATGATCGAGCACACCCACCGGCTCATCGGGAAACGCCGTGCCGGCCTCGGCGACGACCTGCTCAGCGGCCTCATCCGGGGCCAGGGCACGTCGGAGGGCGGCATCAGCGACGTCGAGCTGGTCACCTTCGTGGTGACCCTGGTCCTCGCCGGACACGAGACGACGGCCCACCTCATCAGCAACGGCACCGCCGCCCTGCTCTCCCACCCCGGCCAGCTCGCCCGCCTCCGCTCCCATCCCGAGGCCATGCCCGGCGCGGTGCACGAGCTGATGCGGTGGTGCGGGCCGGTCCAGACGGGCAGGCTGCGCTACGCCGCCGAGGACCTGGAGGTTGCCGGCACCCGGATCCCGCGCGGCGACGCCGTTCTCCTCGTTTTCGTCTCGGCCAACTTCGATCCCCGCCGCTACACCGATCCGGACCGCCTCGACCTGCGCCGGCACCCCGTCGGCCAGGCCGAGAACCACCTCGGCTTCGGCCACGGCATCCACTACTGCCTGGGGGCCTCCCTCGCCCGGCTCGAAGCCGAGATCGCCTTCGGCTCGCTGTTCGACCGTTACCCGGACATCCGTCTCGCCCTGGAACCCGCCGAACTGGAACGGCGCGAGCGTATGCGCCTGCCCGGACAGTGGCGCCTGACCCGGCTGCCGGTGGTCCTCGGCCCCGATCACCCCTGAGCCCGCACCCGACGTGGGGGCGGAGCGGCGGTGGCCCGGACGGGCCGCGGCCGGGCCTCCGAGGTGCTGACGGGGCCGGCCCCACTCCCGAGCGTCGCGCACACCGCGCCGGACCGATCACGGCGTCCCAGGACCGACGAGGTGCGTCACTCAGCCGGTGTGCAGCACTCGGAAGCGGCCGGGTTCCTCCGGATCCCGGTCGACGACCTGGATCGGCGCTCCGGCCCACTGCCACACGCTGATGCCCGGCGTGCGTGAGAACCGGATCTGCCCACGGGTGCCCCCGACCGCGACGTACGGCCGGGCCGCGGCCGGGCGAACGGGGTCCGCGCCCTGAGAACGCAGCGCCTCGGCGAGGACGGTGACCGTGTCGTAGCCTTCGAAGGCCACGAAGGAGGGCGCTTCGGCCAACTGCTCGCGCAGGGCCGTCTCGCCCGGTGCGCCGAGTGGACTGAGCCGCTCGGGCAGGTAGCGCAGGAACGGGATCGCGGCACCGTCGTCGCCCAGCAGCGCCGCCCACTCGGCGAACTCCGGTTGCCCGGCCGGAGCACCGATCATGATCTCGTCGAGGCGCCGGTCACGGCGGACGGCCCGGACGATCGGCACGGCCGGCTCCGGATGGCCGGCCAGGAGCAGGACGGCTGTAGCGCGTTCGCCGACCAGTTCGTCGCACACGGCTGTGGGGGCGAGTGCGCGCGTCGAGTCCGATGACGGTGCCGCCTCGTGGAGCGACGTGCTCCCGCAGGATGGGGACCCCGGATGCCCAGTAGGCACTCGGTTCGGCCGCCACGGCGATGTGGCTGCGGCCCGTGCCGAGGAGGAAGTCCGCGTAGACCCGCCAGCCGCGGGACCGCGGCGGGGAGAGACGTGCGACCCGTTCCACCGGGTGCTCGGTGAGCGCGTCGAGAACCGCTGAAGAGCAGAGGAACGGCAGACCGAGCGCCTCGGCACCGGTGGCAACTGCGCGAGCGGCGACGCTGTGATACTCGCCCGCCAAGGCGGTCGCACGAGGCGAGCCAGTTCCTCTACGGCTGCCTCGGCCTTCCGCGGCTCAGCCGCGGTGTCCCGGACCACCAGCCCGAGCGGCGCCCCGGCGATTTCGCCGTCGTCGTTGACGTCCCGAACAGCCGACTCGTGTCCAGCGAGCAGGTGCTGACCCGCCTGGACCCAACCGGGCCGCGTCAGCGCAGCGAGGGCGCCGATCCGGACGGGTTCGCCCGGATCGCGAGGTGGCCTTGTCGTACGCCTTCATGTCGTCTCGCCGTGGCGGGCGCACCTGGTTGACCATGCCGGTCATTGCGTCCACCCCGTCGTCGGCAGGCAACCGATTGATTCAAGGCCTTCAAAGGCAAGCCTGGCGGTCGAGTCGGCGGAGTGGGAGGGGGGAACGTGGACCTTCGTCGTTGGTCCGGCGCTTGAACGGCCGATCGGATTCATGTCGACGGTGCCGGGCGGGCCGAGTGCGGATTGCCGGGTTTACCGGAACCAGCATAACCGGATGTTGCGATTCCGGGAACATATGTCTTGCCGTTCCTGGGTAACCACCGTATCGGCACGTATCCCTCCTCATGTGTCCCGTCCGCGCGGGGAGCAGGGCGCGTACCGTGCGACCACGATGTAGCCGCAATCGACCTGCGAATTGCGAGGGCAAGGCATGGACGGCCCCACTGTCACCGCATTGATCGCGGCGGGTTCATCTCTACTGGTGCTCTACTTGGGGACGCACGTCGAAGCGATCAAGGAGCGCTTGAAGAGGAAGCAGAAGTCCGAAGACGAGCTGGAGGACAAGAAGCGCAGGTTCAACGACCGGCTCGTGGCTCATATGGTCGCCATTCGTGAGACGTCGCGCAGGCAAATTGAGGGCTTCACGCGCATACAGAAGCAAATCGAGAGTGCGCCTCATGATCTGAGTCGACAAGAGGTGGGTGCGATATTCAGTGCCGCGCGTTCCACTACTTCGAGCCAGACTGATGTGGCCCTCAGGATCGGCTTGACCCGTCCCGCCGTTCGTGATTGCTGGTTCTACTTTATTGGCCTGCGCTCTCGATACATGGAGGCCGTGGACGAGTTCGTGCAGGATGCCGAATCCAGGCGTCACAGCGAACTGGCCAACCTGCTCGAGCAGTTGAAGGCGGCGCGCAGCAGGCTCGTAGTTGAAATGAAAGTTGCGGCTGAAGAACTGGGGCACCCGCTTCTCGTGCGAGATGTCGATACCGACGTTTCAGGCGTACAGTGATGCGGGAATTATTGGCACCCCTGGTCGTCATGTTGGTCCTTGCGGGGTACTCCTTCCTGATCTTCAGAATCAATCGCAAGAAGGAGTCCAAGCTGGCGACAGAACTCATCGTCGGCATGATGGAGGTGCGCTCCCTCGGGTCTTCGAAGGCGCTGTCGCTGATCGCGCTGGCATCGCAAGGCGTGATCGACTGCACGCAGCGGGCGCGAACCTTTGTGTCTTTGATGCCCGACATGGGGAATCCTGCACGACCGCATGCGCATGCGCTTTATTACAAACACCGGCTGGACATTCGTGATATCCGTAAGGATTGGGTTGATGCCTCCAACAGCTTGGCCTCGCATTTCCCAGTCGTGGAGAATGCGTGGCACGATTGGGCGGTCGCTTACAGCGACATGACGGAACTCGATCCTGAGGCCGGCCAGGAGGAAGCGCTGGCCATGCTCGGTGAATTGATGGCCGCCAAGCGCCGTTTTGTCAGCGTCCTGTCGGAGGTGACGTCCTTGATATTCTTCCTCGAATCCTGAGCCGAAGGTCGCTGGCCGAAGCTGCCGGTTCGGGTGGGACCCGGTGCCCTACCGAGCGACCGGCTTCCTGGCCCGGTCGGTCTCGTCCTGTACGAGCAGGGAGAGCAGGGAAGCCACGGACAGGCCGGCTTCGGCCGGGTGGCGCAGCACCTTGTCCGGCTCGATGCGGTAGGTGTTCGTGCGCCCGTCCCGGGTGTGGGACAGGTAACCGTCCTGCTCGAGGTCGGAGATGATCCGCGAGACGGCGCGCTCCGTGAGACGGCAACGGGCGGCGATGTCGCGGATGCGGGCGTTCGGGTTGTCGGCAATGGCTGCCAGAACGCGCGCGTGGCTGGTGATGAACGTCCATCCGGTGTGGGACTCGGGCACTCCGACCATGCCCAGCATTTTAGAGGACACCGTTGCCGGAACGTGGATACGTGACATACTTTTCATGCAACGAATGACGTGCTCCCGTCGGGGAGAGCCATAGAAGGAGCCCGAAGGTGCCCTGGGACGAGGCCGGTGTGCCGGCGCTCACGCGCGACACCGGCGCCGAGCCGCTGCCGGAGCGGGCCACCGCGCATGCCCAGGAAGGGGCTGCGGTGCTGCAGTACGAACGGCGCGGGGCCTGGGTCGTCGTCGCCCGCGGCGCCTACGACATGGACTCGGTCACGCCGCTCGCGGAGGCGCTGGACGCCGCGGCCGGGAAGCATCCGAAGGTGATCCTGGACGCCTCCGGCATCACCTTCGCGGACTCGACGCTGCTGAATCTGCTGATCCTCACCCACCAGGCGGGCACCCTGCGCGTGGTCGCGCCGTCACCTCGACTCCGGCGGCTCTGCGAGATCACCGGGGTCGACAGCATCCTGGAGACACGGGATTCGGTCGATGACGCTGCCGTCTCCTGAGCCGCCGCGGACCCGCTCCCGGGAACGGTCGGCGAACATGACGCGGGAGAGGCGGCTCCGCCCCGCCGCGCGCCCTCGTGCGACGCCTGCACGGGCGTGACGGCAGGACCGAAAAGAGAGGCCGAGGATGGCGGTTCCGGCTTTGTTCAGGGCTTGAAACGTGGGTTAACCTGCGGCGTATTTCCACACCACATGCACATCTGTGACCGTGGAAACGCATGCACGACAACCGGGCCGCCCATCGGTCCGGGGGGTTCCGAGTTCTCGGCTTGCGAGGGCTCTTGGGGAGCGGAACGAGGGTGCGCATGACCAGCGACAGCACTGGGGCCGTCGATGCGGTGCCGGGCGACCAGGAGTTGCGGCGGCTGCTGGCCGGCCTGACGGCCGTACGCGACGGGGACTTCGGTACCCGGCTGCCGGACGACGCGGACGGCCTCATGGGCGACATCGCCAAGGTCTTCAACGGCATGGTCGACCAGCTGTCCGTGTTCACCTCCGAGGTCACCCGGGTGGCCCGGGAGGTAGGGACCGAGGGGACGCTCGGCGGGCAGGCGGAGGTGCCGGGGGTCTCCGGCACCTGGGCTGACCTGACCGACTCGGTCAACGCCATGGCCGGCAACCTGACCACCCAGGTCCGCGACATCGCCCAGGTGGCCACGGCGGTGGCCAAGGGCGACCTCTCGCAGAAGATCGACGTGGACGCCCGCGGCGAGATCCTCCAGCTGAAGGAGACCGTCAACACGATGGTCGACCAGCTGTCCGCGTTCGCTGACGAGGTGACCCGTGTCGCCCGCGAGGTCGGCAGCGAGGGACGTCTCGGCGGGCAGGCCCAGGTGCCGGGCGTGGCCGGGGTCTGGCGCGATCTCACCGACTCCGTTAACCACATGGCGGGCAACCTCACCAGCCAGGTCCGCTCCATCGCCCAGGTCACCACTGCGGTCGCGGAGGGCGACCTCTCGCAGAAGATCACCGTGGACGCGCGCGGGGAGATCCTGGAGCTGAAGAGCACCATCAACACGATGGTCGACCAGCTGTCCGCGTTCGCCGACGAGGTGACCCGTGTCGCCCGCGAGGTCGGCACGGAGGGGCGCCTCGGCGGCCAGGCGGACGTCAAGGGGGTCAAGGGCACCTGGCGTGACCTCACCGACTCGGTGAACTTCATGGCGGGCAACCTCACCGGCCAGGTCCGCAACATCGCCCTGGTGGCCACGGCGGTTGCCAAGGGCGACCTTTCGCAGAAGATCACCGTGGACGCGCGCGGGGAGATCCTGGAGCTGAAGAGCACGATCAACACGATGGTCGACCAGCTGTCCGCGTTCGCCGACGAGGTGACCCGTGTCG